>NZ_JBMPOS010000006.1:0-387786 GCF_049340345.1 Undibacterium sp. Di27W | reverse complement strand
TCCCGAACAGGACCGTGAAACGATTACGCGCCAATGATAGTGCTGCAACCAGTGTGAAAGTAGGTTATCGTCAGGCTTTTATTCTGCAGACCCCCGCTCATTTAATTGAGTGGGGGTTTTGCTTTTGGAAAAACGGAAAATACAAACTAAAAACAAGATCAAAATCAAGGTCAAGACCTCTCAACACAGAGGCACCGAGACACAGAGTCGCACTGAGAAAGACAAGAAAAACAAAAGAGCAGCAAAAACATGAGATATCTCTGTTTTTACTCTGTGGCTTTGGCTTTTTATTTTAATCCTGGACATGGCTCTTTAAGGAGCTAGCCTTCAATTCACCAAAGTAGGGTGCGCCATGCGCACCGTTGTTTCATCGACCAGGCGCGATCTTGCTCACCATACGGCGCATCAAGCAACGGCGCTGGGCTCCAGCCTGCGCTGGAGCGACGGTTGTGGGGCTCATTCTCTTGCAACCAGGGCGGCTGGCTACCAGCATTGACAGTACGATCAGTGAAGTTGCGTTCAAATCTTTGCGTCCGTATGCGTGCGTATTTCAACCTGAAACTTTCACAAAGTGTTGAGATAGTTCAAGTTTTTACAATCGGATGCGTCTGTTTCAATCTGAAAACTTAACATCGTCGCTCCTGCGCAGGCTGGAGGCTACCGGCTGGCGCTCCAGTGACGTTCGTGGATTATCAGAGCCTCTGGTCTTGGGCCGTAAAACTTCCTCACTGCCCAGCCATTTCCAAGTTTCTATACAATGGCATATCCCTTTTTATTCAGAGATAAACTTATGACGCAGTTGATTTATGTGGCCGACCCCATGTGTTCCTGGTGTTATGGTTTTGGGCCGGAATTGTTGGCTTTATTGGATACATTACCTGGTTCCAAGCTGGATGTGATCATGGGTGGTTTGCGTGCCTATAACAAGCAAGTGCTGGATGAGGCAACACGCACCACTATCCTCGGGCACTGGCAGCATGTGGCCGAGCGTACTGGTTTGCCTTTCGACAGTGCAGCGCTGTCGCAGCCAGGTTTTATCTATGATACCGAGCCTGCTTGCCGTGCCGTGGTAACGGCGCGCACATTGACGGATGATGATACTGGCCGTGCGGCGCTGGCGGTATTTCATGCGATACAGCATGGATTTTATGCAGAGGGCAAAGATGTACGTGACACTGCGGTCTTGTCAGAACTGGCGGTTGCAGCCATGAACAAGGTCGAAGGTGAAGACAGTTTTGATGTGCACAGCTTTGCCGAGACCCTGGTCTCAGCCATGACCATGTCAGATACCAGGGAGCATTTTGAGCAAGCACAGCAATGGGGCATACGCGGTTTTCCGGCACTCTTGCTGGTGCATAAAGAAGCTTTGCATATGCTGGCTTCCGGCTTTACCACACGTGATGATTTGATCGCCACTTTACAACAGGTACAACAAGCATGAGTATTTCAACGAACAGCCCGCGTTTGCAGATTGCCCCGAATGGCCCTGAGTTTTCCCGTATCGTGCTGGGTTTGTGGCGGCTAGGTAGCTGGCAAATGACGACGCAGCAGAGAGTGACATTTCTGGAGCAGGCGCTGGCTCTGGGTGTTACCACCATAGACCAGGCTGACATCTATGGCGATTACCAGAGTGAAAGCCTGCTCGGTGAAGCCATCGCGCTGGCACCGCATTTGCGCGATCAATTCCAGTTCGTTAGCAAATGCGGCATCAAGCTGGTGTCTGACCAGCGGCCTGCGCATGGCATGCAGCATTACGATACCAGCGCCGCGCACATCATCGCCTCAGCTGAGCAATCCTTGCGCGCAATGCAGATAGAACAGCTGGATTTACTGCTGATACACAGACCAGATCCTCTCATGGATGCGGATGAAATCGCGGACGCTTTCAGGCAATTGCAAGAGAGTGGCAAGGTCCGGCATTTTGGTGTGTCCAATTTCACCAATAGTCAGTTTGAATTGCTGGCAGCGCGTTTCCCGCTGGTGACCAATCAAGTGGAATTATCGCTCTTGCATATGCAGCCGTTGCATGATGGCACGCTGGACCTGTGCCAGCGCCTGCGGATTGCGCCCATGATCTGGTCAGCCCTGGGTGGTGGCAGCTTGTTCCGCCCACTCCATGAGCAGGATGAGCGTAGTCAGCGTGTCAGCGCAGCGTTGGCCCGCATCGCCAATGAGCTCGATACCAGCCCAGGCAGCATCGCACTTGCGTGGATTTTACAACATCCATCCAGGCCACTGGTATTAACCGGTTCCGGGCGTATTGCCGCAATACAGGAGGCTGTCAAAGCCACCACAATCACTCTCAGTCGTGAACAATGGTTTGCTCTATGGTGCGCATCCGCTGGCAAGAATGTCGATTAACAGGCTATTATTCAAAGCAGTAACTGGCGGAATAGTAGCGATCTTGCTCTGTTTGCAGTATGGCAAGACCAGAAATACGGGATAGAGTCACAATATTGCTATAGGTAAATGCAATTTTGTGGCTTTTTGCCAGTAGCAGCGTATTTTCTGTTTGCAGTCATAAATGTTGGTATAGTATTACTGATCTGGCCGCTCAACGGAGCCTGGCCTGTTTCGTGATGTGATTGCAGAAGGACAGGATTTGTGACTGTTTTTCAATTCATTCGCAGTAACTACATGGCAAACTCATCGCCACTGGGTGAAACCCACCAGTGGCGTGAGCAAGTGTTGTCGGCCATCCTGTTTTTTGTCCTGGCACTGGGTGGGGCGACCGCCATACCCAGTATCGTGCTGGCCATCAGTGAAAATCTGTGGTCAGTGGTGGTGGTCGATGTGTTCGCCCTGGCCTGGGTGGCCACCATCTGGCGCTTGCCATTTCTGAGTTATCAGCAGCGCGCCTGGAATTTCTTGCTGTTCCTGTATTTGCTGGGCATCTGGTTTCTCATCAAAGTGGGTTTGACTGGCCTGATTTATTTACTGGCCTTTCCCGTGCTGACTTCTTTGCTGCTGGATATGCGCTTATCCCTGCAAGCACTGGTGCTGGCTTCAGTCAGTTTGCTGGTGGTAGGTTATGTCGCCGATGCGAATTTGCATGTCTACGGTTTTGATTCCCACCCTGTCATGCAACTGGTGGTAGTCACCATCAATTTCGCTTTTATTGCGACTGTCATGTCCATTTCATGTGGCGTGCTCTTACAAAGGCTGGACAGTTCACTCGAACACCAGCGCGTCATCACCGCCTCGCTGCAGCAAGGGCAATCTTCCTTGAAAACCACGAATGAAGAATTGCGCCTCATCGTCGCTGCTGTGGCGCGCCTGAACGACATCGTCATGATCATCAAGGCCGATGTCGAAAGCGCAAGCAAGCGTCGCCTGAAGATTGTCTTTGTCAATGATGCTTTCGTGCGCCAGACCGGTTTCCAGAGTGAAGCCGTGATAGACAAGTCACCGGTATTTTTGCAAGGTCCACGTACCCAGGTTGATGAACTTGAGAGACTCAATCAAGCCCTGATCAACTGCGAATCCGTGCACATAGAATTGATTTGCTATACCCATGATGGCAGCGAATTCTGGATGGAGGCCGATGTCGTACCACTGGCAGATGAACAGGGCATCTTCAGTCATTGGGTAGCTACCGGGCGCGATATCAGTGACCGTAAAAAAGCCCAGGAACATATACACAGGCTGGCTTATTTTGATGTGCTGACGGGCTTGCCTAACCGCCGCCTGTTGCTGGATCGCATGAGTATTTTGCTGGCGACTGCTAGACGCAGCAATATGATTAGTGCAGTGCTGTTCATCGACCTGGATCACTTCAAATACATCAATGATGCACGCGGCCATGCCGTTGGCGATGCCTTGCTGAACCTGGTCGCCCACAGGCTGAGCGGCAGCCTGCGTGAGGTGGATACGGTGGCCCATATCGGTGGTGACGAGTTCGTCGTCCTGCTCTGCCATATCTCCAACGACGTGGTGGCGGGTGCCCATGCAGCACAAGCCGTGGCAGAAAAAATCCGTTATTCAATCTCGCAATTTTTTGATATCAATGGCCTGCAATACAGTACCACCTGCAGCATAGGCGTGACCCTGCTGCCACGCGACAACCAGAATTCCCACGACTTGTTGCGCGAGGCAGATACCGCCATGTATCGCGCCAAGAGCAGTGGTCGCAATCAAATCGCCTTCTATGAAACCGGCATGCAAACCGAGGTCGAGCAAAGGCTGACCATGGAGCGGGAGCTGGGCGAAGCCATCTCCGGCGGGCATTTGCATATGTACATACAGGCTCAGGTCGACAGGCTGGGCAAACCGGTAGGCGGTGAAATGCTGATGCGCTGGATACACCCGGAACGTGGCTTCATCTCGCCGGCACTCTTCATCCCCGTCGCAGAAGAATCAGGCATGATACTGCGCCTGGGCGATTGGGTACTGGAACAAGGTTGCCTGGCCCTGTTGCAATTGCAGGCGGCTGGCTGGGACATGCCGCTGTCTGTCAATGTCAGCCCCAAGCAATTCCGCCAGCCTGATTTTGTCAACAAGGTCAGGCGGGTATTGAAATACACAGGCGCACCACCCTCGCGCCTGATTTTTGAGGTCACCGAAGGTTTGCTGATCGAAAACCTGCAAGACACCATCGCCCGCATGCTGGAGCTGACGACCCTGGGCATACGTTTTTCCATCGACGATTTTGGCACGGGTTATTCCAGCCTCGCCTACCTCAAGCGCCTGCCCCTGTATGAACTCAAGATAGACAAGAGTTTTGTGCAAGATACTCCGAATGATGCCAATGGCACGGCCATCGTGCAGTCGATTTTATCGATGGCATCCCATCTGGGATTAAAGGTCGTGGCAGAAGGCGTAGAAACCAGGGAGCAGGCCGAATTCCTGATCGCCAATGGCTGCGCTTCCATGCAAGGCTTTTTATTCGCCCGCCCCATGCCCCTGGATAAATGGCTGTTATTGCAGCAGCAGATAGCGCAACCGGGGAAGGAAAGTAGCAGGGTGGTTTAGCGTAAAAATTTCCCGGGTATGTTGTGCTCTGCAGGAGCGGCTTCAGCCGCGAATCTTTGATAAGCTATGGCGGTTCGCCGACAGCACATAGCCTGCACGGTTAAATGTTCGAGGCTAAAGCCGCTCCTACAGAATGTAGTGTCAATGTCGGTAGGGTGCGCTATGCGCACCATTCGCACCCTACAGGAAGTAATTCAGCCCTAAACCTGCTGATAAGTCGCCTGCATCCATTCTATGAACAGCTGCACCTCGGGCCGTATATTCGCTTGCGCCTCATGTACCAGGTAATAGGCATGCGGTGGTGTCGCCAGCTGTGTATCCAGTACCCTGACCACTTCGCCTTTGCTAATCATGTCCTGGGCAAATTGCTGGCGGGTCAGGCCCAGGCCATGGCCATGCTTGACTGCTTCCAGCAACAGACCCAGGTCATCCACCCGTAAGCCGGTAGTCGGTTCTGGCCAGTCCAGTCCCGCCACTTCAAACCAGGGTTGCCAGGGTTCCAGGGCTGAGCGCAAGAGTTTGGCATGGCGCAAATCTGCCGGGCTTAGTATCGGTGGCAGGGTCTTCAGGTAGGCCGGGCTGGCGACCACGAAGCTGGGCTCGATGAACAATTTCCTGGTCACCAGATTGGGGTATTCACCCGCACCAAAACGTATCTCCACATCGCTTTCAGACAAGCTCAGGTCATACAAGGGCACAAACAGATAGACTTCAATTTCTATCTCTGGATGAGCTGACGTAAAGCTGGCCAGGCGCGGCATGAACATATAGCGCGCAAAGGTCGGCGGCACAGTCACCTTGACGCGCAACTGGCTTTGCGTGACCTTGTTAGGTAGCGGAAAATCCGACAAAGTGCGCAAGGCTACCCGCACCACATCCAGATAACGGCGGCCAAATTCAGTCAGCGTGACGCTGCGCCCTTCGCGCACAAAAACGCGTTCACATAAATGCTCTTCCAATAAACGTATGCGATGCGACAGCGCAGAAGGCGTAATACATAACTCCTCCGCCGCCACCGCAAAAGAACTATGCCGCGCCGCAGCCTCAAAAGCCGATAATGCATGTACTGGTGGTAATCGTGTTGCCATACTCTTCCTGATTTGTTTTATGTAGCGTATTCGTAAGCAGTTCAAAAAATCACATGCAACTGGAATCATCATATTGAAGACACAGAGAAACTCTGCATTTCTTTATATGTTTTTCTCTGTGCCACCTCTGTGCCTCTGAGTCTCTGTGGTGAGCGGTTTTGTTTTGAAAAGCCGAATACTGTCTTTATTTATTCTTCAACTTCATCCCACGCAATAATCTTGCCTGGATTTAAAATATTCTTAGGATCAAACGCATGCTTGAGTAAGCGCATCATGTGTATCGCATCTGCTCCATGTTCCTCGATCAAAAACGCCATCTTGTGTATACCCACGCCATGCTCACCCGTGCACGTACCATCCATGGCAATCGCCCGCGTCACCATGCGCTGGTTGATGGATTCTGCCACCGCAATTTCATCGGGCCTATCCGGGTCTACCAGCATTAAGACATGGAAATTGCCATCACCCACATGGCCGATGATGGAATAGGTGATGCCATGGTTTTCACAATCGATCTGGGTTTCACTGATGCATTCAGCCAGGCGAGAAATCGGCACGCAGCAATCGGTAGAGATAGAACGTGAACCTGGCCGCAATTGCAGCAGCGCAAAATAGGCATTATGCCGCGCAGCCCACAGGCGGCTGCGGTCTTCTGGCCTGGTGGCCCATTCAAAATCACCGGCACCATTGGCTGCTGCTATCTCTTGCACCAGCTCTGCCTGTTCCTTGACACCATGCTCAGTGCCATGGAATTCAAACAACAGCAAAGGCTTGACTGGCAAATCCAGCTTGTCATGCGCATTGATGGCACGCACACCATTTGCATCCAGAAATTCTACCCGCGCAATCGGCACCCCCATCTGTATGGTCTGGATCACGGTATTTACTGCATCGGCATTATCCGCGAAGCTGCATACTGCGGCAGAAATTGCTTCTGGCAAAGGATAAAGCTTGACCGTCACTTCAGTGATAATGCCCAGCGTACCCTCACTGCCAACAAACACCCGCGTCAAATCGTAACCGGCAGATGATTTCTTGGCGCGCGAACCTGTGCGTATGATGCGGCCATCGGCAGTTACCACCGTCAGCGCCATGACGTTTTCACGCATGGTGCCATAGCGCACCGCATTCGTACCCGATGCCCGCGTGGCTGCCATGCCACCGAGGCTGGCATCAGCACCCGGGTCTATGGGGAAAAACAGGCCGGTATCGCGGATCTCGGTATTTAATTGCTTGCGCGTCACGCCTGCCTGCACGGTGGCGGTCAAATCCTCGGCATGTACCGCGATCATCCTGTTCATCTGCGACAAATCTATCGTCACACCCCCATGCAGGGCCAGGATATGGCCTTCCAGCGAGGAACCGGCACCGTAGGGTATGACAGGCACCTCATGCGCATGACACAGTCTGAGGACCTCGGCCACTTCTTGCGTGCTCTGTACAAACACCACCGCTTCTGGCGGCATGGGCTCATACGAGGATTCATCGCGGCCATGGTGCTCACGCACCGCCAGCGCGACGCTGCAGCGGTCTTCCAGCAACGCTTGCAGGGCATGCAGCAAGCCTGGGGGCAGGGGCTTTCTGACACTCGCCAAAATGGCAGGATGGTTCATAATGAGGTCCGTACTGGTCGTGATGCGCTCTATTATGCTGTGTCCGGCCAAATTTTGCCGTATCCTTTCAAACTTCCTTATTTATTTTTTACTTATTTTATTTGCCATGGGTAATCGACTCTCAAAAATCGCAACACGTACCGGCGACAAAGGTACGACCGGCCTGGGTGACGGCAGCCGCATCGCCAAAGACGCCCTGCGCGTACACGCCATGGGCGACGTGGATGAACTCAACTCACACATCGGCGTCCTGCTCTGCGAAGACATGCCAGACCAGATGAAGCATGAGCTGGTTTCCATACAGCACGACCTATTCGACATGGGCGGCGAACTATGTATCCCCGGCTACACCATGATCACCGATACCCAGGTAGAAAGGCTCGATGCCCTGCTGGAGAAATACAATGCTGACCTGCCACCACTAAAAGACTTCATCCTGCCAGGGGGCTCCCGCGCCGCCGCCATCGCCAACGTCTGCCGCACCGTCTGCCGCCGCGCCGAGCGTGCGATAGTCAGCGTAGGCAATGCCGAGACTATCAACGATGCACCAAGACAGTATATGAACCGCTTGTCGGATTTGCTGTTTGTGTTGTCGCGGGTGTTGAACCGGTATGCGGGAGGTAGTGATGTTTTGTGGGAGAAGGAGCGGGAAAGATGAGTACATCATGTTAATTGAGCCTGCAGTAATAGCTCTTTGAGTTTCCGAGATGAAAATATTTCTTGGTCTAATTGCCCGGTTTTAATCGCATATTAATGAGCAGCCTCAAAAAATCCCGTAGCCGACGCATGCGAAAGAAGTTATTCGTCGGCGAATTCCTGTCGTATCCCGATCTCGCAAAACATGCTATCGCCCGTCGGGATTTTGAATTTACCTTTGCAGATGGTCGCGTTATTGATGTTCAGGTATGGGTGTGGCAGCCTACAGAGCTTGGACCACACAATTGGCGATGCTCGTTTTTGATTCAGACTGCTCACTTTCAGAAATTATCTTATGGTGATGGGGACGATAGTATGCAGGCGCTGCTATTGGCGACACATAAGATCAGCAGCCATTTATCTGCCCTGGAAAATGAATTTGATGGGCGCTTCAGTCAGTATGGTGCTCACCACGGTTTTCCCGCGTTAACTGTAGATACATTTCCCTCTTCCTGAAGCAAAATATTCAAAGCAAATACGCAATTAAAAATACCCGCAGTAATACTGCGGGTACGCTTAATTCAGCACATTAATTCACTACCCCAAAGAGCAGTTTACTGCATATGCCACCCATGACTAACCGTGATGGACTGACCAGTCAAGGCGTTAGTACCAAACGCCGCCAGGAATAGCGCGGTCTGGGCGACGTCTTGCACAGTCGTGAATTCGCCGTCCACGGTTTCCTTGAGCATGACGTTTTTGATGACTTCGGCTTCTGTGATACCCAGTTCTTTTGCCTGTTCCGGGATTTGTTTATCGACCAGCGGGGTGCGGACGAAGCCGGGGCAGATGACGTTGGCGCGGATATTGTTTTTGGCGCCTTCTTTGGCGACGACTTTGGCCAGGCCGATCAAGCCATGCTTGGCGGTGACGTAAGGGGCTTTCAGAGGGGAGGCTTCATGGGAGTGGACTGAGCCCATGTAGATCACGCTGCCGCCTTTGCCGCCAGCGATCATGGAACGCATGCAGGCACGGGTGGTCAGGAAAGCCCCGTCAAGGTGGATGGCCAGCATTTTTTTCCAGTTGTCCAGGCTCAGCTCAACCACAGGGCTGATGATTTGTATGCCGGCATTGCTGATGAGGATGTCGATATTGCCGTAGGCGGCGACTGCATCGGCCACGCCTTTATCCACTTGTGCTTCATCTGTCACGTTCATGGCCACGGCCATGGCGGTGCCGCCGGATGCTTCGATTTCTTTGGCGGTGGCTTGTGCTGCTTCCAGGGCCATGTCGGCGATGACGATCTTGGCGCCTTGCTTGGCGTATTCTATGGCGATTTCTTTGCCTATGCCGCTGGCGGCACCGGTGATGAGGGCGACTTTGTTATTGAGTAACATGTGGTTTCCTTTATTTGCTTATTTCTTGATGGTGGCGAGGTAATCGTACGCAACTGTGCCATAGGGCAAAGTCAGGTCAGAAAGTATGTGTACTGCAGATAATACTTCAAGTACTGGCAAGCCAGCGATGGGAGCGAGGGCGTGCGGATGCAAATCCAGTGCGCCGGGGCCACCCCAGGCACCTTTGACGACGACATCGGTGAGCTGGTACTGGACCAGTTCGCAGATACGGGGTGTGCCATCGACATGGGGAATGATCTTCAATAAAAAATTCGGGACTTCCATGCCTGCCTTGATGGCGGCATGATCCAGCTTGGTATGCTTGAAACCCATGGTGCCGGTAGCGATGCGGAAGTCGCTATAGTCCAGTGTACCAACCAGGGTATCTTTATGGACCCTGAGTTCAGGCTCACCCAATTTTTTCGGGAAGCCCCACAGCTCACGCCCGGCCGCTATCGGTGGGTGGTCATTCAAATACATGCTGTGTACATAGGCACCATGCACACCATCGAGGGTGACCGGGATGACCTGGCCAGATTCGCAATAATGGCCAAAACCGGTCGAGTCAGGCATGTTGATGAACTCGAATTTGACCACGGGTTCTGCCAGCTTGAGTGGTGCCGGAATAATTTTTTCCAGCAACTCGGGATCAGTACGATAGGTGATGATCAGGTATTCTCTATCCGTAAAGCGGTAAGGCCCCGGTGGAAAAGCAGAATTGGTGTAGGGCATGGCAAATGCATTGCGGCGGATTTCGTCTTCAGTCATGTTTATTCCTGAGGTAATTCGTGAATAATAAGCCCTGCGTGGGGTGGCAGGGGTTGTAGCCAGGCTTTATGCCTGAGTGCGCGCTGGCAATCGTGGATACCTGCTGCCCAGCGTGCCTGTACGGTGCCGGAACTGAAATCCACGTCCTTGAAGTACTGGTCATCCGGCAAGGCTTTCATGATGAGATGAACGACATTGACGGTATGGTCGCAACCCATGGCGACCAGATTTTTCAGAGCTTCGCTATTGCGCTTGCTTTCAGGGAGTTGCTCTGACAGTGTGCGGATGGCGCGTTGCAGGTTCTGGATTTTTTGATGTGCCTGTAATTGCTCTGTTGAGCGGCTGGCATACTGTATGTTCTTATAGCGCGCCATGGCTTCAGTAATCGAGGTGGGGCGTGCTTCTGTCGGGTCCCATAAATCGATCATGAAGCACAGGGCATCGGTGTTGTTGCCCTCTCTTAAAAAGATTTCCAGCGGTGAGTTTGAATACACGCCGCCATCCCAATAGGCACGTCCATCAATTTCCACGGGTGGAAAACCCGGGGGCAAGGCACCACTTGCCATGATGTGTTCTGGCGTGATCTTCAGCTTGCTGCTGTCAAATACAGCGCTTTGGCCATTGTCGAGGTCGACAGCGCAGACGCTCAGGCGTATTTCGCCCTGATTCAGGTAGTCGAAATCCACATATTTTTCCAGGGTGCTCTTGAGTGGCGAGGTATCGTAGAAAGCGGTCTGGTTCAACGCGACTTTGGCATTCATGTCCCAGGATGCGCCAGGGCGGGGTTTGAAAAAACCGCCTACGCCATTCATGATCGTGCCCATGGTATTCATGGTGCTGGCCAGTCCTGCCCAAGGCATCATCGTCATTGCGGGCCAGAAACTGGCGCGGTGAGTGGCGTCCGGGGCCAGGCTACCCCAGAATGCCCGCAATTGGTTAAGACGTTTTTCTGGTGGGTTGCCAGCGATCAGGGCGGCATTGATAGCACCTATGGATGTGCCTATGACCCAATCCAGTGGCCTGTGTTTCTCATGCAGGCATTGATAGACACCGGCCTGATAGGCACCCAGGGCACCTCCGCCCTGTAAAATTAAAACCGAACTCTGTTCCGACATACTGTCCTTTCGAGGTTGAGGTTTTGCTGTCCTGTGCTTTCTTGTTCAATGAGATGATCTGTAGATTGAAGATTTGGCAAGGATGACATCTTTAGATATAGCCATACAGATATAAAAAAAGTGGGGCCATGCCTTTTTTAGCAATTTTATATGAAAATAATAAAAAACTAATTTCGACTATGTTACAAAAAAATACGGCAAGTACAGTAAGCCTTGATCGACATCAGTCCAGCAAATTGTGTCGTAGGGAAATAGTGCATCTTGAGAATAATCTATGAACTCGGGATTGACGACGGTATGCAGGCACGCATTGCCGGTACTTGAATTACTTGCAAGCGTGCGCATATGTGGTATCAGACTGGTGGCAGGTACAGCACCTGAGGTGCCAGATATTTGATAGCTGCAGCATAGAAGCTGGCAGCGGAAAGATAAAGAAAAATGAGCAAAGAAATCAGGATAGACTTTGTATCGGATGTGTCATGCCCCTGGTGCATCATAGGACTTAAATCGCTGGAACAAGCCATCGCTGAGATAGGCAGTGAAGCCGCTGTGCAAGTGCATTTCCAGCCCTTTGAAATTAATCCGGCGATGGTGCCGGAAGGGCAGGACATCACCGAGCATCTGGCAGAAAAATATGGTGCAACGGCTGAGCAAACCGCCAAAAACCGTGAAGCCATACGGGCACGTGGCGAAGAGCTGGGCTTTCAGTTTAATATGCCAGCGCGCAGCCGCATCTACAATACCTTTGATGCGCACCGCTTGCTGCATTGGGCTGAATTGCAAGGTCGTCAGCATGCTTTGAAAGTAGCTTTGTTTGAATTGTATTTCAGCAAGGGCGAGAGCCCGGCTTCGCATGAGATACTGGTGCGGGTGGCTGGTGAAGTGGGGCTGGATACGGCAGAGGCTGCACGCGTGCTGGCAACAGACGCTTATGCTGCCGAGGTGCGTGAAAAAGAGCGTTTCTACCAGCAAAATGGTATCAGCTCGGTACCGGCTATCATCATCAATGAACGCCATTTGATTTCAGGTGGTCAGCCGCCTGAAATATTTGAAGAGGCATTACGCAAGATCATGGCCGAGGCATAAGCAGTGGGTTCCATGTCACTTCCCCAGGCAGGGGAAGTGGCATGGAATATGATTCACGATTAAGCGCGTGCTTTAATCCATGCGCTGATGGCTGTACCATCTCCTATCAATACGCCATTGACAAACATTTGTGGGGACGTACCCTTGCCTGCAACGGCAGACAACAGACGCTGACGCACATTGTCCGCCAGCGGCATTTCCAGGTAATGCACACCGGCGGCATCGAGTTCTTCTTTGGCTTTTGCACAAAATGGGCAACCAACTTTGCTGAACAGGGCAATTTGCTCAGGTTTAACAGCATTCGGGGCGATGTAATCGAGCATGGTGTCGGCATCGGAGACCAGGAAAGGGTCGCCTGCTACATCAGGTTCTATAAACATCTTACTGACCACGCCATTCTTGACCAGCATGGAATAGCGCCAGGAGCGCTTGCCAAACCCCAGTGCAGATTTGTCGACCAGCATGCCCATACCCTCGGTGAAGCTGCCATTGCCATCGGCAATCGGGCGCACAGCGGTCAAGCCCTGGTCGCGTGCCCAGGATTCCATGACGAAGCCATCATTGACAGACACGCACAAAATGCTGTCTACCCCATGTGCTTTAAACTGTGGTGCCAGTTCTTCATAGCGCGGTAAATGCGTCGATGAACAGGTAGGCGTGAACGCGCCAGGCAAGGAGAAAACCACGACGGTCTTGTTATCAAACAATTCTGCGCTATTGGTGCTCACCCATTGATTGTTTTCGTGGAGTTTGAAGTCGACTTGAGGAACTTGATTACCTTCGAAATTTTGCATGATGTGTCCTTTGATGGGGTTGGTCGCTAATAAATGCCTTGATGCATGGATTCTTTTGCGCATGCTGCGCGCGATACGCGAGTCATAAGGCTGACGGTCACTATGATATCCTGAAGATGCTGTGCAATTTGTAAAATTGACAGGAGAATATGCAGCCTTGAAGAAGTATGGCAGGGCAGGCGGGCCTGTAGACAATTGAGTACAGACCAAACATCGCGGATATTTTTCGGTCTATTTCTTTACCTGGCACACCCTGCTGTAGCGTTGATGGTATAGCAAAGCAAAGACCTGTCCCGGCAATGCAAACACCGGGCATGGTCTTGCGGCTAGCCCCTCATTCTTTTTCTATGACTAGCGACTGCAGAAATTTATTCGCGACTTCAGCGGCCTTCTTGTCTATTGGTGAGTGACCAATTTGTTGCATGTAAATGGTGTGCGGGGCGACATAGGCGCGCAGGGTGAAATCCTGGCCTTGTAGTCTGCCCTTCAATTGCTTGCCCTTCAGATTGCCTGTAGGCAGGCTGATATCTACCCAGCCACCATCGGCATCCAGTGCAAATTTGGAAATGAATCCCCTGCGCAAATTGTCCAGCATGGTGTTCAGATAAGCCATTTCATAGCCTGCAGGCGAGGAATCGTCGCTATGAAATTCCAGTACGCCCAGCATGAGCATGCTGCCTTCTGCTTCCATCGTATAGGTGGTGCGCTGATAAGGGAAACCTTTGCGTTCAGACAGTTTCTCCACGGTTTTTTCGGGTTTGCCTGCGGCCCAAAATTTGACATGCTTGTCATCCGTGGTCAATATTTGTCCATCAGTATCTGCTGCCTGAGCCAGCCCGCAAAACAAAGAGCCCAGCATCACCATGGCCAGACAGATTCTTTGGATTTGGATGCGCATATTAATTTCCTTAAAAATGAAGAGCATAAATTCCGGTGCCAATATTATAGGGATGAAATGCGGCCAGTTCCAAATTCCAGGCGATCAGCGGCATAATCAGGCGACGTAAGGTAGTCAGCCTTGTCGTTGGCAGCCTTAATAAAACTGGCAGCCCCAGGACCATACGCCGTCTGCATCCTTGAAGAAATAGCCTATGCCATTGTCTCCCCACATCCAGCGTGATTTTTCTTCAGAGCCGACCTGGAATACAAAATCATGTATGCCTGCCCCATGCTGGATTTCTTTGGGATAACCACCGACCTTGGTGTTGGCATAGCGTGAAAAATCATCAAAAAATGCATCGGTCGCTGCTTCGTCATGATTGATGGCATCCAGATCAAGCACATTCCAGCCATCTTCCCAGCCGGGTGCATCGTCTTCGACCAGCTGCCAGGCGATAGGGAAGGGCTTGGGCGCATATCTGGCATGAGATGGCGGCAAGGGCTGCAGATGCTCCAGATCGGCCTCGCGGTATTCGCGTATCAGCCAGCCTTCACCATGCGGCTGGTCAAACGGGTGTTCATCGTCATTGTGAAACAGGACGAGCAAGGCAATGTCCTGGAGCTGTTCAGGGATAAAAGGCAGTTCTGCCACCCGTATTTGCAAGAGCGGGAACATGGCTTTGCCATTCCATACTGGCAAGCCTTCTGCTGGCAATGCCACGCCTGCACCAAAATAAGAGACCCGCGGATCGGCAGGCGGGCGAAAACCACCTAGCGTGGCGATGGATGCTTTCCTGAGTTTTTGGCGTAACAGCGCTAATGATTTTACGGCTTCTGGATTCATTTTTTTCAGCTCTTTGATCTGGCAGTCCGGTGGACCCGCATAGCAAGCATCATTTTACTAAAGAGACTTATTTACCCAAGCCATCGCTAGCATATGAGCAGCGTCAACTCAGTCCTTCTTAAAGGCTGTGATATTTTATTTACTATGGGATAAGAGCGAAGCAAGCACTGCACATCTTACCCCATATGCATTCAGCACATACATCAAGCAGATTCATCAAGCAAATTTACTGGTCTACCGTAAACAAGACATAGCGTTTTTCAATTGCGGCATGGGCATAGAGTTTGCGCACATGCTGGAACCATTCCCAGGTGTATTCAAAATCTGCATCGCTTAAGTCATCACAATAATTGTCGGCATCAATCTGATCATATCTTTGTCTGAATTCGGTGATGTTCAATACGGCCAGGGCCTGGGCAATCGCTTGCACTTGCTCTGGAGTTTTCAGGCTCATGATGTAATTATCACCTGTATATAAAAGCTCACCAGCCAGTACGGTGTGATTCAAAGGATAGTCGCCGCCGTCCCAGCTCAGCAGCCCATCGGCAAGTGTGCGATGCATGGCGTCCCAGGCTTTATCGCTTTCGGCCAGGTAGTCTTTGGCTTCTTCAAAATAATGTGTTTCTATCTCTTCTTGCAGATGCTCAAGACGAGCATCTTCATCTTCGATAGACATTAATTCAGCAACTTCACTGGCGGTCAGGGCAAAATGAACTCCACGGCAACTCATCTATCTACTCCTCATGAAAAGTGTTGTTGACTACACGATAAACCTGGGCGTTGTTGATTGTGAATTATGCAAGTATATGATTCGAGTTGTCTTAAGAAATTTAGTTCGTTTTTTTTGATTTTTTTTTGTACTTGATGATTTCCTTGTGGTGATATTCAGAATACTCAGCCGTGTTCGCTGCCATACGCTATTACGCGATCAGATGGACGTCAGATACAAATTTGCCTGTAGCATGGTTTATGATGCTGCAAACAAATCACGAAGGATGTCCTGATGAGTCATCGCAAAACACTATTTCCCCTGCTCTTGATCTGCATGGTTGGGCAAGCCCATGCGCTGACCGAGGATGAACGCATGTGCAGGGCAGGCTTGTATACCGCCGACCTGGGCAAGATCGAGGTCGCCAGCCTTAATATCCCGTCCGGTCAAAGGCTGCACTTTCTGAAGGACGATGACGCATGCCCGGAAAAAGGCGATAGCTGTAAAGAGAAAGCCTATCTCCTCAATGGCGATGAAGTTCTGGTCAGCAAGCGCATGGGTAAATGGGCCTGTGCCTGGTTCCCGGGCGCAAAGTCTGCCACTGTGGGCTGGATAGACGGCGAGAAATTGATCAGCAAACCCAAAAAAACAGGCACATTGGATGACTGGTATGGAAAATGGAATTTCTATCAGTCGGGCTTTCTGAATTTCAAGAAAAGTGGCGCAGGCCTGGCGCTGGAAGGGCAGGCTTACTGGCGTGGTTTGAACGCCAATGTACATACCGGTGATATCAATGCCCACATTACACCGCACAATAATCTGGCGCAGATGAAGGATGGAGAAGGGGAATATGCCTGCGTGGCCAGCTTCAGACTACTTGGTGAATATCTGCTGGTGGCTGACAATAAAAACTGCGGTGGCGCGAATGTCAGCTTTGATGGGGTGTATAGAAAAACCAGGGCAAAGTAAGCTTGCTCCTGGCCTGGTGAAATTTAACCCAGATGTACTGCCTGCGCCCCGGCATCCGAGAGGCGCAACATCAGGTCTTCCAGCGCTGACCCAGGAACAGAACCCAGGTCTATCGTCAGTTGCAAAGCCTGAGCTTGCTGAACCTGCTGAACCTGCTGAGAGAAGGCCGACATGAAATGCACGACGCCATACAGGCCTTGCTCATTTGCCTGGTTTTCATCTTCGCCATCAAAGTAGGCCATGAACCAGTCCGCCAGTATTGCCCCGGCTATGTCTGGCTGCAAGCCATGGACCTGTAAATTCAGCCAGTCCCAGGTGAAGGGCTGGATATGGATGTCCGTGGCTGACAATTGAAAATGGACAGGCTCAAACTCCAGCTGTGAGTTCGCATCCACGGTATATGCCTCACCTGCAAATGGACCTGTCTTGGGGATAAAGTCTGCACGGCAGGGTAAAGCCGGGTTGCCTTCCAGCGCCAATGTACCATCGGCATTGCGATAAGCTGGCTCAATATGCGCCTGGTCTTTTTGCGCGGTGGCAGATAAGAGCGCTACATAGGACGCGCGTATGGCGGTAAATAGTTCTGTTACTGTCATGGTCTTTAGTCGTTACAGGATGGGATTTTGTTCGCACCACTTGGTCCACATTGCGCGATATGCCGCTTCCACCTTGCGTGTAAAACCCGGTTCATCCATCAGGGCGCTGGCCCTGGTTTGCTCACGTAAATTAAGTCGCAGTTGTGCCAGTGCCGGTATGTCTCTCGCAAGTGCCACGGCTTTGTCTATATATTCTTGTTCTGATCTGGCTATCCATTCAGGATGACCTGCGCCTTCCAGTATGGAGCTGCCCAGCAAGCCCATGCTGGGGCGATCTGCCAGTGTTACGTAAGGAACGCCCATGTAAAGAGATTCAAATAAAGTGGTGCCTGAATTATGAGGGAAGCAATCCAGGCCTATATCAATCTTGCGCATGGTGTCCCATGGCGGACTATGAAAACCTATTTCCAGTCGTGAACGTGAAATGCCATGGGCTTCAAATTTGACGAAGCAGGCTTCCCGCATGAAGTCTTCATTAAAATTGGTGCTGTCTATGATCAGCCGGGCATCCGGTAATTTTTTCAGTATCCTTGTCCAAACAGCGATGACCTTATCATTGATACGTATGGCGCGGCTGAGACAGCCAAACGTGATGTAATTGCGCTGCAGTGCAGGCAGGGAGCCAACTGCACCCATGCTCTCGGCTGGGCGATAGCAGTAACCAGGTGTGTCCATGCGCCAGGGGTGTTCCGCAAATACACTTTCGCAGCCTGGGGGCATGCAGGTGCCGTCCATGAGCATATAGTCGATCGCCTTGACGCCAGTTGTGTAGGCAAAGCCCAGCCATGAAACTGACACGGGGGCTGGTTTGCGGGCAAACATCAGCAGACGACTATTGCCGGTATGGCCAGCCAGGTCGACCAGGATATCTATGCCATCGGCACGGATGCGTGCGGCCAGTGCTTGATCTGAAAGATGCAGTGTTGGTATCCAATGATCAACATAGGTTTTATAACGTGCGGTGACGGCATCTTCCCATTGCAGATGGGCGTAGGCATGTACTTCTACACTGTTTTTGTCATGGCGCGCCAGCAGCGGTTCTAAAAAATGCCTGATCGAGTGGCTGTTCATATCGGGTGTTACGTAGCCGATTTTCAGGCGTTTGTTTGGCAGACGCGGATTAGCAAAGGCATGCCACTCAGCTTGGTGAGGCTGGGCAAATTTCCTGTCATATTCTTCATAGGCCGCATAAATTTCATTGCCATTGAGCTCAGGATGGTAATTCAGTACAAACAATAAATTGCCATGTGCCTCGGCAAAGCTGGGATCGATTTCCAGGGCTTTTCTATAGAGACTGACGGCTTGCTCGATCTGGCCCAGGTCTGCATGCACCAGTGCCAGATTATTATGTGCAGTGGCGCTATTGGGTTGCATTTGCAAAACTTCCAGATAACTTGTTTGCGCATCTTGCAGGCGTCCTACCCTCTTATAGGCACTGGCCAGATTATTGTAGGCATTCCATAAGCTTGGGTCATGTTGCACAGCAGTTTTGAAGCGTGTTATCGCTTCCGCAAAACGGCCTTGCGAATAAGACAGAGAGCCCAGATTGTCATAGGCCAAAGCGTTGTCCGGCGTGATTTTCAGCAGCTTTTGTAAACTGGCTTCAGCGTCGGGATAGCGACCCTGGTTGATGTAAATCCCACCCAGCAAACCGTGGGCATACGCCAGATCGGCTTGTAAGGCCAGAGCTTGCAGCAAGATGGTTTCGGCTTCTTTATTTTTGCCCATGTCCACGTAAACCGCAGCCAGCTTGCACAGTATGCTGGTGTCGCCAGGTGTGCTCGCCAAAGCTTGCTGATAGATTGCGAGTAGTTCAGGCAAGCGCTCCTGATTTTGCAGTATCGCAGCCAGTCGCTCCAGCACCGCAGGGTGGTTGGCCTGTAGTGCCAGTGCTTTATGGAAGCTGGTTTCTGCCTCGCTGTGTCGCCCGCGCTCTTGCTCAATGACGGCGAGGTGATAATATGCCTCAGGGAAATTCGCTTCCAATGCCAAGGTTTTTTGCAAGCTCACTTCGGCTTCTGAGGTCTTACCCTGCCCGCGTAAAGTCATGCTGAGATTAAAGTGGTGTGGCGCATGTTCGGGCTGTAACTCCAGCGCGCTTCGGCAAATGACTTCGGCTTCTGGATAGCGCCCTTGTGCCAAGAAGATGCCAAGCAAGGCATTTCTTGCCTCATGCAGGTCAGGATTGATAAGGAGGATTTGTTCGAAACAAGTGATTGCTTCATTTGCTTTGTTGGCTTGTTGCAGCAAACCACCGAGAGTGAAATGCGCTTGCAAAAAATCGGGGTTGATACGTATGGCTTCGCGATAATTGACTTCAGCTTCTTCCAGTCTGCTTTGTTGTTGCAATAATGTGGCAAGATGGAAATGGGCGTGGCTGAATTCAGGTTTGATTTCAAGCGCACGGCGGCAACTGCTTTCTGCCTCGGCCCTGCGGTTTTGTGACGTCAGGGTGATACTCAGATTGTAATGAGCCAGGGCGTCGTCTGGGGTGATGTGCAAGGCCTGGCGGTAGCAAGCCTCGGCTTCAGGCAGGCGGTTTTGCTGATCCAGTATCAAGCCCAGATTCAACAATGCCACGCTATATTCTGGTTGGCATGCAATGGCCTGGCGGTAGGCCGCCTCTGCCTGCGGCCATGCCTGCTGCTCATAATAAATATCGCCCAGCTTGTTATGGGTGGGCGCGTCACGTGGATTCAGCGCCAGAACCTGTTGATAGCAGCTCTTTGCCTCATCCAGTTTACCCTCTTGAAAAAAGGCGGCAGCTTGTTGCAGGTAGGGTTGAATATCGACAATTGCATGGTCCGCCCCATTGCTGGTCGCACTTGCTGCAGCCGGTGTGACAGGGATATCGCCAGGAACTTCCTCGGACTGAACCACTTGACTGACTTGCTCAGAGGTGAATTGCTTTTTTAGCCATTTAAACATAAATTTATACCAATATTCTTAAGGCAGGGTGCTGAGAACCTGTCTACGCTCTGTAGCGAGCGTGCATCAGCGGGGCAGGGTAACAAAAACGCAGCGTAAAGCAGTGAGGCCTTGCGCTCATCTGTTCTGCATCAAGATGGATTTTGCTCGCACCAGCGAGCCCACATGCTACGATAGGCGGCTTCAACTTTAGCTGTAAAGCCTTTCTCATCCATTAATGCACTGGCCTGAGTCTGCTCCCGCAAGTCGCGACGTACTTGTGCTAGATGTGAGAGGTCACTGGCGAGTGCCGCTGCTTTGTCTATGTATTCCTGCTCTGATCTGGCGATCCATTCAGGATGACCTGCGCCTTCCAGTATGGAGCTGCCCAGCAAGCCCATGCTGGGGCGGCTCGCCAGCGTAATATAGGGAGTGCCCATGTACAGGGATTCGAATAGGGTAGTGCCAGAATTGTGTGGGAAGCAATCCAGGTGGATGTCTATCTTGCGCATGACATCCCAGGGAGGACTATGAAAACCTATTTCCAGTCGTGAACGTGAAATGCCATGGGCTTCAAATTTGGCGATAATGGCTTCTTGCATGCTCGCTTCAGCAAAACTGATGCTGTCGATAATCAGTTTTGCTCCTTCTACTTTATGCAGTATGCCAGCCCATACCGCGATGACTTTATCGTTAATGCGTATGACGCGGCTCAGGCTGCCAAAGGTAATATGGCCACATTGCAGTGCAGGCAGCGAGTTGACTGAGCCCATGTTTTCAGACGGCCGGAAGGCATAACCTGGTGTTTCCAGGCGCCATGCCTGCTCTGCAAAAAATGCCTCGCATCCGGCAGGCAGGCAGGTGCTATCCATTAACATATAGTCGATGGCCTTGACACCTGTGGTATAGGCAAAACCCAGCCACGAGGTAGACACAGGCGCGGGTTTGCGCGCAAATACTTGCAGGCGGTGGTTACCAGTATGGCCAGCCAGATCGATCAGTATGTCAATGCCGTCGGCGCGAATACGCTCTGCCATGGCATCTTCTGACATATTCAGTGTTTGTACCCAGTGGTCTACATAGGATTGATAACGCCTGGTGACAGCGTCTTCCCATTCTGGTTGGGCATAGGAATAGGCATAAACCTCAAATGCGCGCTTGTCATGATGGGCTAGCAGTGGTTCAAGAAAATGCCGCACCGGATGGGTGAACAAGTCAGGAGAAACATAGCCTATCTTCAAACGTTTTTGAGGATTGCGCTGGTTGGAAAAAGTACGCCATTTTTGCTTCAGTGGCTGAGCAAAACGTTTGTCATAGGCATCATACTCAGCATAGATGGCAGCACTGCTGAGTTCTGGATGATAGTTCAGGGCAAACAGGAGATGTGAATAAATTTCTGCCGCATCTGGAGCCATCTGCATGGCCTTGCGATATAAGACAATCGCTTCATCCAGGCGTCCTTGGTCCGCATAGATCATGGCGAGATTATCATAGGCTTTGGGGTTGCTTGCATCCAGCTGCAATACATGCTGGTAACTGTCCGCAGCTTCTTGCAGACGCCCAAACCTTTTATAAACACTGGCAAGATTATTATGGGTATTTACCATGCCCGGTGCCAAATCTGCGGCACGTTTGAAATAGCCCAGGGCATCAGGAAAGCGCTTTTGCTGGTAGGCGATCACACCAAGATTGTCAAAGACTATGGCATCATCTGGACGTATCTTTAATACTTGCTTGAAGCAAGCTTCTGCTACTGCATATTGCCCCTGGCTCATCAGCAATATCCCCATGGTGCCATGCGCATCTGCATAGTCAGGCTGGATGCTGATGGCTTTTTGCAGATTGCTTTTTGCTTCCTGCAGTTTGCCGAATTCCATTTGCATCGATGCCAGCTTGCATAAGGCGGTGGCGTCGCCAGGATTTTTGGCCGCTGCAGTTTGATAAGCAGCTTCTATTTCTGCATGGCGTCCCTGGCCTTGTAACAGGAGTACCAGATAATCAAGCGCACCATGGTGACCAGCTTGCAATGCCAGCGCCTGACGATATGCCGCCTCGGCATCGGTCAATTTGCCATGTTGATGCGCCAGCATGCCCAGACAGAAATGGGCTGATGCCAAAGCAGGGTTTAATTGCAGGGCCTGGCGGCAACTGGTTTCCGCTTCGCTCAGGCGTCCCTGCTGTTGCAGCGAGGCTGCCAGTTGGGCATGTGCTTCACTGAAGTCTGGCTTGATATCCAGCGCCTTGCGGCAACTACTTTCTGACTCTTGCCAGCGCGACTGCGATTTCAGGTTGAGGCTCAGATGATAATGGACGTTCGCATCATCTGGCTGGGCTTGCAGGGCTTTGCGGTAACAAGTCTCTGCTTCGGCAAATTGGTTTTTTTGATCGAGTAGTAAGCCCAGACTATACAGGGTGATGCCAGCGTCCGGGCTCAGTTCCAGCGCACGGCGGTAGCAGGATTCTGCTTGAACCACATTTCCTTGTGCCTTATGGACATCGCCCAGCGCCTGATGGGCTGCCGTATTGTGCTCGTCCAGGAGCAGCAATTGCCGATAGCAGTGAGCAGCCTCTTGCAACAGACCCGCTACAAAAAAGACCACCCCTTGCTTTTGGTATTCAGTGGTGGCGACAGTGCCAGGAGCAGGAGTCCAGGCGACGGGCGCGTTGCCGGTTTGCACAGTTGCCGGGAGTTTGTCATTACTGCCGTTAAGCTTTTTTTTGAGCCAGGTAAACATGAGAGTGGTTTCGGTTTTCTTCGCAGGCTGTCACACTACTCCAAGCTTTTTAAAAAAGCAATTTGATTGCAGGTGCAGAAATGAACATGCCTGCGTACAGTGCCGTTTTAATCATCTTTCTGATATGGACTTGTCTCTCGTGCATGTACAAGCTTAAGAATAGCTGCATGCAGCGCATGATCCTGCAAGGGCTTGTGTAATACCGGCAAACCCGTAGCCATGAGCAGTTTTACTTTGTCGGGCGAGGTGTCGCCAGTGATCAAGAGTGCCGGGATGTCGCTGTTAAATTCATGGCGCAGGCTATTGATGACATCCATCCCAGTGACGGTATCATGCAAGCGATGATCACAGATAATCAGATCTGGTGCGCGCGTAGTGTTTGCCAGTTGTGCCAGCATGGCTGCACCTGAACTGGCTGTTAGGACTGTGCAACCCCATTGTGACAAGAGCTGGCGCAAATTGCAGGTGCTTACACTACAAGACGGTGAAGATTTTCTCCGCCTTACTTTGTATTCCTCAACTGAGTTTTCAGGATTTTCGCAGACTCAGGCAAACCGGGCACGTATCGATTTCTCTATCCCGGTAGCATCCAGCCCGCATTGCGCCAGCAGTAAACCAGGGTCGCCATGATCGACAAAACGGTCTGGCAAACCCAGTATCAGCAAGGGTTTGCTGATGCCAGCTTCAGCCATGGCTTCAGCCACGGCAGAACCGGCACCACCCATGGTGCAGCCTTCTTCCACCGTCACCAATTCATCATGGCTGGTAGCCAGGGATTTGAGCAACTCCACATCCAGCGGTTTGACGAAACGCATATTGGCCAGGGTGGCGTCGAGTTTTTCTGCTGCCTGCAAGGCAGGGTGGACCAGGGAACCAAAGGCCAGTATGGCGATGCGCTTGCCCTGGCGTTTGATTTCGCCTTTGCCCAGCGGAATAGTGCCCAGGTCTTTGCTGGTTGGCACGCCTGTGCCGGCACCACGCGGGTAACGCACCGCCGCAGGGCCAGGATATTGATAAGCCGTGCTCAACATCTGGCGGCACTCATTTTCATCGGATGCTGCCATGACCACCATATTCGGGATGCAGCGCAGATAGGCCAGATCATAATTGCCGGCATGCGTTGCGCCATCAGCACCGACCAGGCCAGCGCGGTCGAGTGCAAAAGTCACGTCCAGGTTTTGCAGGGCAACGTCGTGTATTAATTGATCATAAGCACGCTGCAAAAAGGTCGAGTAAATGGCGACTACGGGTTTCAAACCTTCGCAAGCCAGACCAGCGGCAAAGGTGACTGAATGCTGTTCAGCAATGCCTACATCATAATAACGCTTGGGGAAGCGCTGTTCAAATTCCACCATGCCCGAGCCTTCGCGCATGGCAGGTGTAATGCCCACCAGTTTGGAGTCAGCTGCCGCCATGTCACACAACCAGTTGCCAAATACCTGGGTATAACTTTGTTTAGCAGGAGCAACCGCAGGCTTGATACCCTCTGCCGGGTTGAACTTGCCAGGGCCATGATACAAAACCGGATCAGCTTCAGCCAGTTTGTAACCCTGGCCTTTTTTGGTGACCACATGCAAAAATTGCGGGCCTTTGAGGTTCTTGATATTTTGCAGCGTCGGTATCAAGGAATCGAGATCATGGCCATCGATAGGGCCTATGTAATTGAAACCGAATTCTTCAAACATGGTGGCCGGTACTATCATGCCCTTGGCATGTTCTTCAAAACGCTTGGCCAGTTCCAGCACAGGTGATGGCAACACCGATTTGCCGACATTGCGTGCTGCTGCATAAAATTTGCCTGACATCAGGCGCGCCAGATAGCGGTTCAGTGCACCGACGGGTGGGGAGATCGACATGTCATTGTCATTCAATACCACCAGCAGATTGATATCATCATGTACGCCAGCATTATTCAAGGCTTCAAAGGCCATGCCTGCGGTCATAGAACCATCACCGATGATGGCAACCGCATGACGGTCTTCACCCTTGGTGCGGGCGGCCAGGGCCATGCCCAGCGCGGCAGAGATGGAGGTCGATGAATGGGCGGTGCCAAAGGTATCGTATTCACTTTCAGAGCGACGCGGGAAACCGGAAATACCATTTAACTGGCGTAGGCTATGCATCTGATCACGGCGGCCCGTCAATATTTTGTGCGGATAAGTCTGATGACCGACATCCCATACCAGCCTGTCTTCTGGTGTATTGAAGACATAGTGCAAGGCGAGAGTTAATTCCACCGTGCCCAGGTTGGACGACAAATGGCCGCCCGTCTTGGAAACAGAGTCGATCACATACTGACGCAACTCATCTGCCAGAGGCTTGAGTTGGCTGCGCGTCATGCTGCGCAGGTCAGCGGGGGAATTAATGGAGTTTAATAAAGTCGTCATTGTTCTTTTTCATTACTTGGCTAAACGTCCCTGGTGATCGGCCTCTTCTACCGCCGAATGCCAGGGCTGCTATCGCATACCTGCACTGCATTACTGTTAGTGCGTACTTCTGTCTGGCTACTATCCTTTGGCAGAATGCTTTGCCAAATCTATCTTTCGCTTTACTATTTTTTACTGCTGCCGCGGTGCGCACGGCGCACCCTACTAAACTGTCTTATTTACCCCGGCCCGTAGGGTGCGCCATGCGCACCCTACAACATAACATCAAGCCTGACGCTGTACGATCAAATCCGCCAGCTCATGCAATAAACTGGCCTTGTCACCAAATTTATCCAGGGCTGCATGCGCATCATGGCACAGTTGCGTTGCCAATGCGCGTGAAGCATCCAGGCCCATGAGGCTGACAAAGGTAGGCTTGTTATCTGCCGCATCCTTGCCTGCCGTCTTGCCCAGCGTGGCTGAGTCGGCCGTTGCATCCAGCACATCATCGACCACCTGAAAAGCCAGACCTATGGCTGCAGCATAGCTGTCCAGCGCAGCAGTTTCATCTGCCGACAGGGTTTTACCACACATGGCTCCCAATAATACAGAAGCGCGCAGCAGGGCACCGGTTTTCAGCCTGTGCATTTGTTCCAGTTGTTCACGGTTCAGGGCCACACCTACACTGGCCAGATCAATGGCCTGGCCACCGCACATGCCTACTGAACCCGCAGCACGGGCCAGCAATTGCAACATCGCCAGTTTGGCCACGGCATCGCCTTTACCCTCGGACAATACCAGAAACGCCTGGGCTTGCAAGGCATCTCCCACCAGCAAGGCAGTGGCTTCGTCATATTTGACATGTACCGTGGGTTTGCCACGGCGCAAGGCATCGTCATCCATGCAAGGCATGTCGTCATGCACTAATGAATAGGCATGAATCATTTCTACCGCCGCTGCGGCCCGGCTCAGCAAGGCAGGCGGGGCATCAAACAATTGCCCTGCTGCATATACCAATAAGGGGCGCACCCGTTTGCCACCATCCAGGGTGGCATAACGCATGGCGGCATGTAATTGCTGCGGGACCGTATTTTCATCCGGCAAAAACTGTTGCAGGCTGCTTTCACAAGTCGCCTGAGTTTGTCGCATCCAGTTACCAAATTGTTCATTCATGCTCATTCCTCACTGCCGGTGTTAGCGCCTTGATTGCCGGAATCAGCAAAAGGCTTGAGCATGCCAGCTTCCAGTACTTTGACTTGTTGCTCTACTTTTTCCAGCTGGGCTGCACAATATTTCACCAGGTCTGAGCCGCGTTGGTAAGCGCTCACTGAGGCTTCTAGCGGCAGCTCACCTGCCTCCATGCTGCCGACCAGGGTATTGAGCTCGGCCATGGCGGCTTCAAAGGACAGGCCTTCCAGATGGGCTGGAACAGATAGATTTGCAGTTGCTTGTTTTTTTGTCATAAAGAAATGTTTGTTTCGCGCCGTTAACAAAAAAAAGTGAAACCAAACGTAAAAATCGGCGTGAAAAATAAGGTAAACAGAGTTCAACCTGCTATTTTAGTGCAATCCCGAGAAATTTACTGTTTAGTGCAATCCTGATAAGCAATTAATAAGCAAATTAATAAGCAAGATCGCGCACTAATCTAAAGCTGTTGCTGTTTTGGATTTATTCAGAAGCTATACTTAAATTTTGTAGAAATTGCGTTTCAAACATTTCCATGTGGAAATTATCGGTATATAGTACGCCTATCTGATTTGACTAATTTTTATGCAGATTGCCGCAATTTCAACAAAGTGTCTGAAACTGAAATAAATGCTTTAAAGTTATAAGTACGGCAATTGTATGTAGCCCTTATATAAGATTTGCACCACGTTTGTAGCTATGTTGAACAAAATGCCGGAAATGCCGCCTGAGGCAGACGATGCTGCTTGTTCTACCTTGAATTTGTTGTTTTAGCAAAATAAACCGATTTATTGCCACCATGTCCACGCCTATCAATCAGCCCAAGCCTAGCGGTACTGCCATGCAGTCTCGTGATGCAGTCTTGCGCGCCCTGATTCCGTTGGCAAATCATATGGTGGCATCGCAAATAGATGCTTTTTCTGCTCGTCTGGCGAATGCCTTCCTGGCCTTGTCCGAGCAAAGCATGGATGCGCGTGAAGCTAACCTGAGCTTTAATGCCGGGCAATTGCTGAAAAAAAATGGCTATGCCTTTTATTACCTGGCTGCTGCAGGATTTGAAGGCGCTTTCCGCAAGGAAGTCGATGCTCTCCTGCAAGGTGTCAAAGTCATGGCGAGCAATAATGATGCCGCACTGACCCTGGTCACCTATGAAGAGATGGACCAAAAGCTGGCCCTGAGCCGCGCTGGTCGCACCCTGGAGCTGGACAGTGCCGAGCAATATGCCGCACTGAACATGCGCTTCGCTCATCTGATGGACCATGAAGCGCTGAGCATTGCACAAAATCCCTTCCGTCCAGAAATTTTCCTGCACACGATTTATTCTGCCTGGTGTGAATTTGACCCCGAGGTCAATACCCATGAGCTGGTCTTGCCGCTGCTGCGCGCAGATATCCTGTTTGATCTTGAGCCTATCTTGAATGCGCTCAATGAAGCGCTGATCGCCAAAGGTATCTTGCCGGACTTGCATGAGTCTTTCCGCATACGCCGCAGCCGCAATTCTGAAAAACGCAAGGATGCTTCGCCTGGCGATGCATCCCAAAAACTCAGGGATCTCCTGTCTGGCAATGCCCAGGCTGGTGCCATGAATGAAGCTGGCGGGCAATTTGCCGGTGGTGGTCAAGGCGGCCAGGCTGGTGGATATCCTGGCGGTGCTCAGGCAGGCCCTGGTGGTTTCGCAGGTCATCGCAATGCGGGTGGCTTTATGGGGGGCGCATCAGACGGCGCTGCTTCCAGCGCACCTTACTCAGGTTTTGCGCAAGCCGGTGAAATGCAAAGCGTGCCCCGTGCCGAATTGTTCCAAAAGCTGGCTGACTTGCAAAAGAGTGTCAAGCTGCAGCAAATGATGTCTGGCGCACAAGATGTTTTGCGCCTCTCGCAAATGCGCGAGCAAATGCCGGAAATGGCCAATATCGCCAATACCGGTATAGAAAAAAATACTCTGGATTTGCTGTCGCAAGTATTTGACAGCGTCTTCCGCAATCAGGCGATTCCTACCCAGATCAAGGAATTGATCTCGGTCCTGCAAATCCCTGTCCTCAAGGCTGCCTTGATGGACAAGGAATTCTTCTTCCAGGAAAATCATCCGGCCCGCCGCATGATAGAGTTGCTGTCGCGTTACAGCCTGGCCTGGGATCAGAAAAAAGGTCAGCAAGACCCCCTGTTCCAAACCATGCAGCGCAATGTGCATCGCGTGCAGCAAGAGTTTGACCAGGAAATCGCCCTGTTTGATGAAGTCGTCAACGATCTTGAATCTTTCATCGAGAAAGAAGAAAAAGCATCGGCTGAAGCACTGCAACTGCCGATCAAGACTGCGCTCAAAAAAGAAAAAGTCAAACAAGCCAATATCGCCGCCACCCATGAAGTGGCACTGCGCGTAGGTACTGGCGAAGTAGTCGCCTTTGTAGAAACCTTCCTCGAAGCCCGCTGGACCAAGGTATTGACCCTGGCCTATAGCGTCAAGGAAGAAAAACCCTATGCTGTAGAAGACGCCATCAAGACCATGGATGATCTGATCTGGAGCGTCAAGCCCAAGATATCCCTGCAACAGCGTCAAGAGTTACTGAACCGTTTGCCCGCCATCCTGGCCCGCCTGAATAAATGGCTGAGCCTGATCAAGTGGGAAGATGCTGACCGCGTACAATTCTTTGCTGACCTGGCAGAATGCCATGCCTCCATCGTCCGCGCACCGCTAGACCTGTCACCAGAACGTCAGATAGAAATTGCTGTCGAAGTCGCACAGCAAGCTGCCGAACGCCGTCTGGCGAAACGCGCCGAAGCCGAAACCAAGGCAGAAACAGAAGCACCTCCAGCACCTGATGAACACGTCGATACCGTCACTGAACTTGAGCGCGGTGTCTGGCTGGAGTTCACCAAGAAAACCGGTGGCAGCAACAAAGTCAAACTCGCCTGGGTCAGCCCCATGCGCAGCCTGTATATCTTCACTACCGGCGACAAGGAAAAAACTTTCCAGGTCACCGCCGAAGAACTCGAACAAACCTTCCGCGAAAAACGCGCGAAGATACTCGAACTCGACCGCGTCGTCGACCGCGCTTTGACCGAAGCACTGGAAAATACACCGGATACGCAAGAGGCTGAAGAAGAGATGAGTCTCGTCTGATTTTTTCTGCAAGTCCCTCACGCTAACGTCTGCCATCTCCAGTGTGCATCACCTTGTTTGAAACAGATTAAGATGGCACACTCGGTATCCTTTCAATACATATCTTAAAGAACGCTCCGCGGGTCATCTGCTTAATCGAAAAGCGCGTGACCGCATTGCAGGATTGTTCTCTACTTTTTAAATATGAGATTTTCTTGCCTAATTATCGCTGCCTTTTGGGTAGTGAGTTCCCATGCGGCAGGCCAGCAATTGAGCTGCCAGGATGCCATGCTTTACCCCGAAGTCGAGCGTAATCTGATGCAACAACATCCTGCACAAGTAAGCAGGGCAGATGAGCATATGCTGGAAGTGAAGCTTGCAAAAGGCAAGAAACAGTTTATCGACAAGCCACCACATGAAGCTATGGCAGGTACGCACTGGTTTTACTGTGGCTATAACGCAGTACAAAATGTGCATCTGATAGGTCGCAACGTAGATGCATTGTTCAGTGGTGTCATCTTGCGCCACAGCGATGGCAAGATTTTCAGGGCAGGTCATACGATATTGATGTCGCCAAAAGGGAAAAAATTTCTCGCTATTGAACAGCAGAGTGGTCTTGATGGTGAGGACTGGACAGTCTACAAGCTGTACGGGGAAAAATTGTGGCAAGGATACGCTGGCATCCTGAGCACGCCTGTGAAGAACGATCCTGTAATGGTGATTGCGCAATTTGTTAATCCGGTCTGGCGCAATGAAGATGTACTTGGGGCGGATCTGAGTTGGCAGATACTATCAAGGGAAAAGTGACTTTAGACATAGGCAATGGCAATGTCGGCAAAGCTGCGCCACGCTGGTCTTCAAAGCCTGCCTGTTGAGGCATCTCTTGCAAACCGCATCATGACAAATAATATTGTTTATCTGCACCTCAAACCAGACACTGTTCCTGATGATATTTCAGCACTTGCTCCCTACCTTGCCATCGTTGTGATTGATGCTGAAGTCACATCAGAGTGGCGCTGGGAAATTAGCAAATGGCTGGTCCATTCTGGCTGTTTGTACATGATAGCCTGGGGGCCAGAATGTTCCTTGTGGGATGATGCAGTGGACTGGGCACACATGGAAAAATTTGATTTTGGAGATTACCCTGAGGAAGACTTCTTGCCTACATGCTGGTTCGCAGATTACGCATTGGAAGAAGTCTTTGAGTTTGCTAAAGTCCATGTAGAACATCCTACTGTAGAACTCAGACATACAGTATTGCTGCACATTTCTGCCCACAGTAATGATGGCGCTATACTGAGAGCGTATGCGGAGGCGTGATAATGTGTAGATTCTCATTATTTAAATGACTTGTAATCAGAGATGTCTTGCATGCGGTCATTGAGTTGGGTTGAGCCTTGCCAAGCTAGGTTTTATTATTCCAATAGTTGGTGTTCAATAAAGTGTTCGTTTATCCAGAGCCCAGTGTTGGGCTGATACACCGTAGCCCAACCTACGAAATCGTAGCTTCTGAGCAGAGTCCCTCGAATTTTTGCAATAGCCGTTTAAGCTAAACAATAAAGAACGGATATGTGGTTTATGTCCGGTAGGGTGCGCCATGCGCACCATTTTTATGCGCGCGTTGCAGTGCATAAAGCCACGTATTTCTTGAGATGCTTTCTTAAGATTGTTGGCAATAAAGGCGGTGCGCATAGCGCACCCTACACAGTTATGCAGGCTATGCCACTTGCGTGAATGGATTGGTGGCAGCTTCTTGGCTAATCACATCTTTCTGCTTTTGGGCTAGAATTTATTGAATCCAAATAACTGCCAGCCTCACTCATACGCAGGCAACCTGCGCTGTTCATCCGCATTGAAATACTGCTTGCGCACCTGCTCCAGGGCGGACTGTTTTTCTGTCGCGCTGTGGAAGGCCATTTCGGTATTGAGTTTGTTTTTTTGTTCCAGGTATTGCTGTATGCGGGCTTTCCAGATGGCTTCTTCGCGGTCGACTTCGGCCAGTCTGCTGGCGGCTTCGGGTGAGGTGGCGGTGGCGCGCATATTGTAGATGTCTGCGTCTGTGCCGCCATTGGCACGTAGCGCATTTGCCTGTTCTTCCAGACGTATGACCTGGTAGGGCGCATTTTTTTCTTCTCTCAAGGCGGCTGGCAAGGCATCGTCCAGGGCTTTGAGCTGTGCCTGTTTTTGCTCGGGACTGAGGCTGGTGTTTTCAGCCACATCCATGCGGTTCAGGGCATCGATATCATAGGCATCATCAAAACCAAACATGGCCTGGTTTTCTTTTTCGCTGAAAAAACGCTGGCGAGTTTGCTGCATGGCAGACCAGCGCTGGCGCGCGGCTGCGGCCATGGTGGTTTTACTCATGCTGATGTTTTGGGCATTCGCTTCCACGCTGACCAGGGCTTCTCTATACTGGATGTAGCGGGACAATAAATTCTTGGCTTGTACGGCAGAAGTGCCCTGGAGTTTTTGCTCCAGTACTCTTTCAATTTCTGCGCGTATCTCGGGTAATTTTTTTTCGCCAGTGGCTGCCAGATAATAGTCAAACAGCAGGCGCAGCTCGGCGCTGACTTGCAAATCACCACCTGCATTGAGGCTGATATTGCCGTCATGGGTAGTGCCTTCAAACGAGCGTACAAAGTCAAAGCTTTGGTCTGCCTTGCGTAGCTTGATAGGCTCGCTATTGTTTTCTGATTTCAGGGACGTCAACACAAAAAAAACCGCGACGACTAAGGCCGTCGCGCCGGCAAATGCCAGATTGGCTGTTCTCATAGACTACCGCTCCTTTTTCAGATGTACTACTTATTACTCTGCGGACTCGCCCTGCATCATTAGCTTACTACTTCTTGTCATGAAAATGTAATAAAAGCCTTAGCTTTTACAACAGTATCTGCACACAATTTTTATAAGCCCTGATTTTTCAGACGATTGGCATGTTGACGATACAAGGTGACAGGATTGGTTTCAAAGATGTTGATCAAACCTATGGTCTGATTCACTTCATCCAGATGGTTCATCGCATAATCGTCACGTATCACCTTGCCCAGATGGGTAGAGCAACTAGCCACCAGGCCATCATTTTTTTCACCGGAAAATGCCAGTGAAGTCAGGGCCAGTGCAGGGTCTATGATGTCAAGAAAATTGGTGTAAGGCTTGGCACCACTCCAGGAGTAATACGCCACGCCACGTGCCGTGTAGGCACCCTCACCACATGCTGTCGTTGGTATGCCTTCTGGATATTTGGCATTGAACTTCAGCGAGCCTGCTGTACTCAGCGAATTGGCTGCAGCCAGGGCATCTTGTGACATTTTTGGTTTGCCAGACAAGAAGCTGATGACTTGTGCCAGGCCATTGCTGATCGAGACCAGTACTGTGTTCGACAAAGAACCAGCCGGTGCCACCCCTAGCAGAACGTCAGCCACTTTGGAGCCGCGATTGACACCACCTACTGAAGTCGCCGAGGCCACCAGGTCAGGCCTGATCGAAGCTACATAGCGTATGGTAGGGCCACCATGGCTATGACCTATCAGGTTGACTTTGCTTGCACCAGTCACGGCCAGGATTTGCTTGACCTGGGTCAGCAATTGTTCACCGCGGACTTCAGTGCTGTTGGCAGCTGCAACCTGGGTGACATAGACCTTGGCACCATCACTGCGCAAGGCCGAGGGAATTCCATACCAGTAATCAACCGGGCCAATATTGTCGAACCCGAACAGGCCGTGCACCAGCACGATAGGATATTTTGTCTCCGTATAACCTGTAGCCCAGGACGGTGCTGGTAACACCATCATGGTCATGACCAAGATCACTACACTCTTTAGCATTTGTTTTTTCATTTTGTCTCTTTCATTGTTATCGTTGAAATGAAACGCAGCGGTGCCTACGTGCCTGCTTCTGTGAGCGGGTCTTGATATGGCATGCTCAGGCTAGGTTTGTCGGGCTTGATTAGCAAGTTGCTATGCAACATAAAATCGCGTGGAAAATGAATAGTGTTGTTCATTTCTAACGATGCGATGTCAGTAGAAAATAGTTAAATCATTTATATGCACTCTGTAAATGCCCGCATAAGACTAAGGTTTAACTGGTTTTAGATGAAATTCACTAAAGTGCAGGCTTGCGTTTTTAACAGGGGAAAATTGTAGGCTGGTCACAACAGGCATTGCGCCCGTCGCTTGTTCATGTCCTGCATCTTCTTGCCGCCATGGCTTGCCCTGATGCTGGCGATATTTTTTTCCCATTCCATCTATCTTCAGCTGGTACGACAACGGCACACGAGGTGGCGACAGATGCCTCATGTCTGTGCTGAGTAAAACCTGGGTTCACAAAAATATATGCGCAGATGCTGTGCAAATTTTTTAGAAGGGTATATGATGAATTGGTGATATATCAGTTGTTCAACATTAATTATGGCAATCCGGGAGTCAACAATGGATGACAAACAGCGACTTTTCCGCCTTCAATATCAGGCTGCCATCAGCCCTTATTACCATGGTGTCTTGCATGTGCTGTTTGTATTCGGGCTGGGCTTTGCCCTGATCGCGATTGCCTTGGTGCAGGTGCACGTACAGGCGCAGGGCGCAGGCTGGGCCTGGCTGGGTGTGCCAGCCACCTTGCTGTTTGCCAATGTAAATGAGTGGCATGTGCATAAAAACCGCTTGCACAAGCGCGGCAAGGGCCGCTTGTCGCAATTGATCTGGCATCGCCATACCAGGGAACATCATCATTACTTCACCCATGAAGAAATGCGTGTGGCCAGCACGCGTGAATACCGTATCGTGTTTTTCCCCGCCTATGCCTTTGTCATGGTCGCTGTACAAAGTGTCTTGCTGGGTTTGCTCTGTGCATTGTTAGGCGGGCGCAATCTGGGCTATATCGTATTTGCCACTGCCATCGCTTTTTATCTCTGGTATGAAGCCGTGCATTTCCTTTGCCATGTCGATGAAAACGCCCTGATCAGGCATCTGCCACTGGTCAATACCATGCGTCGAAATCATATGGTGCACCATACCCAGGCCCTGATGACGGAATACAATATGAACCTGACTTTTCCTTTTGCTGACTGGCTGTTTGGCACATCGGATTTACAACGCAGTTTGCTGGGCACTATCTTCAATGGCTATGGTTCGCGACACTTGAAACCTGAAGTGGCCAAGCGCTATCAGGAACTTGGTATGGAACCGCCAGTGCCACATGTGCAGGCACCGCTGGAATCTGTCAGTCCGTCGGTGATGCCCGCGGATTTAAACAAAGTGTGATGCAATAATTGATGAAGTAAAAATCGCTTACCTCGGCAAACCATGGATAAAACAGAATTCAGCAAACTCTTCCCCCTCATCAAAAATGAGTCGCAGGCCGCGCGCGCTTATCGCCTGCTGGAATTACGCATCGTCTCGCTTGACCTCAAACCCGGCCAGGCAATTACTGAAAGTGAACTCTGTGATTACCTCGACCTGGGCCGCACGCCTGTGCGTGAGGCACTGCAAAGGCTGGCACAAGAATGGCTTGTCAAGGTCTTGCCACGACGCGGCATGATAGTCAGTGAAGTCGACCTGCAATGCCAGATGCGTTTGATAGAAGCCAGGCGCGCCATGGAAGGCAGCCTGATACGCATCGCCACCCGCAAGGCCAGTAAAGATGAGCGCGCCCGGTTTCGTGCGCTGGCAGAGGGGTTTCGCGAGGCGGCCAGCAAGGCAGATGAAATCATGCTGAGCGAAACCGATAGCAGCTTTAACCAACTGGTGTTTGACGTGGCGGGTAATGAGTTCCTGGTTTCTGCGTTACAGCGCATGCATGCCTTGTCACGCCGGTTCTGGAAAATACAGTCACAGTTTGAAGATATCCTGCATGTCACTGCGAGCACTCACGCCGACCTGGCCGATGCCATTGCCAGCGGCGATGCCGAGGCAGCCGTTACTGCCACGGAAAAGCTGCTAGACAATGTCGAAGCCTATACCCGCGCCGCACTGGATAGAAGTTAAACCCAAACCAACATCAACTGCAGCGGAGACAAGAAAATACCATGAGCACCCATATCTACAATGCCATAGAAATACAAGTCCCCATCCAGCAAGTATTTGACTATGCTTGCGCACCTGCTCACTGGCCGGACTGGCATCCTTCTTCCTTGAAGCTGTATACCAGTAATGCGGGCATAGCAGAGGTTGGCAGCAGCTTTGAAGAGGATGTGCGCGCCGGAGGCCGCACCGGGCACCTGATCTGGACCGTGACTGAATGCGACGACACCCGGCGCTGGACTGGCCGGGCGAAAGTCGATAATGGTGCCAGCCTGACGGTCACTTATCAATTTTCAGCAAGCGCCAGCGGTGGCACCTTGTTTGAGAGACATCTGCATTATGTCTTGCCTAACCTGGTGCTGAAAATCCTGAATGTCCTGGTACTGCGTCGTCGTATTACAGCAGAATCGGCTTTGTCCTTGCAGCGCCTGCAAACTGTTTTACATGCTGGCAGCCGGGCTGCGCCTGTTGACGACAAGCCCCTGCTTGCGAGCGCATGATGATCCTGCTGACTGCCTGACTGACTGTAGGGGGAGTCGTGGGGTTGTCTGAAGGTCCGACAGCATGGCAAGGCAGTTGACCAGGTATGCATTGCCTGCCTGACTTGACTGCCATCACTTCTATCTCCACCAGCGCTTCCGGCAGGGCCAGGGCAGCAACTTGTACCGTCGTGCGCACAGGTTTATTGGCTTGCGTTGTCGTGCCAAAGAACAGGCGGTAAGCCTGGTTCAAACCGGCGAAATCCATCTTGCCACCAAGGGCAGGGTCACCTACCAGATAGACCCGCATTTGTACCACGTCAGCCATGTCCAGGCCTTGTTGTCGCAAGCTGCTTTGTATGGCCTGCAATGTGCTGATGGTTTGCGCACGGGTGTCGCCAGTGATGACAGGTTTTGTGTCGTGCTTGCCGGCGAGCTTGCCTGGCGTGGCGATTTCTCCTGACAAATACAAGTGGTCACCGACCCAGATCGCATTCGAGACTATGCTGGTGTCCGGGCCTGTGCGTGTGATGCTGGTTCCGGTCTCGGCGCTGGCGGGCAGTGACAATGCGGCAAATGCCAGGGCAAGGAGTAATCGATATTGCATACTATCTTTCAATAAAAAAATCTTCGAACCCCGGCAGCAAAGACAAGCAGGTTCGCCGTGCATTAATTTTCAAGACGCCATTACTGGCGTCGCAGTGCTGGTCAATGCTTTGCGAAAAAACACTTGCCTGCCATTCCAGCGTTGTGAATGATCATTGAAACCCAGGTCGCGATAAATCCTGGTTGATGCCAGATTGAATTCATTGGTGTCCAGGCAGGCCGCAACACAGCCACTGGCTTCTGCATGGGCCAGTGCATGGGCAACCAGAGCACGGCCTATACCGTTCTTGCGTTTGGCTGGATCAACAAAAAGATCTTCCACCGTCGCTTCTTTGCCATTCACCCACATCGAATCGCGGTAGCGCAGCAAGATATAGCCAAGCGCCTCATCCGCGATATAAGCCAGAAAAAAGCTGGCATCCTGTGAGGCCAGCAAACGCGGTATGAAAGCTGCAAACTGCTGGTCGCTTGGCTGTATACGTTCCAGATGATTGCGAAAAAGTATAGTCATCGCCAGGATGGTGGCGGCATCAGCGGATGTCGCTACTTGGATACGTATGTTGGTGTCGTGCATGATGGTGTAGTTTGCGTGCTGTTATTGTCATGGTGCATGCCGCTATGTCTTGTATATCTGGTTTATCTTGTATAGCCAGCATTCATATCTGGCCAAAATGATAGCGTTTGGTCATGGTCGGATTTCTGCAAAATAAGTGCGTGCATTGCAGGAATTCTGCAAACTGTGATGTTCAGTTGAGGCGAGGGCGCAGTAGTGAGGACTAGCTCGGCAGGCAGTGATGTCAGGTCTTTGATGAGGGCGTAGCCATAAGAATTGCCGCCTTGATTGCTGCGCCAACTCATGAGCTTGGTCTTTTTATATCATTTAGCTAAGCTTTTAGAGCAATTTTTTAAAGTTCAGGTATAATCCCCGGTTCTGTCCAAAATTTCCTCTTCAAGTCGTTTGATCGTTTGAATTTTCGTTGGGATTGAAAATCCTTACGGAACAGGTTTTTGTGGATTCTTTCTCTCTTAGGTTGGTGCAAATTAATTTGGGGGGTGGGGATGTCCGATCTGGCTTCTTTGTCTACACTCGCGCGTTCTGACGCGCAACTTCCGGTTTACGTGTATTTTGATGAAACGCTGTTACAGCGCGAACTCAAAGATTTATTCCATTCTGGTCCGCGTTATGTCGGCCATGAACTCATGGTGCCCAATGTCGGCGACTTTGCCACGCTTGCTGCCGAAAACGAGGGCCGCATGCTGGTGCGTAGCGCACAGGGCATAGAGCTGATGTCGAATGTCTGTCGTCACCGCCAGGCATTGATGTTCAATGGGCGCGGCAATACCAATAATATTGTCTGCCCGCTGCATCGCTGGACGTATGACCTCAAAGGCGAGCTCATCGGCGCGCCGCATTTTGCCGACACACCTTGCCTGAATTTGCAACGCACGCCGCTGCAAAACTGGAATGGCCTGTTGTTCGAGCAAAACGGCTACAACGTCATGGAGCGCATGTCCAAACTCAGTGTCACCCAGGACCTGGATTTCACTGACTATATGCTCGACCATGTCGAAGTGCATGAATGTGATTACAACTGGAAGACTTTTATTGAAGTCTATCTGGAAGATTATCACGTCGAGCCTTTTCATCCTGGCCTGGGCAGCTTTGTCTCTTGCGATGACCTTAAATGGGAATTCGGCGAAGACTATAGCGTGCAAACCGTAGGTGTGCACAAGGGTTTGCAAAAGTCAGGCTCACCGACTTACCAGCGCTGGCAAGAGCAGGTCTTGAAGTTCCGCAATGGCGAAGCACCCAAGTATGGCGCGATCTGGCTGACCCTGTACCCGAACATCATGGTTGAATGGTATCCGCATGTGCTGGTGGTATCTACCCTGTGGCCAACAGCCACTGGCAAGACCCGCAATGTGGTTGAGTTTTATTATCCTGAAGAAATCGTGTTGTTTGAGCGCGACTTCATCGCGGCTGAACGTGCGGCCTATATGGAAACCTGTGTCGAGGATGATGAAATTGGCCAGCGCATGGACGCCGGACGCAAGATCCTGTTTGACCGTGGCGTCAATGAAGTTGGCCCATATCAATCACCGATGGAAGATGGCATGCAACACTTCCATGAATGGTATCGAAGAAAAATCGCAGTTTAATGCAAGATGTTAAGGGAGGCGTGTGCCTCCCTTATCTTTTGGAGTTGAGTATTTATGCAGTCTTTATGGATGCTGCTTGCCAGCTTTCTGTTTTCCATCATGGGTGTCTGCGTCAAGCTGGCATCGGTTGATTATTCCACGGCTGAAATTGTCACCTATCGTGGTGCCATAGGCATGTTGATGATAGCCACGCTGGTCAGGTTCCAGAGGGGCACTTTAAAAACACGCATGCCCTACCATCATCTGGTACGTGGTGGCGTGGGCGTGGTCTCACTATGGCTGTGGTTTTATGCCCTGGGCAAATTGCCGCTGGCGATGGCGGTGACTCTGAATTACATGTCCCCCATCTGGATCGCCGCCATCTTGCTGACCAGTGCCTGGTGGAGCAAGCAGCGCCGTATCACCTGGCAACCCATCGCCGCCATCCTCATGGGTTTTGTCGGTGTGGTCTTGCTGCTGCGCCCCAGCATACATACCGATCAGGTCATGGGTGGTGTGCTGGCCCTGATGTCGGGCATGCTGGCGGCCTGGGCGTATATGCAAGTCAGGCAAATGGGTTTGCTGGGCGAGCCAGAATATCGCGTGGTGTTTTATTTTTCATTGACCTGCGCCGTCGCTGGTTTAATCGGCGTGCTGGTAGGAAAAACCGTGTTTTCCACGACAGGCGAGATTAGCTGGCATCAGCTCTCAGGCAGAGGCACCATGCTCTTGCTGGCAATAGGCGTGACCGCAGCGAGTGCGCAAATGGCCATGACACGCGCCTACCGTCTTGGTAATACCCTGGTCACAGCCAACCTGCAATATGTGGGTATTGTGTTTTCCAGTGTCTGGGATGTATTGATCTGGAAAGTCAGCCTGGCCTGGTTAAGCTGGGTGGGCATCGCCGTGATTTTATGCAGCGGCCTCATCGCAACATTCTATAATGCCAAAACCAATCGCAAACCCATACCAGGCGATGCCATCAGTTCAGAATAATCATCATCTTTTTTCAGGAGACCAAGATGTACACCACATTGATCAGTGCAACCGAGCTGGCCCCGCATATCGCCGACCAGAAGTGGGTCGTGCTGGATTGCCGCCATGATTTGATGGATACCAATGCAGGCCAGGCAGCCTATGACCAGGGCCACATCCCCGGCGCGCAATTCGTCCACCTCGACCAGCGCCTGTCGGCTGCCAAAGTGGGCGCAGATGGTGTCTTCCGTGGTCGCCATCCTCTGCCTGAAAAAACCGACTTCATCGCCACTCTGCAAGCCCTGGGCATCAATGAGGACAGTCAGGTCATCATCTATGACGCCCATGGCGGCATGTTTGCTGCGCGCCTGTGGTGGATGCTGCGCTGGGTAGGCCACAAGGCCGTCGCCGTGCTCGATGGTGGCTTGCCAGCCTGGGTAGCCGCAGGACAGCAAGTAAGCACAGAAGTGCCTGCGGCACGCAGTGGCAATATCAGCGAGCAGGCAGCTGTGGTGGGCACAGTCGATGTCAGCCAGGTGCTGGCAAATATCAGCAGCGCCGCCAAAACCCTGGTGGATGCCCGCGCGGCAGACCGTTTCCGCGGCGAGAATGAAACCATAGACCCGGTCGGCGGCCATATCCCCGGTGCCAAAAATCGCTTCTTCAAAGACAATCTGCAAGCCGATGGTCGTTTCAAACCGGTAGAACAATTGCAACAGGAATGGTCTGCCGTCGTGGGCGACGCCAGCCAGGCCATCATGCAATGTGGTTCAGGCGTGACAGCCTGCCATAACTTGCTGGCACTGGAAGTGGCGGGTTTGCCGGGGGCTGCCCTGTATCCGGGATCCTGGAGTGAATGGTGCGCGGATGCGAGCAGGCCGGTGGAGCGTTGAGTTGAGGTCAGGGAGGATTACGTTTCTCGTAGGTTGGGCTACGCTTCACCAGCCCAACACTGGGCCTCAATAAACGTATGCGTTATTTAAACGCCGAGTGTTGGGCTGATACCCCGTAGCCCAACCTACAATGCTCGGCCCAACCTAGGAAGTGCAGCCTTGCGTGACCAAACTGTAAAAGATTACCTGTGACTAGTCACAAACAACACCAGCACCACCCCCAGTGACACCAGAATAATCTGCGGTATCGTCTCTTTCAAGGTCGCCCGTCTCTGCATCTGCGGCATCAGGTCACTTACTGCAATATAGATAAAACCTGAAGACGCAAACACCAGCACATAGGGGATCATGCCGCTGGCGCTTTCCAGCGTGTAATAGCCAAGCACACCGCCCACCACACCCATCATGCTGCAGATCAGGTTATACATATAGGCGCGCATGCGGCTGAAGCCAGCATTCAGCAAGACAATGAAATCACCTATCTCTTGCGGGATTTCATGGGCGATGATGGCCAGGCCAGTTACCAGACCCAGCTTGGGGTTGGCCAGAAAAGCTGCGGCGATCAAAATACCATCAGTGAAATTATGCAAGCCATCACCCACCAGTATCATCCAGCCAGCCTTGCCTGCCTCATGCGCATCATGGCCATGCTCATGATGATGCCCATCCCCTTCATGATGGTGGGAATGACGCAGGATAGCGAATTTTTCCAGCAAGAAAAAAGCCAGCAAGCCACCCAGCAGACAGGCAAACAGCGTGCGCGGGTCAGCGCCGGATTCAAAAGCTTCCGGCAAGGCATGCAGCAAAGAAGTGGACAGCATGATGCCCACCGACAAACTGACCATGCGCTCTACCACTTTGGATAGCAGCGAAAACGAGAATATGGCAGCAGCAGTGATGCTCAGGACACCAGCAATCGTGGTAGCAAACAGGATGGATAACAGCGTGGAGTGAATTTTAAGCCTCGGGAATTTGCAACCAGGTTGCAAATTAAAGCATATTGCGGGGGTTTCTGCAAATTTGTCGCAGGCGGCTCAAGGGGCACTGTCCAAATTGAGAGCCTGACAAGCTAAATTTTGCTTGTCAAACTCGCGATGAAAACCTCGGTCTTTCCAGGCAAAGGTATTTTATTGTGAACGGAGCGTTTGTTGCCATAGGCGTTTTTGCGCTGATGGGATTTCACTCGCCAAATTTTTTAACTCTTGTGGATCTTTATCAAGCTGATACACGTATTCTTTACCAGTATTGATATTCATCCAATATTTCCAAATCACAGGTGATTTACTGCTGTCGACGAGGCCCTTATCTCCTGCTTGTCTGAAAAATGTATTGCTGGTTTTGCTATCTTCTTGTAAGGCTTGGCCAGTCCAAGTCTTTGGTATGTTAATTCCCAACTCGGTCAATATGGTGGGAGCGATATCGACCTGAGATGGAGATGGATGTGCAGATGACCAGGGTTTAGCTTCAAAGCCAAATGTGGCCATGACGAAAGGAATACGCAATGCTGGCTCAAAAGGAGTCTTGGAGTGAGTATATAAGCCATGTTCTCCCAATAACTCACCGTGATCAGCGGTAATGATAACAATGCTATCCTCTAGATAAGATTTGCGTTTGAGTAGCTCCAAAATGCTTTGTATGACCTCGTCGGTGCCAAGTACGCCGTTATCATAAAAATTGATTGCAGCCTGGTTCGCTGTACCATCTTTCTCTGGTTGCTGATTTTTGGACAGGAGATAACTGGATGATGGCTGAAACACCTGTTTGCGATGAGTTTTGCTGATGACATGAGAGGACATCAAGTGCATTTGCAACATGAGGGGTTTCTTGTCCCAATTGGGTAACTGAGCAATCTTCTCTATAACCAGGTCGTCATCATTGGGGTATCTTCCCTGCGCCATGGAGCCATCAAAAAAAGAATCTATGTTGCCATAGACTTTCTTTAGGCCATAAAAATTGGTGTGGTCGCCGCTAAGTAGCATGTGTATGCTGTAACCGTGGAGTTTCAATATTTCTTGCAAGGAAATAGGTTGCATTGAAAACTGGTGCACATATTTAGAAGCGGAAATGCCAAGCAAGCCACATGAGGATTCGGTGCACACGGCCCGCATATCCTGAACTAAATTAACATGCCCTTGTTTTTTTAACTGGCTTAAATAAGGGGTAGTCTCACGCGAGTAATTAAATACTCCCATCTTATCGGTCCGTAAAGCGTCGACGACGATGAGAAAAACATTCTTGGGCTTTGCGCTCGCACTGATCTGATACTCTTTTCTCGCAAGCATTTCAACTTGATCTAATTGCTCAGATTTTTGTCTATCTATTTTGTTTTCCTGTAAGGCCATGGCTGCAAAACCTGGAAAAAGTGTGCGGCTAACTGGCTCAGAGAGTTTTACAGGTGGATCATTGAAATAGGAGAAAATTTGCAGTGATACCAGACTAAATGTGAAGACGGTAAGCACAACACGCATTTTTGCATTGAAGACCGGTGGAAGCAAATGTATCCAGTCGAATTTGATCAGGTAATACCAGACCGCCATTGCGAATAGCAGATAAACGATGATCGCTGCCACTAGTACAGGTATGAAAGGCATTTCCAGGACCGACATCAGTGCAGGTAACTGATGCACATAACTGGTAATTAATTCCCATGAAATGACATGCCCCCATGATTGCAAGCCCCCTAAAACTGCGGCGTAATAAATCCACATGGAGGACAGCATGCCACTTAATAAAACAGCGGTGCCGAAATGAACAATTTTTTTGTTACCAAAAAGGCTGACCAAACTCAACCTGAGGGCAATCAACAACAAGAAGGCCAGCGTAACCAGATGCAAATGCGGTGCAATTGCTGTGGCAGGCATGAAAAACAGCGTGATATAGCAATACAGGAAAACCAGTGGGCCAGCTAGCCAGAGCAAAATATCGCAGAGCAATCGACTGGCGATTTTGGTCAACAGCATTTTCAAGTGTTCCTGATCGTAACAAGTTTAGAAAGGCCGAGTAAGTTTACTTCCTTTACAGACAATACTTCCCAGTCATGCCTGGCGATTTGTTCTTCATAGCTGAAGTCTGAGCGAAAGCCAATACGGTTAGCGAGTGAACGAACTAGTGTTTCAAGCAACCACCAAAAGCGACTTCCACTGAAGTGATTCAGTATTAATATCGTGCCGCCTTTACGGCAGACCCTGCGGATTTCTGCGACAAACTTGTCGGTGTCCGGTGTGACAGATAGCACATAGGGTACGGCGATACAGTCAAAACTGCCATCCGGGAAATTCATGTGTTCACCATCCATTTTCTCCAGACGGATGTTTCGTCCAGTGAGTTTGTCGGCTCTGCCCTGCGCAATTTCTAGCATTGCAGCAGACACATCGACACCAACAAAATGAGAAGAATGAGGATAACGCTCTATCGTCAAACCGGTACCTACACCCACTTCAAGTATGTGAGCAGGATTGATTTCTGCGACAGTCTTTAGTAATTCTTTACGACCAGGTTCCAGCACTCGACCAAATAGGAAATCATATAAGGGAGCATAGAAACGATAGGTCTTAATGACGTTTTCAAGCAGTATTTGTTTCATAAATTTTAACAACTCAATAAAAACGGAACCACATCAACGTGGTCCAAAAAAAAAGCTACATTGGCAAGGAGAATGCTAGCGAAGATCAAAAAATGTTGATGGACACTATTCAAACTTAATATCTATGGACGATATTAAAATCAAAGGGATCATACCTGCGAAGTAGTGAATCGTCACCAGTTTGATGATCAGGGGCAAGTTTTTCTTTTAATGACCAGTATTATTAAAAAAAATACCTGCAATAGTGTCGTAAAGTTGCCGCTTGATGGCATAGGGTTTTACTGATGTTGTAAGCAGGTGTAACAGCCTGGTTGAAATGACGATCTATATCCACCACCAAATGGAGTGCAAAGGGAGGGTATAAATTAGTGTGATCCTGTCCTCATCGTCGACAGGGTAATGTTGCTGAATCGAAGCCAGAGATAAGTTGGGTAGGAGCAGCCGTGGCTGCGCAACTTAACTGCTTGATCTTGGGAGATGACGGCAATTCAGTATGCTGGCAGTTCGCCGCTGAAGCCGCTCATGTAGTGCAGTACCCACAATGCCTATCAGAAAAATGCATACAAAAAATCCCGTTGATGAAATGCGCAGGTCTTTGCCGTAGATAAAATTAGGCGAGCGCAAGAGACCGATGAAATGAAGCGTGAAGATGCGATTTAGCGCAGCATAATTACCCACATGATGCATGTGAAAAATGCCTGAAATCAGGTCAACAATATAAAGGAAAAAATCCTGTATTTACATATTGCCGACCACCTTTGCTAGAGCGCTCTTTAATTAATCTGGAGCGCTATGTACGTAAAATTTACTCAAGAGAACCTGGTGTCCACGATTTTCGTCTGGATTTTTGGGCTATTGAAGATGATGACTTGTTCTTCGGTTTTCTAACTAACTTATCCGCAAATTTTTATGAGTTGGCAGACGCGCATTTTAATGCCATACCTATAGGATTTAAACTTGCGTATGCCATTTTCAGGCTGGAAGATGATTACGACGTCAATGGCTGGACAGCGCTCACCAATGCAGGTGAAGACGAATTGCCAGTCGTTATCGCTGCTTACCAGTATCTAGGATTCGATAGTGAAGCCGCTGCCTTAAGTGCTGCTTTACAGTCATGCAGACTTGCTCCTGATGACGATGATGCAGCAGAACGCGCTTATAAATCGGTGGACGATATATATCGCGATGATGATATCCGACGCACGGCCTTATTGAAATATTTCAAGGCACATGCCAATTTGTGGGAAAAGTACGATGAGGAAAATTAATGCTCATAAACGGCTGGATGGCAAAAAAAATGCAGCCTACCAGTCTCTATAGTCCGTAGACTCGATTAGCCTGTAGGGCGCGTTTTAACGCACCGATTTTGCATCGTTGCTGCCCTGTTTGCCATCACAGCCGGTGCGTTGTAATGCACCCTACCTGGTTGAACGTATGATGGCGTTGAAATATGTTTTACCAAAACTTCCACCAAGCCTTGGCTTTAACGGTGGGTGCAGATGTTTGCACGCGGAGTTTTTCTATGATCTTTACAAGACCTTCAGCAGTAAATTCATCAACAAACGCAATTTGAGGAAGCGGTGTAGAGGTGGAAACATCGTGTCCACTGGCGATTGAATTTTGAACGGTATTATATGCTGCTGACTCTCTGGCGAATCGAATGCAGCCTTCATACGGCGAGTAGCGATCATACAATTCCAGTGCACTATTGAAATATGCATCATTCTTAAAACTGCCACGTCTCAATATCTCACCAGCACCATTTGCGAACACGTACTCATTACTTGATTTTGCACCTGTATGTGACACCGCTCGTTGACCCCAAGCCGCCTGGACGCACATTGTTATGGCAAAAATCTCTTGATCGTTCAAGCCTGCAGAGTTGAGATATACATTGATAGTGTCATCGCTATAGCCTGGATTTTTAGAAAGAAATTCTGCAAGTAATAGTACGTGTGGATGGATTTGAGGCATAAATTGTCGGGTGGTGCGATGATGAAAATTAGCAATTGTAGGACTTATGCAAAATTGTCCCAGCAAGGCTAAGGCTTTTATGAAACCACCCTTGCATGGGTGGCTCGTTACGCTGGCAGGCAGCATGCTGCCTGAAACCCCAAAACACCGTAGCGACGAAGACAGTACTTCAGTACGGCTAGCAGTAGGGTGCGTTGTAACGCACCGATCTTGGTGATAATAGCGAGTGCAGGTGCGACTGATACAGCGTAACGGTACGAATTGCTCAACGTGCAAAGAAATCCTGGCAGTATTTCTTTGCACGGACAGATTCTTCAAACTACACCACCGCCGTCCTCATCGTGACAAACTCTTCTGCCATTGTTGGGTGCACGCCTATGGTGGCATCAACTTGCGCCTTGGTCACGCCGCATTGCATGGCGACGGCAAAGCCCTGGATGATTTCACCTGCGTCTGCGCCTACCATGTGCATGCCTAGTACACGGTCGGTGTTGGTGTCGACTATCATCTTCATGAGACAGCGTTCGGTTGAGCCTGACAGTGTGTGCTTGAGGGCCTTGAATTCGCTTTTGAAGATTTTTACGTGTTCATGTTTTTCTCTTGCTCTGGCTTCTGTCATGCCTAGCGTCGCGACATTCGGGTGGCTGAATACGGCAGTGGCGATGTTTTCATACGACATCAGCTTGCGGCCATGCTGGAACAGGTTGGCAGCAACGATCATGCCTTCGGCCAGGGCTACTGGCGTCAATGCCACGCGGTCGATGACATCGCCTATGGCATAGATGCTGTCAACATTGGTGGTGAAGTGTTCATCGACGATGATGGCGCCATTTTCGCTGACCAGTACACCGGCATTCTCCAGACCCAGGCCTCTGACATTTGGCTTGCGGCCAGTGGCAAACAGAATGCAATCACTATCGAGCGTGCGGCCATCGCTGAGCGTCACGTGCTTGCTCTCGCCGCTGGCGGTAATGGAATCTATCTTGGTATCAAGGGCAATCTCCACACCTTTCTTGCGCATCTCGGCAATCAGGAAATGGCCAAGGTCGGCATCCATGCTGCGCAAGATCTGGTTGCCGCGTTGCACCAGGGTCACCTGGCAACCCAGGCCATTGAGTATCGATGCCAGCTCTACGGCGATATAGCCGCCGCCTTGCACCACGGCACGGCGTGGCAAGGCAGGCAGGTGAAAGAATTCATCTGAAGTAATGCCCAGTTCACTGCCTGGCAATTCTGGCCGTATAGGGTGGCCGCCGGTGGCAATCAGGATATGCCTGGCGCGATAGTGTTTGCCATTGACGGCGACAGTATGTGCATCAATGATCTGGGCATGACCGGCGATGATATCCACCTTGGCATTTGTCAGTATCTGGGCGTAGATGCCATTGAGCCTGGCGATTTCCTTGTCCTTGTTGGCGATCAGTGTGGCCCAGTCAAACTGCTGTTCACCCATACTCCAGCCAAAGCCGGCGGCATCGGCAAAATCCTCATGGTAATGGGCTGCATAGGACATCAGTTTTTTCGGTATGCAACCGGCATTCACACAAGTGCCCCCCAAAGGCCCGGCTTCTGCCACGGCCACGCGGGCACCATACTGTGCGGCAAAGCGGCTGGCCCGCACGCCACCAGAGCCTGCACCTATCGTGAATAAATCATAGTCATAAGTGTGCATGCTGTGTTTCCTAGGGTGAGAATGAATGAAGTGAGTAGGTAGTTTGGTAGATAAAGTAAATCCGGCTTGCACCGGATTTGTCAGGGGCAGGCTGGGGAAATGAATCAGGCTACGCCATTGACCTTGAACCAGGCCAGGGCGCGGTTCCAGCCATCCTTGGCATCGGCTTCATTATAACTGGGGCGATAATCGGCGTTAAAGGCGTGGCCAGAGTTTTCATAGACCTTGAATTCTGATTTGCTATTGCCTTTTTTGAGTTCGACTTCCATCCTGGAGACGGTTTCTACAGGAATGCCCTGGTCTTTCGCCCCATACAAGCCCAGCACTGGCGTTTTCAGGCCAGCAGCAATGTCGATAGGGTTCCTGGGTGTCAGTGCAGTGGCGTCGCCCACCAGCTTGCCATACCAGGCTACGCCAGCCTTGACAGTGGGGTTGTGGGCAGAATACAGCCAGGTAATGCGGCCACCCCAGCAAAAACCAGTGATACCCAGGCGCTTGGTGTCGCCACCATTGCCACCTGCCCATGCCACCGCAGCATCCAGATCGCCCATGACTTGCGCATCAGGCACCTTGGAAATGATTTCTTTGATCAGCTCGGCCACACTGGCGGCATTTTTGGCGTCACCCTGGCGTACAAACAGTTCAGGCGCGATGGCCAGATAACCCTGTTTGGCAAAACGGCGTGCGACGTCAGCAATATGTTCATGTACACCAAAAATCTCGGAAATTACCAGGATCACCGGCAAATTGCTCTTGCCTTCAGGTTTGGCAAAATACAGCGGCACTTCTGCACCCGCTACAGTCAGCTTGGCGACACCATCTGTCAAACCTGCACGATCAGTCTTGATCATGGTTTGCGCGCATACCGGTGCAACTGCTGCGGCAAAGCCGACTCCAACCGCAGTCTGTATAAAACTGCGACGATTGACCGTCGTATTGTCTTCTGTGCTGCCAACCAGGCTATTAAAGTCTTCGCGATGCTGCATGGTGTTCTCCTGTAAGTTTTCTTCGTGGGCGTACTTGCTGAAGTGAAACGTAGTATGAAACAGCAGTGAATTGTACAACCGATTCAGAGAACTTACTTGTCACGCCCTGGTGCTCAAGGCGCAGGCAGTAATGGAGGTGTACTGTCCGCAAACGTCAGATATGCTTGCCAGACATCGCGGGTGCGGCTGAGTGTCAGGTCTAGCTGGCATTGTGCCATCTGGCGGTGACGTATGCTGCCACCCGCCCAAAATGTATAGACATCGCCGCAATGAGCGGAGCGGTAGTCTTCCCAGGCTTTTTGTGTAGACTCCAGATTGATCTTGTTTTGGCCTTCCTTTTGTAGGCGTGATTTGGCGGTTTGCAGGTAGCTGGCCAGTTTCTTGTTGGCCTTGTCCACTTCGCCTGTCATGCACAGTGTTTCTTTTTGGGTAGTGCCCATGTCGGCGCACAAGACTTCTGCATGGGCTGGGGCAGTCACCATGAGGTAGAACAAAGGCAGAATTGCCAAGTGCATAGATTTCATGATTTCCTTTTGCCGGGGCGCGTTGACTGCTTCCACACTGAAATAGTGCTCAGCAAATAATAGCATAAAGAAATTATATTTAAATTAACATGGGCTTGTGAAGATTGTTTTCACTTCACAGCATGCGCTGTTTTTTCAGGGCGCAAGACCAGCCATACTGCCAGGCCTATCAAGCTGCCGCCTGTGAGATGGGCGAGCGTGATGCTTTCATGCAGGAATACGGCGCCCCACAAGACGCCAAAGAGCGGGATCAAAAAGGTCACGGTCAGTGACTTCACCGGGCCTATGTCAGCAATCAGGCGGAAATACAGGATATAGGCCAGCGCTGTACAGATCAGGCCCAGTGCTGCCAATGTCAGCCACAACGTGTTATTGCCCCAGGATGCGGGTGGCTGGGTTAGCGTGCCATAGCAAAAAAATGGCAACAGCAAGCTGACAGCCCCCAGCTGGCTGCCAAAAGCGACCAGTTTGCTATCGAGCCCACCTTTGGCGGAGATCCATTTCTTGGTCAAAAAACTGGCCAGGCCATAGCAAGCCGTCGCCACCATGCATTCTGCCGCAGCGATCAATAATGTTGCATTGAACTCTACAGGTCCGGTCGAGGTCAGCACCGCAACACCGGCAATGCCTAATAAAACACCCAGGATCTTGTTGAGGCCGGGTCGTTCGGCAAACAACAGGGCACCGATGATGACACCCATGAGCGGGGTGGTGGCATTCAAAATGGCTGAGTAACCCGCTGGCAATACCTTGGCCGCCAGGCTGAACATGACAAAAGGGATGCCAGAATTGATCACGCCCAGCATCATGGCTGCGCCTAGTTTTTGCTTGAAATCCCAACGCACACGCATCAGCAACAAGATCAGCGCCAGGCCGCCAGCGCCGAAAAGTACACGGAAAAAAGCCGTAGGCATGGCACCCAGCGTCGGCACTATCATGCGCATGAATAAAAAGCTTGCTCCCCAAATTGCAGCGAGGCTGATGAGTCTCAGGATGTCTGTGGTTTTCAAGTGATCCTCTATTGAGCAGATGGCGAGTGAATAATTTTGTGTTCTGGATATGCTTAAGATATTCTTTTGCTTCAATATCTCATTACCTGAATTAAATCATTGAGGTCATACTCACTACAATTCATTATTTCTTGCCATTGTTTAGAAAATCTACATCATCATGAGCCGCCTTCCACCCTTGAAAGCCTTGCAATATTTTGAATGCGCCAGCCGCCATCTGAGCGTCAAGCATGCGGCGGAAGAATTGCATGTGACACCGGCCGCGGTCAGCCAGCAACTCGGCAAGCTGGCTGATATCCTGCAGATCGCCTTGTTCAAAAAGGACCAGCGTGGTATTGCCCTGACGGTGGAAGGGGAGCATTATTTCATGGGCATACGCACGGCTTTCCGGCAAATAGAAGAAGCTACCAGGCGCTTGCAAGAACAGCGCAGACCCGCCAGGATCACCGTCAGTTGCACGACCGGCTTTACCATGCAATGGCTGATGCCGCGCTTGCCGCAGTTTCATCAGGCGCATCCTTCCATTGATGTCAGGATCAGCACGACTAACCGCCTGGCAGATTTTGCCAGCGATGATGTCGATTTCGCCGTCAGGCATGGCCTGGGCAATTATCCTGGGCTGGAAGCAGAAATGCTGATAGACGATCCCCTGCAGGCAGTCTGCAGCCCACGTTTATTGAAAGGCCGCAAGCAGTTGAAATCTGTCGATGAATTAAGCGCCTTCACCCTGTTGCATGATGAGCACAGGCAAGATTGGCGCATGTGGCTGCAAGCAACTGCAGCACAGCAAGTGGACTGGGATAGCGGCCCCGTGTTTGCCGATTCCAATGGCGCGCTGGAAGCTGCCAGGCGCGGCCTTGGCATGGCCCTGGCCAGAAAAACCCTGGTCAGGGAAGAATTGAAAAACCGGGAATTGATCCTGCCCTTCAAAGCCAGCGTCAAGACGGGTATCGCCTATTACCTGGTGTATCCCTCCGTCGTTTTGTTGAAGGAAGAGGCACGCCAGTTCAAGGACTGGCTATGCCATGCAGTGCAAGCTTAAAGAAGCTGTGATGAAACTCTTTCTTAATTTTACTTCTGTAGGAGCGACTTCAGTCGCGAATGTCTGATGCAGTCACAATGAGTGATACGGTGAAATGTTCGCGGCTAAAGCTGCTCCTACAACTTTAGGTGGGCGCTGATTGTCCATACCGCATCAAGGTTTTCTGCAATAAAATTATTTAGGCTTTGTACAAATCTCACGTCCAGCTTCTATCGCACCATTCTTGCTCAACCATGCGGCAGCTGCATCGGCTTTCAGACAATGAGCCCAGGCCAGTGCTGTTACGCCATTTTTATCTTTGGCATTCAGATTTAATTTGAATTTTGATGCTGCCATCAGGTCCAGTAGTTCGGGCTTGTTTTTGATGACGGCTTGCCAGTAGCTTAAAGAGCCATCCGGCAATACATTATTGGGATTGGCACCAAACTCAATGAAGGTCTTGACCAGGTCGGCGCGGTCAGATTCTGCTGCATAATCCAGGGGGTAGCTCAGACCACAAGCGTGGCATACCCCAGAGGTGTTTGCATTATTGTATTTCTTGAGCATGACGCGTATCAGGTCTTCGCGGTGCGGAGTGTCGCCAATAAAGCGCAAATACAGCATCAATAATTCACCAGAAATTTTCTCCTGTCCATTTGAGTATTCATAATACTTGTCGAGGCGCAGGCCGCGGGCAATCAGCTCCATCGTCTTCTCTGGATAGTAATGGGCAAAGACACCTATATTAGTGGGCTTTTGTTGCGCAAACATAAGATTGATATCGGCACCTGCGCTGATAAGAAAATCAACTTCTTGCCAATCCACTTTCTTCTCTGTGGTATTCAATACAATGGCAAGGATTGCGTCTGCCTCTGTGGGTGGCAATATTGTCCTGGCTTTATACCTTTTCTTTGCCGCAGGCAAGAGCAAGGTATAAGCTGGCTTGCCCCATGCACGTGACAAGACGCCATCACGAAGAGGGGTGGCACCGTTATCGAGCAAACGCTGCACTGCTGCCAGGTTTTTGCTATCAATGGCATAGTTCATGAGTGTGCCGTCATTGATCGCACCAGGCTCTGCCTGTGCCAGCAAGAAATCAAAGATGGCAGGGTCGGCTTTGCCGATATCAAGGTAGTGCTGCAATAACTCCAGGGCGACGGTTGGTGAAGCCCAGTCTGGTATCCCTGATTTTTTTTCCCGTTTTTCATGTGGATATGCCAGGAATTCTTGCTCATTGAATTTTTTCAGAACACGCAAGCCTAGTTCTGCTGGCATGGATTGTGTGTGTTTGAGCAACTCCGTATTGGCATAGCCATTCTCATACGGCATAGGCGCTGTCAGATGTGGGAAAACAGTTTGTTCGAACAAATCATAAAATTCTTTTTGCAATGGCAAGACTGCATTCCTGCTGTCATTGCCCCTGAGCAGGCCACTGCCGGCCCTCAGCCATTGCGCATCGCCTTTCTCATCACGCGGCACCTGTCCGGCGAGTAAGAGTTCTTTAAAATTATGAAGAATCGCTGCCCTGGCTTTTTCTCCCTCAGCTCCCATGTTAGGAAACCGGATCATTTCAGATGACAACCATTGTCCGCACAGGTATTCCAACTGGGTTTGTGGTGAACGCTCCTTGAACCAGGTCCTGGTGCCGTCCCCCAGGCTGTTATAAGCTGCTTGCGTAATGTCAGGCAGCTTGTTGCCGGGGCATACAGCGGTATCCGGCACCTCTTTGCCTTCTGGCCTTTTCTTGAGTGGCTCTGGTGCGGGAGGGGAGATACCTTTAGCAGCGACCGGGTATAAGTCTATGGCCTCCAGCATGAAACCTTGCATGATGTAATACACATAGCCTGTAGCAAGCTTCTGGGGCATGTATGATTTTTGGGTAGGTGAGCTGACCTTTATCGAGGCGCCCGCGGGCAGTTTCATCAAGACACCGCCGTCCACCCGCATGCCGCACGAGGCTTTCAACAGGCTTGCATCGCTGAGTAGTTGGGACAGCTTTTCTGGCGGCACGAAGTCACTCTTGCCAAAATTTGCATCCCATTGCTGTGCACCAGATGGCATGCGATAAGCAAGTTCGCCATGCACTTTCTCCACCCTGATAATGGCGAGACCATTTTTTTCGCGGGCAAAGTCACTGAGTAAATCATCTTTGCACCCTGCCATGGCATTAGCAGAGAGCAGTGTGGTCAAGAACAAGAGAGAACAAGGGAGACTAAAATTGTGCATAGAAAGTTGGTTTTTTGGGCCTGATTATTGTTTTCATTGAAGTTGCATTGAATTTAAATTGAATCACAACTGAGAACACTGATTGATAAATATTTGAAGCGCATATTGTTGTTTCAAAATTGCTGCTGGTGGCAATCTAATCTCGCTATTGTTCTTTTTAATTTCTTTCTAATTTCTTTTTAATTTCTTTTAAATTCAGATTCATTTCCTTTTTTCTGCAATGCGATGTACGACCAGTTCTTTGCATAGATTTACGTGGGAGAGCAGAAAAATCATGAAAATGAAAATAGCAATCAAGCGGGTATAAGGCGGCATGGAGCAGGCAAAAAACAGTCTTTTCTTGCGCTTAAAAGACGTACGACAGGAAGATGAATAGCAAACCATCTTACACCGGTTTTTGTCGTAAGTCAGAGTAAGCTCGTGTAAGATATGTATCCATATTCGAGGAAAGAAAACAGTAATGACTTTAATGGAAACATTAGGTGCCGTGACCTTTGGTCTGGCCCTGCTGCACACTTTCAGCGCCAAGTTTTTTGAAGTGTTGGCACATAAAAATGTGACCCATGCGGGCCTGTTTCATTTGCTCGGTGAAGTGGAGGTCGTGTTTGGTTTCTGGGCCTTTGTACTCATCGTGGTCATGGCCCTGGTTGCGGGTGGTGAAGCTGCTGTGAACTATGCCGAATCACGCCAATATACCGAACCCTTGTTTGTCTTCGTCGTCATGGTGGTGGCCGCTTCACGGCCAGTGCTGGAGATAGTCGGGCGCGTGCTCAAGGGCCTGGCTGCCTGGACGCCTGTGCCAGATGCCATCGCCCTGGTCTGGTTCGGGCTGGCCGTGGTGCCACTGCTGGGCTCACTGATCACCGAACCTGCCGCAATGACCCTGGCTGCCCTGATGCTGGCTCCAAGAATCTTCCGCCAGGGTATGCCAGAGTGGCTGAAGTATGCTGCCCTGGGCGTGCTGTTCGTCAATGTCTCTATCGGTGGTACGCTGACTTCTTACGCCGCACCGCCGGTGTTGATGGTGGCAGCGGCCTGGCAATGGGATAGCGCTTTCATGCTGGCGACTTTTGGCTGGAAAGCCCTGGCAGCCGTGTTGTTCAATGCGACTGTCGTGACCCTGGTTTTGCGCAAGCATATTGCTGCTGCAGCGAGTGCAGAGTCGGTAATAGTTGAGCCTGTACCCCTCATCGTCAGCCTCATCCATCTGGCATTTTTGGCGGGCGTGGTTTTGTTCGCGCATCATCCAGTATTTTTTCTTGGCCTGTTCCTGTTTTTCATGGGCTATACCCAGGCGTATGAACGTTATCAAAGCCCCCTGATCTTGAAAGAAGGTTTGCTGGTAGGTTTCTTCCTGGCGGGGCTGGTGGTGCTGGGCGGTATGCAGCAATGGTGGTTGCAACCCATCGTCTCTGGCCTGGCACCGCATACCCTGTTTTTTGCTGCGATCAGCCTGACGGCGATTACAGATAATGCTGCGCTGACTTACCTGGGCTCACTGATTGCTGGCCTGAGTGAACAAGCCAAATACTTGCTGGTGGCGGGCGCTGTTGCCGGTGGCGGTTTGACCGTGATTGCGAATGCGCCCAATCCTGCAGGTGTGGCTTTATTGAAGCGTGGTTTCAATGATGAGTCCATAGGCGCGCTGGGTTTGCTGCTGGGGGCTTTGCCGCCGACGGCGGTGGCGGCTTTGATGTTTTTGTTATGAATTTGAATTGAATGAAAATGATATGAAAAAAATCTGGATACTGCCTTTGCTCTTACTCTCTTCATTCCATGTCATGGCAAACGATGGCATAGGATCACTCGGTATAGGTGGTATCGTGTTCAGAAAAACTGAAGCTATCGCCATGAAGAAAGAGGTGCTCAATGTCAGTTGGAAAAAAATATCGGTCGACTATGAGTTTCTCAACGAATCAGATGCGGACATTACGGAAACCATATTCTTTCCCTTGCCGGATTATGAGGTAGATCCCTCGCCTCGTCACGCCGGGCAACCTAGTGGTTTTACCATCAGTGTCGATGGTAAAACCGTAGGGTATAAAACCATCATACAGGCATTTGAATCAGCAAAAAGTACTGAGGACATAAGTGGCGAACTCAGGAAGATAGGCTTGAGCGACGAACAGATTGCCTACTTCCCACGAGAAAGCCCTTTCAATGTCAAGGTCAAGCAGTTGAGCACTAAGCAAATGGCGCAATTGCAAAAGAAAGGCTACCTGAAAGATATGGGTGAGCCTGTACCTGGCTGGACAGTGCGCATCGCCTATCAGTGGCAGCAGAAATTCCCGGCAGGAAAAATCATTCGTGTACACCATGATTATGCGCCTTTCCGATCTGGTGGCCCCTCAGAATCAGGTTCCATGGACAAGCAGGTCAAACCGTATTGTGCAGATAAAACCTATCTCGACTCCTGGCGCAAATTGCATGCTACCGACAAGGACAATGTGCGCGTCACCAATACCGTGGTGGATTACATACTCAAGACTGGCAATACCTGGAAAAATGGCATAGAAGACTTCACCCTGAACCTGAACAAGGAAGATCCACAGGAATTGATTACCCTGTGCTTCCCGGGGGACTTCAAGCGCATATCGCCGACAAAATTACAGCTGCGCCTGCTGAATTTCAAACCGACGGCTGACTTGTCCATTTTCTTTGGGAATATCGATCCCGGCGCCATGACGCCTGAGGACGATCAGGCACCGCGCCTTAAGTAAGCCATGCACGCAAACTGACGAAGATTTTTATGTGGTCTATAGCTAAAAGATATGTCAATACGCCCTAATATAAGAATATCCCCATTTTTCTGGCAATGCGTGCATATGACCATGAAATTTCTTCATTCTTGTCGACACCGGTCGCACCAAACCGGTATAGCCCGGCCAGATTAACTGCGGCAATACCGTCTCCTGCTGCCAGCCCTTTGCTTAGATAATGCAGCGCCAGCTTGCCATCTGGCTCTACACCCATGCCAGTCTGGTAAAGCCCGCCCAAACCTGTTATCGCTGCAGAGATACCCTCCCTGGCAAGGGACTGCAAAACGTCCAGTGCGGGCGCAGTATCTTTCCGGATGATCGCATAGGCGGCCTCGCGCAAATCGGCTTGGCATGGATGATCTGTCATACAAGATATGACGGCACTGCCATCCAAATGCAGCCAGTTCAGCTTTCCGTCCAAAGCATAGTAACAAGATGTACGGATGTGTCCCATAGAAAACCATGGTGAGGAGACGCATTCGATAGGGCTGTTCCAGCATTCCTCATGCGTAATGCCAGTGTCTTTTTTATTTTCGTCTATGGCAATATATGCACTGTTACCGCAGCGCAGACATTTTGGTGCTGTAATGCGCTGTAGTCGCCACTGATAATGTAAAGCAAAGGTGGTATCTTCCAATTCGAGTAGGCTGTCATAGATATGATGATTTCTTGCTTTTTTTGGGGGCAGACGTCGCAAGGCTGATGCTTTCATGTACTGCTCAATATCAGGTAAGCGTTCTATAAATGTCGCCGTATTGCAGTGCAAACACCAGCATGGCGACATTAACAGAGGGATACTGTCCACCTCGCAATAATGACGAAGCCCGGTAACATCATCCAGGGGATTATTAATGTCGGAAAACGTAGTCAGATTACTGGAATGATTGCTGTAGTAACCGTAACAATTAGCTGCATCAAAATTAAATTGCTGATCGCATCCAGTGCATTTAAGAATACTACCAAGATAGTTGAGCATAGACGTATTCTCCATTGATATCACGGTTCTGTTTGCGTCTTGGTGCTAATTCATTTTGCCTATCCAGTGCGGCAATAGGGCAAAAAAATGGACGCAATGCTGTTTGGCACGAGTAACATCTAACGAATATATATACCCATCTTCCTAGCTGTGCTCAGGAAAGACTTGGTCTTTTCTTCATCAGCCTTGATGCCCGCCATGTCTGCCCAGTACATCCTGCTCAGGTTCATTGCAGCCAGACCGTCGCCTGCCTCAAGTGCCTTGCTGAGGTAGTGGATAGCCAGTTCGCCATCGGCTTCAACACCAATACCAAACAAGTAAAGAGTACCAAGAGCAGTCATGGCAGGGGTTCTGTTTTCTTTTGAAAGTGTCTCAAGAATGTCAAAGGCCTTCTTTTCCCTATGACGTACGATAGCGCATGCTGCTGCACGCAAATCAACTTTACACGGGTCATCAGTCATGCAGGAAATGACCGCTCTTTGATGTATGTGCAGCCAATTCAGCTCGCCTGTCAAAGCGTGATAGCAATCTATGTCTGGCGGGCTAATCGCAGAACCAAAATTAGGTGGAGGATAATATTCTATAGAACTGTTCTCGCAGCAAGCATTCACGATGCCGGTGTTTCTTTCGCCTTCTTCTATCAGTACGTAATCACTATAACCACAACGGATACACTTTGGAGGAGCTGTTCGTGCCATCATTTGCTGAGAGTGAAATGCAAATTCTTCATCACCTTTGGTGAGCAGATTGCGGTAGTACCAGTCTTGCTTCTCTCTGCTGTGCAGCTTGCGCAAGTCCTTCGCCTTGATGTATACCTCAGCATCAGGAAGGTACTCGACCAGACTTGCGTATTTGCAATGCCGACACCAGCAGGTTGATGTACTTACAAATACGGCGCTTGAGTCACAATAAGTGAACAGGCCTGTGATGTCACTCCTGGGATAATTCTCCTTAGAGAACGCCTGTACATTCGTATTGCTGTTTGTGTAAAAATGGGATTGTCCCGGATGCTCGAAATGAAACCTTGAAGTGCATCCTGTACATTCCAAATAACTGTTATAGCAGCTTTCCATTGTTCAATCTCCCTGGTGTTGATGCAACAATACGATGACCCTAAAACCGATTTCTCAAATTGATAGACGTACTGGTCAACTGTGATACATGCCCATTTGTCGCGCCTGGCCTAAGTAATACAGGCAGGTTTCTTCGTTGGCCGGTATACCCTCAATACCTTTGTGGTAAAGATTGAAGAGGTTGTGTGCGGCCACGCCATTGCCAGCTTCAAGCGCTTGCAGCAAATAGTTGAGCGCCAGCTCGGCATCAGTGTTTATGCCTGCCCCTGCCTGATACACTGCGCCCAGCATGCACATGGCTTCAGGTATTGCTGCATCTGCCAGCGGCTTTAGTAAATCTATCGCCAGATGGCTTTGATTCAGAAAAACGGCGTAGGCTGCCTTGATCAGGGGTTGCTGGTATTCATTGCGTTCCAGGGCCGAAAAAAGTATTGCTCTTTTCTGATTTTTTTCATCGCGCGTGACTAGATCCACGACAACAAGGTTCCCCTCAAGATCGTAATGACAGCAAGTCCGCCAGCCATAATTGCAGGAGCTTATGGGCGACATATGACAATGAATGGGACTATTCCAGCATGCCTCATGCGTAATGCCCGTGTCACGCTTGCTCTCGTCTATAGGCAGGTATGAGCTGTGGCCACAGCGCAAGCATTTTGCTGGCGTATTACGGTTCAGACGTCATTGATAGTGTAATAAAAAATCACTCTCATCAAGCTCCAGCAATCTATCGCAGATCTGATGGTCGCGCTTGTCTTCTGGCAGCCTGCGCAAGGCTGCAGCTTTCATGTAATCGTCAAGATCAGGGATGCGTTCTATCAAGGTCGCTGAATCACAATGCAGGCACCAGCATGGCGACAGTAATAGTGGTGGCACTTGCGCAGAGTCTGCGGTTTCAAAGTGATTATCTGATTGATGGTAAAGCTCGGCAGAAAAAGCAGTTTTGTAACTTTCGCAGGCTGTATATGTGACCGTATTTTTGCCTATATGAAAATCAAAAGTGTCACCACAACCGGTACATTTCAGATAGCTATAGCGATAGTCATGCATGTGCTGTCCTCTCCTTTGTTGATATGATTTTCTGATGATGTTCGTCACAAGCAAACCGGCAGTCATGAGTTGTCTCGCAACAGCTTCTATATGAACCAGCCAAATTTCAGCCCCATGTCTGGAAAGGTCGGCCATTCTAATGAGCCAAGCTTTGTTTGCCTAGCCCATTTCCTGATTAAATTTGCAGCAAGCGATATCTTTGCGACAGGGTTAGATTTTTATGCGGGATTTTGTGACTTTGTGATTTTTCAATCAAAAAGACGTAGTAAAATACGTCCGGCAGCAGCGATCAAAACCGGGCTGATTTACTCCTCACCAGCCCCTTCCTTTACCTGTATGTTGCGCCTGATAGCAGGCATGACATTCTTGTTCTTAACTGATTTCACTCAAATTTTGATAAATTTCTGGTTCAAACCAGGCAATACGAAGTCTATCAACAGTGAAACTGGAAAATGTAATCGAGTGTGAAAAGGATGCACATGAATAACTGGACCCCTGATATCTATGAAAAAGCTTGGGCATTTTCGTCGCGCCAGCATAGCGGGCAAACCTATGGTGGTAAGGTCGAGGGTGAGCGGGTCGAATATATCAATCACATTGCCAGCGTCGCCATGGAAGTGATCTGGGCCTTGCAAGGCAATACCACGGCAGATGGTGCCCTGGCCGTGCAATGTGCACTCTTGCATGACACCATAGAAGATACCAGCGCCAGTTATGAGCAATTAAAGGCAGAGTTTGGCCATGCCGTGGCCGATGGGGTGCAAGCCTTGTCCAAGAATACCGCATTGCCCAGCAAGGCCGAGCAGATGCGCGACAGCCTCAATCGCATACGGCAACAACCTGCAGAGATCTGGATGGTCAAGATGGCGGACCGTATCACCAATCTGTATCACCCGCCGCATTATTGGGGCAATGAAAAAATACTGGCTTATCGCGATGAAGCGCAAATTATCCATGATGAATTGCTGATCGCGGATATTGGGCTGGCGCAGCGCTTGCAGGCCAAGATCAATACCTATCCGCAATTCCTGAAAAAATAAATGTCCTGTGCTTGACGATTGCTTTTGCAAAAACTACACTCTTCGCATGAAATTTCAATTGATCACCACGACCGGCTTCACCACCACGACTACCACAGGTAGTAGCGGGGTTAGCTGGTGTATGCTTGATTGAGACATCACTGGTAGTGAGCAAGCTACCTGATACAGCAAACCCCGCCAGCGATGAGCGGGGTTTTTTCTTGCCTGCACGCTGGCAATCTGACGATAAAAAAAGGAGTCATGAAGATGGAACAACAATCATATACAAACCCTGCCGTGCTGGTCATTGATATGCAGGTGGGCCTGTTTCAGGGCGGGCGCACTATCCATGCAGCCGAACAATTGCTGGAAAGCGTTAATTTTGTGCTGGCCAAGGCACATGCTGCTGGGGTGCCGGTATTTGCTGTGCGCCACACAGGCCCGCAAGGCTCACCCATAGAAGCAGGCAGTGCCAACTGGCAAATCATGCCTTCACTGGAAATTGATTTGGCGCGGGACACTTTATTTGAGAAAACCAGGCCCAGTTGTTTTGAGGGGACAGATTTATTGCAGCAATTGCGTGCTCAAGACATCCAGGAACTCATCATTTGCGGCCTGAAAACCCAGTACTGCATCGATACCAATTGCCGCGCCGCCAGCGAGCTGGGTTTCAAGGCCATTCTGGTGGAAGATGCTCATAGCTGCAATGACACCGAGCTGCTTCCTGCCAGTACCATCATTGCGCATCACAATATGACTTTGAATGGCTTGTTTGCCAGCCTGATCAAGACTGAGGATTTGCGTTTCCAGTCCTGTCAGGCAAATTGACAGTTGAGCATCCAGGCTAGCATGTCTTCTCACTCTTTGTTGATTAAAATTGCAAAAAATTTAATTGCGACTAGAATAAAATGGCCTGGCTGGTGTATCCAGCCACCAGGTCTATAGCAAAATACACGACATCGCATTTTTACATCCTGAACACGGGGGCAAGAATGAAATTATTGCGTTTTTATGTAGAAGTAGGGGGAGAAGAATTTGATGCCGACAGGTTTGCCCTGGCGGCGGATGAGCAGGAACTTGATGGTGCGGTATCCCGCACCTTCAATAACAGCAAGACGCTCAAGCGCTGGGGCTTGGATGCACAGGTGACGATCAATCTGGCAGGTGCAGAGACGCCAGCCAATCATGGCGGGACCAGGCAATGGTGTACAGGCCTGGTGGAATATGCAGCAGACGTACAGACAGGCTCAAATTTGCCAAACTGGTTAGCAGAAGAGGCGCAATTGCTGGACTTTATTGAGCAGGTCAAGAGCAAATTGCCTGCTGTGGCGAGTTTTTGTGTAGGCGAATATTTCATCCTGCTGAGGCTGATCTATGTCACGTCCGGCGCTGGCCTGCATTATTCCGAAACCCTGATGCGCAGCCTGGCAGAGATCAACGCAGGGCTGACAATAGACCATGCATGAAGAAAAAAGCCAGAACCTTGCATATGCTGCCTGCCAGGTTCTGGAGGTTATACCGTGAGCTGAATCTACTTATCAGACCTGGTCGTAAGCGCTGTCCGTGACAGGCTGGCCCAGGCTGTACCAATCGACTTTGCGGGTCGCCAGCATGATGCCAGACAAAACAGCAAACAGCAGCAGGCTACCCATCATCATGGCATTGTTTTCTGAACTTAATAAACCAAACAAAATGCCGTATAAGATCGTCAGCGCGCCAGCAAAGCCCAGGCCGCGTTTCCAGTTATGCAGCACATTCGCCAGATAGATACCGATGAGCAAAATACAGGCTGCGCTGGCCGTCAGGTAGGCTAGCACGAAGCTGATTTTTTCTGACAGGCTGACCAGCAGCAAGAAGAAAATCACCAGCGCCAGACCCACCAGGGTGTATTGCACAGGGTGGATAGGCAATTGCTTCAAGACTTCGAACAAGAAGAAGGCGGCGAAGGTCAGGGCGATGAACATCAGGCCATATTTGACGGCGCGGTCAGCCTGACTATAGATATTCACAGGCTCAATGAAAGATACACTGAAGACATCGATAGGTGATGCTGCTGATTCGGGATTACCTATTTCGGACGGATTGCCTGCGCGCATGTTGACTGCTGCACCCGCATTTTCCAGCTTGGTCATTTGCAATTGTGCATTGCTGGATAGCGAAGAAATATTCCAGGTGGCGCTGACACCCTTGTCATCATTGGTCCTGCCCTTGGGTGAAGGCAGGAAGCGGCCACTGTATTGCACATGCTGCCAGTTCGAAGACAGCTTGACCTGATTGTTTTTTGCCAGTGGCGCAAAGCTCAGTTTTTCTATGCCATCGACATCCAGGTCTATCTTGAACTTGACTTGTTTTGCGCTCGCCAGCTCAACGTCGTCCAGGCTCGCATGGATGCCGCGCTGGAAAGCACTGAGACCGCTACCCTGTTTGAATTCTATGGCCTGCTCACCCCATTTGAGCGTGGGGAAATTTTGCAGGCCACGGGTATCGCTAAGGCCCATGGAAATATAAGGCTTTTCTGTCAGGGTGATGATGGCTTTGGGGTTATCTTTCTGTATCATGCTGGACAATTCAGGCAGCATAAAGTCACCTGCTATTTTATGGTGACCGGTATAAACCAGTACTTTATGGATGCCGCGATAACGCTGGTCAGTGTCGATATTACCCATGACCTGCATGTCATTCGGGTAGATGTAGTGCTTTCTATTGGCCGACAACTGCCGACGCACGGTTTTATTGAGCGTTGCATCAAAGCTCTCATCTTCCCAGGTTTCGGTATAGGGCACGACCAGCACTGGCCCGACGATAAGCTGCTCACTGACAGAGTCCGCCGTGATACTGCGTACTGCCTCTTCGCGGTAATGTATGCGTTCCGAGATAGTGGCTTGTATCATGCCCAGCGGCACAAACAACAAGATGGCCAGCAAGCCGACGATGGCGATTTTGAACAACAGACTTCTTTGCATGACATGCTCCGGTAATGGCGAAGCTTGTAATGTAAAAAAGTAATGTGCGGGGATGATGTGGTTTGTGTGAAGTGGGGTGTTTCTTTGTTGTTGGAAACGTTAGCCAGTTCAAGAGTTTGATGTTGATTGGCGAATGCCACTAGTATCGTAGGTTGGGCTACGCCTCATCAGCCCAACACTCGGCGTTTAAATAACGTATACGTTTATTGAGGCCCAGTGTTGGGCTGATACCCCGCAGCCTAGCGAGGCCCGGCCCAACCTACGTTTATTTATACTCCCAGACTCAAAATAACCCGCACGCCGCCATCAGCCTGATTTTCCACGCTGATACTCCCCCCATGCAGCAGCGCCACCTCACGCACAAATGGCAAACCCAGTCCTGTGCTTTTGGCGGCATCTGGGCGTGGCAGGGAGTAGAAACGGTCAAAGATTTTATCGAGGGCATAGTCGGGGATACCCGGCCCCTGGTCGCTGATGCTGATTTGCAGGGATGCTGTGCCATCAGGCTGATTGATGAGGTGGGCTGCGATGCTGATGCGGCTGCCAGCAGGGGCAAAGGCGATGGCATTGTCGAGTAAATTGCCCAGCGCCTGGCGCAAGAGCAATTCATCACCGCTGATGCTGCTGATGCCTGCGTCCATGTCTTGCTGCAATTGCAGTGACCTGGCGTGCAATCTGGGCTGGGCATCTTCCACCACCAGCGCCAGCAGGCGAGGGATGTTGACCAATTGCACATGGGTCAGGCTTTGCTGTTTTTCCAGCTTGACCAGGGCCAGCAATTTGTCGATCAATTGCCGCTGGCGGGCATTCTGTTCAAGGATGTTATTCAAAAAATGCTGCCTGTCTGCGGCAGGCAAGTCTTCACGCATGAGTTCGGCCGAGCCTTGTATCGAGGCGATGGGGCTCTTCAACTCATGCGCCATGGTGTGCATGAGTTGTTCTGCATATTGCTTGCCTTCGAGCTTGTCGCGCATGGCCTCGAGGGCGCGGCCGAGGCTGCCGATTTCATTATTGCCGAGTTCAGGCAGGCTGGTTTTTTCGCCATTTTCTACGCTGGCGGCATAGGTTTGCAGTTTGCGCAAAGTGCGGTTCAGCCACCAAGAAAATCCCAGGCCTATCAGCAGAGAGCCCAGCCACAGCCAGGCACTGCGTTGCAGTATTTTACGCTGGCTGCGCCAGATAAACGGGTTGATGGTGGCGATGGGTTTGGCGACTGTCAATGAACCGATGATGCGACCATGATCGAGGATGGGTGCGGCCACATGCATGACACTACTACCTTCATCTGCGGCCTTGCTGCGGGTACTGCGTGCACCGTATTTGCCCTGCAGGGTGCGATTGACGTCATTCCAGCGTGAGTAATCCTGGCCCACATCTTTGCCATCGCTGTCAAAGATGACGATGCCCTTGATGTCGGTAATATAGATGCGGTAGTCAAGACTGGTCTTGCGTATGCCGCTGATGTTGGCATCGATACTGCGTTGGGCATAGTTTTGCAGGCGTTTCATCAAATCATTGTCAGTGACTTTGCCTGTCGCCACATCGTCTGCCACCAGGGTGGCCAGCATTTGGGCCGTATCGATGAGGGTGTCTTCCAGCGTGGCGCGCACGCCGGGCTTGATTTCTTCGACGACTACATTCAGGATCAGCCAGGCACTCAGGCCCAGTATCAAGAAATAACCCAGCAATATGCGCAGGCCTATCTTCATGTCGGTGACCAGCTATAGCCCATGCCGCGGTGGGTGATGATGCCTTCATCATTTGCTTCGGCATCATCAGCGATGCCTGTGCTGCTGAGCCTGGCCTGGCGCAGTTTGGCGCGCAGGCATTTGACGTGGGCATCGACAGTACGCTCCAGGGTATCTGGCGCATTGGTCCAGACGATATCCATGAGCTGCGCACGCGAGAATAAATGACCGGGGCTCTCCATGAGCGTCTTGAGCAGCAGGTATTCATAACGGGTCAGGTTCAGCGTCTGGCCAAAGGCGATGATGCGCGCTTCTTGCGGTTTCAATTCAAAACGGGGTGCGGCAATGTCTGCCGCGGTTTGCACCTTGCCTTGCTGACGCCGCAAAATCGCACGTATGCGGGCTACTACTTCGCGTGGTGAAAAGGGTTTGCTGACATAATCGTCAGCGCCGATTTCCAGGCCAACGATGCGGTCTATTTCATCATTGCGTGCGGTCAAAAACAGCACGGGTGTATCCGAGAACTGGCGCAACTGGCGGCAGACATCAAAGCCGCTGATGTCAGGCAAACCTATGTCGAGCACGATCAGGGCAGGTGGTGTGGTCGTCGTGCGCAGTAGTTCCAGTGCTTGCTGGCCCAGGCTCAGGTGTTGTGGTATGAAGCCGTCGGTTTTCAGGGCGTAGGCCAGGGTGTCGGCAATGCTGACTTCATCTTCGATGATCAGTATGGATTTGCTCATGCAGGAGATGATAGAGAGGTGGAAAATCCCGCACAGGATATTGTCATGCTGTGCGGGATGGTGGAAGCTTATTCTGGTTTCAGGTAAAACGCATCTGGCAATTGATCGCCTGCGGTGGTGGTCTTGACATCCCCTTTAAGGTTAGTCAGCAGCACTGGCAATTCTGGCCCACCCAGTTCGATGATGACCTGGCGGCAGGCACCGCAAGGAGCGATTGGGCCTTCGGTATCGCCAGTGACGGCGATGGCGGCAAAATCGCCAGGGCGGTAACCAGCAGCAATGGCAGAAAACAGGGCAGTGCGTTCAGCACAGTTGCACAAACCATAAGAGGCATTTTCTACATTACAGCCATGAAAAGTCTTGCCATCCTTGGTCAAAACGGCTGCGCCGACCTTGAATTTGGAGTAGGGCGCATAAGCGGATTCACGGGCTGTATTGGCAGCTTGCAATAGTTCACTTTTGTTAAACATGTTCGTCTTTCGTTGGTATAGGCGACATTGTATTATCAAACCATGTCAAATATGGTGAATCCGCTTAAATCCTCCGCTCCCGGCTTAGGCGGGCAGGGTGGACAGGCGCAGCCCGGTTTCAGGAAGAAACTGCGAGAACTGGCCTGGGCTTTGTTTGCCATGGCTCTGTACTATCTGGCGGCTCGCACGGGCATGCAATTGTTTGCATTAAAACCCAGCAATATCACGCTCTTGTGGCTGGCTTCTGGCATAGGCATGGTGATGTGCATGCGGCATGGCTTGCTGGCCCTGCCGCTGATCATGTTTGTCAGTTTTTGCGCGAATTATCCCGGCATGGCAGATACCCATCTGGCGAACCCGGTGTTATATACCCTGATTTCTGCTACCGCTGATGGTCTGGCGGGCATGGTGGCCATGCTGATGATGCGCTTGTCCTTGCCAGAAGGTTTGCGTAAATCGACTGATCTTTTACATTTTGGCATCAAAGTCTGTTTGATACCTACCATGCTCAGCAGCCTCATTCTCAGCCTTAACCTGGCGGTGGGTGGCTACATACAATGGGATGAAGCAGGCAATTTTTTTCGCATGCTGGTGCTAGCAGATAGTCTGGGTATCCTGCTGATCTATCCGCTTTACCAGGCATGGACTAATGATCGGCAACTGCGTCATATTGAAGTGCAAAGACTGGTGCTGACCAGTCTGGGCGTGGGCGTCTTGCTGTACCTGGCATTTCGTGGTCAGCCCGGTTTTATCTACTTCATCCTGCCAGTGCTGCTGTTGCTGACTTTTTATGTCAGCCTGAACCTGGTGACGTTGATCCTGGCTGTCAGCATGGTGGCAATTATCGCCATCACGGGGCAGCAACTGGGGCCCTTCCAGAGTCGTAATCTGGTGGAAGCCAATTTCATGCTGGTGTGTTTTGTGTGCACGACCACGTTCACTATCCTGGCTGTAGCCTTGCATAACTATCAGTTGCTGAGAATAGAAGCTGCCAGGCAGGAGTGGCAGCAGGCGGCTGAGGTGGATGCGCTGACTGGTTTGATCAATCGCGCCGCCTTCTTGCCCATGCTGGCAGAAGAACATCAGCGCGCCGCCCGCATGGGCCGCCCCTATGCCCTGGCCCTGCTCGACATCGATCACTTTAAAACTGTCAATGATATCTATGGTCACCAAGCCGGTGATGAAGTACTCACTCACTTTGCCAGCCTCATGCAGGCTAACATACGCGGTATAGACAAGGCTGCGCGCCTGGGTGGTGATGAATTTGCCATACTCTTCCCTGAGTCCGATGCCAGAGAGGCATCGGCTGCCATGGAAAGGCTACGTTTGCGCCTTGAACAACATCCCATCCAGACTTCGCTAGCCCAGGTCTTTGTCACCAGCAGCATAGGTATTACTGAGTACCAGGGCGGCGAAATCACCCCCGACATGGTACGCACCCGCGCTGATCAATTGCTGTATTCGGCCAAACATGCGGGCCGTAACCGTGTCATGTTTGATGTTGTCACCGATGAGGCGGCTTAGTGTAATTTGCCAGGTGCTATCTCATGGTTCTCGTGCATAGCCATCATGAAGCTGGCAGGGTGCTTTCTTGTCCTGCCAGCCTCACAGCAGCTGGTTTCAAGCCAGATGCAATTTGCGCAGGCGCCATTCAATGACAAAGCCCAGCAAGCCACAGGCGAGCAATATCGCGCCAAAGAACTCCAGATAGCGATTACTGTCGACTGCACTGAGCCTGGCACGGGTATTGTTGAGTTCAAATTTGCGATGACCTTTATCCAGCTTGCGCTCAAACTGGTTGCCCAAATCCCTGTCTGATTCAAATTTTTCAGGACGTAAGCGCTTGCTTTCAAATTCATAAATTTCTGCGCTTAATTGCTCGCTCGTGACAATGCCGGCAGCGAGTTTCATGTTGTTCACAGTACGGAATTTTTCGTAGATATTCTCTGGCTCGCCATCCTGGATCACGCCCAGCGATTCATACAGATAGACGTAATTACTAAAAAATATCTCACGCTTTGCTGCATAGATGGTACTTAAGCCCAGCAGGCAAATCAGGGCAGAGGCAAACAAGTAAGTCTTGATGATCTTCATACGCGATTTTTGTGACTGGCTCAAATATGCGGCCACATCGGGTATCAGTTTTAACTCATTTTGTAGCAAGGATTTATCCAGGTCGGCCAAAAACTCGGCACTTGAGACACTGAGCTTATGCAAGATACTTTGAAACATTTCTGCTGAAGGCAGGCATTTATCATTCTCCAGTTTTGATAAATATGATTGCTCTATTTGCAAAACCTCTGCCATTTGTGGTTGTGTCCAATTTTTTTCGGTCCGGATTTGTTTTAACTTGTCACCAAAATTCATACGTTTTCTCCTGTTGTTATTTAATTAAGTTCATCGACATGGATGAGTCCTGGCCTTGGTCTCGGAGTGTATTCTTGGGTATTCATACAGGAATAGGAAGATGAATATCCCAGACTTTGCTGGAATACGCACGATCTTGCTTATCTGGAGTGATGATTTTCGGCAACATCAGGTAAAAACGCAAAAACTGCTACTGATTTGAGGCTTGGTTGAGGAGTTAATGAGTAGCCAATAAGCAGATAAGTTATTTTTACCATTGAAATTTCCGTGTTTGTGCTCCATAAAGTAGTATGGGGATAAATTTCTCCATTTACTCTGGAGTAATATTATGAGCATAAACATATCCTCTCAAGACCTGTATGTGCGCACTTATCAGACTGCGCAAACCAAGGCTCCCAAATCTGGTGACCAGACTGTGGAAGACGGCAGCAAACCTGCGTCGAATGACAGCGCCAAGGTTACGCTCGATAGTGGCAAAGACAACGCTGTCGTTTATACCGACCCGCGTTTGAACAAGACAGCCGCGCCCGATTTGCAAGCTCTGCTGGAAGAGTCTGACCGCAAGGCGCAGGAAATTATCAATCTCATCAAGCCCTTAGTTGAGCAGCAGGGCCTGGACATCTCCAAAGTTGCCAGTGGCCAGCAAAAAATCTCTGCCAGCCCTGAAGCCATCAAAGCTGCCCAGGCAGCTGTAGCTGATGGTGGTGAGTTCAGTGTAGAAAAAACCGCAGAGCGTATACTCAGTTTTGCCAAGGCCGCCATCGGCGATGATCCCGCCAAGCTCGACAAGATATCTGCTGCAGTGGAACAAGGTTTTAAAGAAGCTTCGGATATTCTGGGTGGCAGTCTGCCAGACATCAGCAAGCAAACCCTGGAAGCCATACGTACAGAATTTGCACGCTGGAAATCGGATGGCATACCTAGTGGTGATACCGTGACCCTGGCAAAACCAGCTACAACATCGACGCAGAAAGCAGCCTGAGCTGAATCCCGGTATCCCTGGCAGGGTGCGCCGTGCGCACCATTTCGCTTACTGAGATGTTTGATATGTTTTATAAGCGGTGCGCTGCCTGCACCGCCGCTGCTTGCTCATATCCTTAAAACATGGCGCGCACGGCGCACCCTACCGGGAAGCATTAACTACAGCTGATATTGTGGCAGCAGGTACTTACTTTCCACCCAAGTCCTTATAAGCAGCAGGCACATTCAAGCCCGGGTGTACCCAGCCAAATAATGCATAACCCCCATAGTCTGGCATGCTGACCTGCTTCACGGTTTGCTCCAGATTCAAGCCCTGGTTGATGGCTGTCTGTACCTGGCTGCGTACAGTTTCCAGATAAGCGATTTGCCATTTCAAGTCTTCCTTGCCTATGGCGACGCCATGGCCGGGGACGATGCGGGCATCTGCTGGCAAGAAGGCATCAACGCGGCGCAAGGTTTCCAGTGTGGCGATCAGATGGCCATCCAGCAACCAGGGCAGGGCGGGTTTGCCAGCGATGATGGGGTTGCCACTCCACATGACCTTGCTTTCTGGTTCCCACACCCACAAGTCGCCGCCGGTCTGGGCAAAACCAAAGTCCATGATCTCCACCACCTTGCCACCCAGGTCCAGTTTCAAGGTACTACCCGGTGCGACCAATACATCGCCAGTGCGCGCCTTGATTTCTTCTATGCCGCGGCCAGTGCCAAAGTTCTTGATCATGAAAGCCTTGTCATCATCCAGATGCGCGTGGATATAAGTACTGGTCTGGGCATGCTGGATGATCCTGGTGCTGGCGGGCATATACATATTGCCGTAGGCATGGTCACCGTGTGAACTGGTGTTGACTGCATACAGAATAGGTTTGTGGCCCAGCTTTTGGCTCAGTGCCATCACCTGTGAATTCAAACGCTTGTTGAGCATGGTTTCTATCAACAAGGCACCCTTGCTGCCGACAATCAGGCCGCCACTGGTGGCAGCAGCGCCGCCCTTGGCATTGAGTTCTTTGGCGTTATTGGCATAGTAGGCATACACACCATCGCCCAGTTTCTCGCTGACCATCTCGACCTTGTTGCCATCCCAGATAGGTTCTGCGGCTTGTGATGCTTGTGCAACTGTTGCAAACAGCAAACCCGTCATGACTGCTAAAGCTGTACGTTTCATCTTGTTCTCCTCTGTAGTTGATGTATGCAGTGTAGTCACTACATTTATGCAATACAATTAGCAATCAATGACATAATTATTTGCGAAAATGCAAAGCGTAGAAAACCTCAATGATTTACGGCTGGTTGCCTGGATAGCCGAGACTGGTTCGCTGGCAGGTGCTGCCCGTCGACTGGGCTTGAATCATGCAACCGTATTCCGCCGTCTGAACCAGCTTGAGGCCGAGACAGGTGTGCGCCTGTTTGAACGCAATGCCGGCCGCTACCATGCAACGGCAGCAGGTGAAGAACTCATGCGTGCCGGTGCTGAGCTGGATGCGATTGCCACCAGCGCCATGCTGCGGGTGGCGGGGGCAGATTTGCGACCCAGCGGCCTGGTACGCATCTCCACCACCGACAGCCTGGCGTTAACACTGTTGCCACCGATACTGGCCTTGTGCCGCCGGCGCTATCCCCAAATCAGGCTGACGCTGGAAGTCGATAACAAGTCTGCCAATCTGTCCAAGCGAGATGCTGACATTGCCGTGCGCCCGACGACCACACCGCCAGACTACCTGATAGGCAAGCACATCGCCCCGCTGGAATTTTGTATCTATGCTGCTAAGTCTTATCTTGCCTTGCATGCAGACCTGCCGCTGGGTCAGCATGAATGGATAGCACTCGATGATGCCTACAGCGGTCACCGCAGCCTGCGCTGGCTTAGTGATATTCTGCCACTGGATGAAGTTGGTTATCGCAGCAGCAGCTTTGGCCTGGTCCAGCAAGCTTGCCTGCAAGGCATGGGGCTGGCGATTTTGCCTTGCATACTGGGGGACGCTTCAGATGCCTTGCAGCGGGTGGGAGAGCCTATACCCGAATGTGCGGCGGCACTGTGGTTGCTGATCCATCCTGACTTGCGTGAGACTACCCGCGTCAAGGCGGTGTTCCAGCTTTTGCATGAGGAGCTGGGGAAAGCGATGTTGGGGTTTGCGTAGGGTATTTTGTTCCCTGCGAATACTGACACCGTTACTAAATTGCACGCCCGCAAACCCGTCATGCCGGACTTGATCCGGCATCCAGCGGCGTTGTTTGCATACTCATGCGGCTGTTCACAGGTAGTCTGCAAAATCACAGCTCTTCTGTGTGCACGGTCACGCAAGCAATACGGCTTAACGACACTGGATGCCAGATTGAGTCTGGCATGACGACTGGGAGGCTAATTGCTGTCGGTGATATTCCCGTGCATTGAGCAGTACGTCAAAGAAGGTCAAGGGATATAACAAGATAAAAAAAGCCCGCAACAGATTTCCTGTTACGGGCTTTTCACTTGCAGATGGCCTTGTAAAACCAAGCTACAAAAAACTTACTTCTTCACACCCAGTTCACGCAAACGTTCTTGCAGATAACTGCCAGAAGTATGACGCTCGGACAACACCACGTCTGCACGTGGATGCAAAAACAGTGGCAGAGAGATGCGGGATTTTTTCGCTTCTTCACCAGTCGGGTTCAGTACGCGGTGGATAGTCGATGGGTAGTAACCGGCAGACGCTTCATCGAGCATATCGCCGATGTTCACGATCAGCATGCCAAAGTCGCAGGGTACGTCATGCCATGCGTCATCCTTGCCCTGCACTTGCAAACCGGCCTGGGTTGCTGCTGGCAAGAGTGTCAGCAGGTTGATGTCGCCATGGGCAGCGGCGCGCACTGCATCTGGTTCTTCATCGCCACGCAGCGGCGGGTAATGCAGAACGCGCAGCAGGGTCAGGTCGCTGTCGGTGATCATGTCTGACAGGGGCATGGAATACCTGGCCTTTACATCAGCAGGCGAGTGATCTTCCACCCATTGCAACAACTCTGCTGCCAGCTTGGCACCATCGTCATAATACTGGCGCGCAGCATCCGACACTTCTGCTGGATAACGGCCAGTAGGGTAGATATGATAAAACTCTTTCAGGTCACGCTTGGTCTGGCCCTTGGCAGTCTCGGAAATGCTGGGCGAAAAATAGCCATCCATTTTTTCGCGGTCGAAATCATACTTGTTCTTCGCATCGGTCTGGAAAAACTCATACCATTCCTTGTAGATGGTTTCCAGTGTACTTTGCGACAGCGGGTGATTGGTCAATACACCAAAGCCGGTGCGGTGCAGACTTTCAGTGAATTTTTTCGCGGCATCGGGTGCGCGATAATCAACTGGTTCGATAAACATGATGGCCTCCTTATTTCGACAATGGAGCTTGCAGCCAGCTGGATGCCAGGGTGGTATCGATCAATTGTTTACATGCCTCTGCATCGACTTTCATGCAAACACGTGTTTCTGGTTTGCTGGCTTCCCAACCTGCCTGTGGATAAGGGATGGGCAGTTTTGCCATCATGGTCTGGCCATTGCCTATACCTTCTTTGGCAACGCGTACACGGCCAGAGCTGGTTTCGAAAATCTGTGGTGCCACCAGCCAGACAAATGCCAGCACGTCATGACCATAGCAGGCATGGCCCAGGTCCGGGCGTATGCTTTGGTAGAAGTTGGCATAGAAGTTGACTGCGTGTGACAGGGTATCCATCGCCACGTGTTTATGCTGTTCAGCCAGACGCGCAAAGAAGGTCGAAGGCAAGACCACGCGATGGGTGACATCCAGACCTACCATGGTCAAATCCCAGCCTGCGGTGAAGACCAGGTCAGCTGCATCAGGATCATTCCAGACATTGGCTTCTGCCACTGGTGAGACATTGCCTGGCTCATCAACCGTACCTGCCATCAGCACGACTTGCTTCAGCAGTTTTGGCAATTGTGGTTCCATCTTCAGGGCCAGGCCCAGGTTACCCAATGGGCCAACGGCGACCAGGGTGATTTCACCCGGATGCTGGCGTGCCATCTTGACGATGAATTCTGCCGCGCTTTCTACTTCTGCCTTGCCACCGACTTCAATACGGCTGTTCAGGTTACCCAAACCATCAGCACCGTGGATGAAATCTGGCGGCATGCCAGGCGCTTTGGCGAAAGGTACAGGCACACCCTGGGCCACAGGGATATTGCGGCCAGCAATACGCGTCAGGTACAGCGCATTGATGGTGGCTTGCTCAACATGGACATTACCAAAAGTAGTCGTGATACCAACCACATCAATATCAGGATGCGCCAGCGCGAAGTACAAGGCCATTGCATCATCGACGCCTGGATCCGTATCAAAAATGACTTTATGTTTTGCTGTTGTTGACATGTGTATGCTCTCCAAAATTACACCGGCTGGCCATTGGGCAGAACCCAGTCGCGATGTGAATTGTTGCAGTTGACCCGGTTCAAGGAGGTCGAAATTATGTTTTAAAATCTTAGACCGAAAAGCTCACCACAGAGGCACGGAGACACAGAGGGGGCACAGAGAAAAGCGGGAGAGTCATGTAGGTTGCAAATACGTAGGTTGGGCTACGCTTCATCAGCCCAACACTTAGCCTACAATCAACGAATACGTTATAGAAACGCCGAGTGTTGGGCTGGTAAACCGTAGCCCAACCTACAATTAGCCCAACCCTCGTTGCTCTTCACTCGCCTTTCTCTGTGCCCCTCTGTGTCTCTGTGTCTCTGTGTTGAAAGGTCTTAATTCAATAAATCAACGTGACTTCACAAACGGCTGGCCTATCGCTTTCGGGGCGACGGACTTTGCCATCAAGCCTGCCAGAACGATCACGGTCACGACGTAAGGTATCATTTGTATCAAAGAGCCCGGTACCTTGCCTATGCCAGGGAAGACTACGCCTTCGATCTGGACTTGCAGGGCAGCAAAGAAACCGAACATCAGGCAACCAAGTGCTGTGTGCAGTGGACGCCAGTTGCCGAATACCAGCGCTGTCAACGCCAAGTAACCATTACCGGCTGACATGTCACGCAAAAAGAAGCCGCTTTGCACGATGGACAGATAAGCGCCAGAGAAAGAGCACAGCACGCCAGCGCACAGCATGGCCATGAAGCGGGTGCGTTCTACATTGATACCAGCGGCGTCTGCTGCATGCGGGTTCTCGCCGACAGCACGCAGGCGCAGGCCAAAGCGGGTGTGGTACAAGACCCAGTGTACGACAGGGATCAGGGCAAAGGCCAGATACACCAGGGCACTATGACCACCGATGAGCTTGGTATATACCCAGCCTATAAAGGGGATACCGGCAACGGCTTCAGAACCAGGCAGCACGATATCAAACAGACGTGCGTCACCAAGATCAGGCGTGCGGCCACCTTGCTGGAAAAAATACTGGGCGACGACAAAGGTTAAACCGCTGAGTGCAATATTGAGGGCAATACCGGCGACGAGCTGGTTACCTTTTTGCGTGATGCTGACAAAACCTTGCAACAGGGCGATAGCAACCGAGATACCCACGCCTGCCATGATGCCCAGCCAGGGGTTCTTGGTCACAAAAGCTACGGCAGCAGAGACAAAGGCGGCGGCCAGCATCTTGCCTTCCAGTGCCAGATCAACCACGCCGCTGCGTTCTGCAAACAGGCCAGCCATGGCAGCAAACATCAATACTGGCGCATTGCGTATGGTTGATACCAGGATGCTGGAAAATTGAAAATCATCAAACATCATTTTTCCTTACGCTTGAGCAGGGCAGACAGGGCAGGGGCATACAGGTTTTCCATGGCACCACAGAACAGGATAATCAAACCCTGGATAAAGATAAACGTCTCTGGCGGAATATTGGCTTTTTCCAGCGACAGATCAAAACCACCCTGTATCAGCGCGCCAAACAAAATCGACGACAACAAAATACCCACAGGATGCTGACGCCCCATCAGGGCAATCGCGATACCGATAAAACCGGCACCGGCAGGGAAGTTCAGGTTCAGGTAGTGGGTAGAACCCATGACAGAATTGACGGCAGCCAGGCCAGCCAGTGCACCAGAGATCATCATCGTCACGATGATCGTCTTGCTGATGGAAATACCAGCATAATGCGCCGCATGCTGGTTCAGGCCAGTGGCTCGCAACTGGTAACCCCAGGTCGTGCGCCAGACCACAACACCATAAATCACCAGTGCCACCAGGGCCAGTACAAAGCTGATGTTAAGCGGTGTTTCACCCAGCACAGGCAAGATGCCATTCAGCTTGGGCAACCAGGATGCATCGGCAAACACGCGGCTGGCTGTATTTTGCTGGCCCGCGGGGATCAGAAAGCTGACGATCGCATAATTCATCAGACTGGCAGCGATGAAGTTGAACATGATGGTGGTCACCACCACATGGCTGCCGCGTTTGGCTTGCAAATAACCCGGCAAAAAAGCCCAGGCCGCACCAAATACAGCAGCACCCAGCATCGCCAGAGGTATCAGCAACCAGCCCGGTAGGGATGAGTCCAGCCACAGCAAGACCAGGGTCAGGCCCAGGCCGCCTACATACATCTGGCCTTCACTACCGATATTGAACAAACCGGCCTGCATGGCCACCGACACCGACAAACCAGTGAAGATAAAGGTCGCAGCATAAAACAGGGTGTAACCCAGACCTTCAGGGTTCAGCACGGCGGCATTGATGAGTATGCTCAGGGATTCTATCGGGCTTTCGCCCAGCAAATAAATCACACCCGCCGCGACCAGTAAGGCGGAGAACAGGTTTAACAGCGGCAGGGCAAATGCGGTGGCCCAGCGTGGGAGGTCGGCTTGATTCATCTTTGTTTGGTCGCTTGTCTGTGCTTGTCTGTATTTGCTTGTTCTTGCAATAATCTAGTTACGGCTCAATCGGGCTGTATGCACCTTCATGCATATCTATGCACTTCAGTGAGTATGTATACCACCCATGAGGCAACCTATCTCGGTTGCATCAAATTCTTCTGCCTTCAATTCACCCGTGATCGCACCACCAGAGATGACCAGGATGCGGTCAGCCAGGGCGCGTACTTCTTCCAGTTCTACCGATACCAGCAAAATCGCAATGCCGGCATCACGCATCGCCAGCAGACGGGTATGCAGGCTTTCTATCGTGCCTATGTCAACACCACGGGTAGGCTGGCCGACCAGCATCAGTTTTGGGTTGGCGGCAATCTCGCGCGCCATCACCACTTTTTGCTGGTTACCACCAGACAGCAGGGCGATACGCAAATGCGGGTCAGCCGGGCGCACATCAAACTTGGCCAGCAAGTCTGTGCAATTCTTCAAAATACTTTTGTAATCCAGCAAACCAAAGGACTTGCCGAGTTTTTTCTGGTAACCCAGAAAGCTGTTCATCATCACCGAGAAATTCTTGACGACGGCATCGCGCAAACGGTCTTCTGGAACATGGGCTATGCCCAGGTCACGGAAAGTCGCTGGCAAACCATCGGCATCCTTGCGGCCAGCAAAGGGCAAGTCCTTGCCCTGCATTTGCAGTTTGCCGCTGGTGGGCAGGCGCATGCCGCTCAAGATTTCCAGCAACTCACTCTGGCCATTGCCAGAGACACCCGCAATCGCGACTATTTCACCAGCGCGGATATTGAAACTGACATTCTTCAACAGGCTGACTTTTTGCGAGTTCACCAGGTTCAGGTCCTTGACTTCCAGCACCGTCTCGCCCGGCGCATAGGCAGCACGTGGCAAGTGGGTGACTATAGGGCGGCCCACCATCATTTCGGCCATTTGTGCCGTCGTGGTGTCCTTGGTCGCGACCGAACCGATGACAGTGCCACCGCGCATGACGGTGACCTGGTCGGTAATCTCTTGTATCTCTTGCAGCTTGTGGGTAATCAGGATGATGGTCTTGCCCTGTTCCTTGAACAGGCGCAGCACTTCAAATAAGGAGGCTGCCTCTTGCACCGTCAAGACGGCAGTAGGCTCATCCAGAATCAGGATGTTGGCGCTACGGTAAATCTGCTTGAGAATCTCCACCCTTTGCTGCACACCGACGGACAAGTCCTGTATCGTCGCCAGTGGATCTACATCCAGGGAATAGCGTTTACAAATTTCGCGCAGCTTGGCTTCAACTTCATGGCGTTTGGGCTTCAGGCGAAAGCCGCCTTCGGTACCCAGCATGACGTTATCGAGCACTGTCATGTTCTCGACCAGCATGAAATGCTGGTGCACCATGCCTATGCCCAGGTTGATGGCTTCCTGGCTGTTGCGGATATGCTGTTCTGCGCCATTGATGAGCAGCTTGCCGCTGTCCGCGCGGTAATAGCCATACAGTATGCTCATCAGCGTGGACTTGCCTGCGCCGTTTTCACCGATCACGCCATGGATGGAACCCGGCGCAATGGAAAAGCTCACATCACGATTGGCCTGTACCGCGCCAAAACGTTTGGAGATCTGTTGAAATTCGACTGCTGGCTGCATACTTTAGCGTTTCTTTAAATGGCGGTGTGCAAGGGCTTATACATCAATCAGGGCGCATCGTATCCATTGCGGACACTTGCGCCCCTATAGTGACTTATCGTCAATCTTTATAGTTAACTCTTGGTTAAATGCTACCTAGCATCAGACCGGGCACTTACTGCCTTCACGGACATCAACAACCTTGATCTTGCCATTGATGATGTCCTGCTTGGCTGCATTGACACGTTTTTCCATGTCAGCGCTGACGACAGCGCGGTTATCCTTGTCCAGTGCCCAGTCAACGCCGCCTTCTTTCAGGCCCTTGTATTGGGTGCCGTTTTTCCAGTTACCGTTTTTCAACTGCATGAAACTGTCATAGATAGCCTGGTCTACACGTTTGACCATGGAGGTCAGCATGCTGCCCGGGTGCATGTAGTTCTGATTGGAATCCACGCCTATGCCCAGCTTGCCTTTTTCCTTGACGGCTTGCAAAGTGCCCATGCCACTGCCACCGGCTGCTGCAAAAATCACATCAACGCCGCGTTCAAACTGAGCGCGTGCCAGTTCACCACCCTTGGATGGATCATTCCAGGCGGCGGTAGTCGTGCCTACCATGTTTTGTACTACATCAATCTTGGCTTCCGTGGCTTTGGCACCTTGTGCATAGCCGCAGGCAAAATTGCGTATCAGAGGGATATCCATGCCACCGACAAAGCCCACCTTCTTGGATTTGCTGGCAATCGCCGCTGCTACGCCCACCAGGTAAGAGCCTTCCTGTTCCTTGAACAAGACGGAGCTGACATTGTCACCAGTAGCAACGCCGTCGATCAGGACAAACTTGGTTTTTGGGAATTCCTTGGCAATATTCTGCACAGCCTGCGCCTGGGCAAAGCCGATCGCGGCGATCAGGTCTACATTCTTGCGGGCCAGGTTGCGCAAGACTTGTTCAGTCTGGGTATCGCTGGCGACTTGGACTTCGATAAAGTTGAGTTTGGTTTCTTTCTTGAAACGCTCTGCGCCTTCCGATGCTGACTGGTTGAAGGACTTGTCAAACTTGCCGCCTGCATCATAGATCACTGCAAATTTAAGGTCGGCAGCATAAGCACTGGCCGCGCCGCCGACAGCCATCAGGGTCGCCAGGGACAGGCAGATTTGCTTGAGTTTCATGAAATTTCCTTCATCAGATGTCGTTGTGCTGTTGTGCTCATGAGGAGCAGGCAGCGCCCAAATTTAAAAACCATGTTTTTGCCGCCCACAGCCCGGTCTGTATAAAAACCAGAGCCAGTCTTGAAAGCCTGTGCAAGACTAACATGGTGCAGACATTTCGTTTCAGCCACGCGGGCGAAATTTTATCAAAAACAGTATCGCTACTGGTGGGCCGGGCGTGATTTATCGCCCATGCTCAATTTTCTGCTGCTGTGTTTTCAGGTAATTAGCCGGGGATTAAGCTGCTTTCCTGACCGCCATGAAATCCAGCACTTGCTGGCGCTGCGGTATGGATGTCTGTGCACCCAGCTTGGTGACAGTCAGTGCTGCTGTATATTGCGCTTCGCGGCTGGCATCGATGATGCTCAGGCCATTCGCAATACCAACGGCAAAAGCGCCGACAAAGGTGTCGCCCGCAGCGGTCGTGTCCACCACATCCACCTTGACAGCAGGGATGAACTGGCTGCCAGCCTCATCTGTAATCAGTGCACCGTGCTCACCCATGGTCAGCAAGACTGTGCCCGTGCCGCGTTGCAGGATTTGTGCCGATGCTGCTTTGGCGCTGTCCTGGTCTACGACGGTCACGCCGCTCAGTTGCGAGGCTTCAGTTTCATTCAGGATCAGGTAATCCACCTGGGCCAGCAAGGCATCTGTCAGGTCTTGTGCCGGGGCCGGGTTCAAAATCACTTTGACACCCTGGGCGCGGGCGATTTCTATCGCGCGGGTGACTGTAGCCAAGGGGGTTTCAAGCTGGCAAACCAGCAATTGCGCACCAGCGATGGTGGCTGTGGCGGCATCTACCTGTGCCGCTGTCAGTGTGGCATTTGCGCCTGCCGCCAGCACGATACTGTTGCTGCCACTGTCATCCACCAGAATACCAGCTACGCCTGTTGCTACACCTGCTACGCGGGCCAGATGCGTCAGCTCCATGCCTTCAGCTGCCAGGCAATCGCGGGAAAAACTGCCAAAACCATCGTCGCCTACTGCACCGATAAAGCTGACCTGGGCACCCTGACGGGCCGCAGCAACGGCTTGATTGGCTCCTTTGCCACCCGGAATTTGACAAAATTCATGGCCATGCAGGGTTTCTCCTACCGCTGGCATGCGCGGCGTGCGAAAAACCAGATCCATATTGACGCTGCCGACTACAGTGATGCGTGGCTTCATGATGCTATTCTCGGTAAAAAGTTGTTGCGCAATCGTTTGCGCAATCGATTTCGTATTTAACTATGGAGCCTGTTTAACGTCAAGCGCAATCTGATTTTTTGGTCAAAAATTGTGCAAAATCGCGGCAGACTGGCAACCATGGTTTGATTATTCTTTGTTGTCTCTTTTGCTGGTATTTGCAGAGTGAGGGTTTGCTGCATTGCACCAGAATGGTTTATCAGGAAAAATTGCTATTTAAATCATCATTTCTCTTCAAATATATCAAAGCGCGCTGATTGTGGGGCCGTCCCTGAGGCTTGTCAAATGAAGCATGGCATTCAGGCAGGCCTGAACTGCTGGCGGCTTATCCAAAGTCAGGGCTTTTGCTTGCTGGATAACTAGACAAGTAGATCAGAAAGGCAAATACATTATGTCCATATTCGCCTCTTATTGAGGGGAGGGGGATGCCTTTTGCGGGCATGAATGCCTTACCTGTAGCCAGCCGACTTGAAAAACTTGGGTTACTCCGATTTCGCCAGATCAGCATTTACAGCATGTTGACGATCTATGCAGGTTGCCCGATGATATCAGGATGAGAGAATAATACGTCAGTGACTTTACTCAAGCGGAGTACATAGTGATAGAGGCCGCGCTACACAGCGTATGCTGGCGCACCAAGCCTACAGCAGGGAATGTATCCCCGCACGCTGGCTCAACATACATCAAAGGTTTGCAATAGCGTATTGCTTTGCAAGGGAAAAATGAAAAAATTCGTTTTCGCAGTATTAATCGCCATCCCTTTTTTTGCTAGTGCAGGCATGCCTTTGGATGTAAAACTAAGCAGGAATTTATCTGATGGAAAAGAAATAATCAGGGTAAATGTGAAAAACTCAACAAATAATACGGTTCAATTTTTGACCGTATCTATTGAACAGCTGGACAACAGCAAATGGGGCTTACTCGCCTATGACATTTCTTGCCCTTGTCTGGCAAAGTGTCACACCGTTGGATATACCCTGGAGCCACACAAGGAATTGAATTTGGTTTTTGACCTGACTAAATTGGGGTGTGGGCAACTCGCAAAAGGCGTGCAGTACCGGGCAATTGCACAAGGTGGCTGGGATGCAGCAATCAACACCAGAACCATGCTGGGTGAATCAAAATCATTCCTCGCGAAAGAGTGAATGTTGAGTAATTCGGTCATGGCCGCCGGGTGATTTTTTTCACGAGAGGCATGGTGCTGGCATTGTACATAATAGCCCTGTCCTCGCTGTTTAGCGTCCGGCCCGACGCACTTCACTGACAAAAGTCGCCAGCACTCTGTCGCTGCCTGGTCCAGGGCTACACATAGAGCTGGAAAATGCAGCGGTATGTACAAACTTTTTGCCATCCCATGTCCATTGATCAGCAAACCAGCAATGCCCTACACTACTGCCCAGTTGTGTGGCTGAGATAATGCCATCCTTATATTCAGTCGCAGCAACAGTGATCAAGGCAGGCTGAAATGGCGGCTTCTCATTCACCACCCAATAAGCGTCGCTGGTATTGTAGGCACCAGCACTGCATCTGGTATTGATCAGTAATTTATCGGCAGAGAGACGTGTGACTGCGAATTTTGTTTTTCCCGTGCTGCTTTCTTGCATGTCTGCGCAATAGTTGTCAGCCTTCAGTGTACTCAATAACTCTTTGTGCAAGGCCTTGTACGATGTGGCGATGAACTTGTCGTCACCGGCCTGCGGCAGGTTGACAGATGCAGCATAGACGACCGGGATTGGGAGGGCTGGCAAGACAGTATCTTCATCCTTGTCCCCTTTTTTGATCAGTGCAGTTCTGGTACCCAGGCGGCCCTGGCTTTCATCCATTTTTATAAAAACAGCAGCAGCTCCCTGGTCTGAGATATGCCAGCGCAGGTCGCCAATCACAAACTCTATCTGACTATCGCTTGCCAGGCTTTTTATGAGCAAGGCGACTTGCTGCTCAGACAGGTCGGCTTGCAGATTCTTTTTCTGGTCGATCGTCAGCCTGCCTGCGTCGATGCCATTGACACGCATGTTAAGGGCAAATCGGGCAGGCAATTTTTTAAGCAAGCCCAGATGTTCATTCCTGGCCAGTTGTATATCGCCAGTGACATTCTGATTTTTACCTGCCTTGCGCGTCAATACCAGAGAGATGCCCAGTTCATCTTCTGCTGCAGGATTACCAGCCGCACTACATGTTCTGGTGTTGTCACACACCAGTTGCCAGTCTTTGTGGATAAAAATTGAGCCAGGCATTTGTTGTGCCGCAAGGGGCAAGGACAGGAGCAGTACAGAAATTCCTGACAAGATCAAGGTATTCCGTTTCATGTATTTTCCATAGGAGGTATAGATCAGCATTAGCGCCATTGTAGCCATTGTAGCCATTGTAGTGAATTGCTTTACTTTTTGATCATGGCTCATGGCTCATGGCTCATGGCTTCCGGGCACTGGCCCCAGCTTCACAGCGCGCGTAGGCGCATAGTACAGATCGGTACCGGGCATCGTCAATTTCCCAGTTTTTTCATCTTGTCATGCAGGACTATGTCCGTTTCCGCACAGAACAATATCGCGCCAGATCTCATACTGAATAAAAACCTGTCCGCAAGAAAAAAACTCTACCGAATCTGATCATGACTATCTCAAGCGACATGCACCCCAATGTGGACACTGATGGTGTACCACCACCACCCAAAAGGCGCCGCACTGCGTTCTTGTCGCTCTCTGCATGGCGGCAATTCATTGCTGTCGCCAAACCTTACTGGCTGGGCGAAGAATGGAAGAGAGCCTGGATACTCCTGGTTTTACTGATCGTGTTAATGCTGTTTGAAACCAAGTTCGCCGTCATGATGAATGATCAGGCTGGAGAAATGACGTCGGCACTGGCAGCAAAAGAGGGCGACCGCTTTTGGACATCCGTGCGCACCTGTCTGATGGTGCTGCTCTTTGCAGTGCCTACTTATGCGTTCTACTATTACATGCGCGACTTGTTCGCCAACCAGTGGCGACGCTGGCTCAGCGGGCGCTTTCTCGACGGCTATCTGAAAGATCGTAAATACTATGCACTGGGTGCCGACAGCACCCTCGACAACCCTGACCAGCGTATCAGCGAAGACATTAATACTTTTACTGGCAGGTCTATCAACTTCCTGCTGATTTTTTTGGGATCTGCCATGCAGCTGGTGGCGTTCAGCGCTGTGCTATGGTCGATTTCTCATTTGCTGGTTGGCGTACTGGTGGTGTACGCCGTCATTGGCACTGGTGCTGCGCTGTATGCCTTCGGCAACCCTTTGATACACCTGAATTTTTGGCAACTGCGGCGCGAGGCCGATTTCCGTTACAGCCTGATGCGGGTGCGTGAAAATGCCGAATCGATCGCCTTCTATCGCGGTGAAGCGCAGGAGCGCGCGCACATAGACAGCAAGCTGCACCGGGCCATCCAGAACTATGACAAGCTGATCAAGAAACAGCGTTCTCTTAACCTCTATCAGCGCACGTTCAGTCAGTTGACTTTGGTGTTGCCAGTGGCGATACTTGCCCAGCAAGTCTTGTCAGGTGAGCTGGAAGTAGGGCGTGCAACGCAGGCGATAGGGGCATTTTCTGCCGTACTCGGCGCGGTGGGTGTGATCGTGGAAAACTTTGAAAGCCTGAGCCGCTTCGTGGCAGGTGTAGGCCGGCTGCAGGCATTGTCCGACCTGGTATTGCCCAAGACCGCAGCAGAGCCAGCAACTGAAGCGGCAACTGAAGTCGAGACCGCACGCATCCAGCTGCGCCCAGGTAATCAGTTTGCGCTGGAGTCAGTGACACTGCATCCACCGCAATCGCAACGTGTGCTGATCAAGGACCTGAGCCTTGCATTGCAAGAAGGCGAGGCGCTGCTCATTACCGGCGACAGCGGCTGCGGCAAAAGCTCGCTATTGCGCGCGATTGCCGGATTGTGGCACACCGGCAGTGGTCTCATCCATCATCCGCCGCTAGAGAATTTCTTCTTTTTGCCGCAGCAGCCTTATCTGCAGACGGGTTCACTGCGCAGCCAGTTGATCTACCCTAGTGCAGACTCAGAACTTAGTGACGAGCAGTTACTGGAGATACTGGATCAGGTGTATTTGCCGCAACTGGCCGAACGTGTAGGCGGTTTGTCTGCGGTGCATGATTGGGAGAAGCTATTGTCCGTGGGCGAGCAGCAGCGCATGGCATTTGCCCGCATCCTGGTTCATACGCCCAGCATTGTCATTCTCGATGAAGCAACCAGCGCGCTGGACAGTGCCAATGAATCAGCCCTGTATGCACGCCTGCGTGAAAGCGGCGTGACACTGATCAGTATCGCCCATAGGCCTGCCGTACTGAAGCACCATACCCATGTGCTGCACTTGCTCGGTGATGGCGCATGGAAGCTGCATGAGGCAAGTACTTATCAGTTTGATGCAGCCTTGGTGAATGTGGCCAGTGTGGACAATGTGAGCACTGAGAAGGCACCGCCTGTGCATGCTTTGCAGGTTGTAGCAGCATGATGATGGTCACTCACCTTGAGCAAGCTATTGCCGTTCTGCGCCTTTATCCTGATGTAAAAGTTCTGCCAACCTGGTCTGTATGATCTTGACTCTGTCGGGATAGTGTTCGGCATCAATGCGACCAAGAATTTGTGTCAGCTGTGCTTCATTGTAGCTATTGAAGTCGGGGCCATCGCCTGAGTCTTTCAGCTTACGGGGTCGTTTCAGGTTCGCGTCTGCTGCGTTATCATTGAAAAAATTCCATATTCCCTGGATGACTTTCAGCAAGCCGACAAATATCATCAAGACCCTGAATGCCTGTTGCCAGGAATCGGCATCGACCTGTAGTAGCAGATAGGCACCGAATATTGCCAGTAGCAAGCCAAGTAGCCAGCCGGGCAATTTTCCCCAGGGTAAGAGAAATCCCATCTTGTTATCCTTAGTCTTTGCGTCCCTGCCAGTCTGGCAAAGATAAGCGCAACAAGGCGCAGTATATACAAGTTGGCTGCAGGCTAAGGTTTCACGATATCTGCTTGTCACTAGCTGGCAGCACGATCACAATCACAGAGGAGTTGGGAGCACGTGCACTACCTTGTTCCACTGTGCTGTTAAAATGAGTTTTTTTCGGAACGCATCGACAATTTTATGAGTAGCGACACAGACAACAAATTCCTGTCTTTATGCCGTGCAGCCTACAAGCGGCAAGGGATGCGCATACTTTGTGCTGCTGGCTTGATCGCTGCTGCGGCGTCTTATCGCAGCAAGCAGTTTGATGTGGAGATCATGCTCAAGTTGCTGCTAGTGAGCTTAGGTTTTTTTGTGGTGGCAGTGCTGCTTGAATGGCAGCGGGAAAAATTTTCTGGCAAAAAATAATTTGCCGTCATAAATTCCCCGCAATGACTTTCACTGATATTCCCCAGTATTGGTTCGGCTGGAGCGAGTCTTGCCACTATATTGCGACCAGTGTTGCGACCAGAAATTACCAGCGTAACTGCGGCATATGTATGCCAGGCACGATGCCAAAAGCAGCCAGGACGATCACAATCAGCAGGACGATGAACAGCACGCGCACGACCTGTGCCACCGGCGCAGGTAAAGGCAAAAAGCCTACCAGCCACCACACCAGGCCAAATACCACAAGGTAGATAATGAGGTTGATGAGCTGGATCATATAAACTTTCTTTAAAGAGTTAGAGTGAAAGAACAGGCAGGTATACGTCGCGGCTGCCTGTTTTCTTGCCTTAAAAATCAGTGCTTATTACTTTTGTGCTGGAGGCATGGAATCACTAGTGGAAGCCGGCGTACTTGCTGAAGTACTTGCTGGCGCGCTGGCGGCAGACGCTGCGGCAGGGTCAGGGACCACAACAACAGTTGGGCCTGGGACTGCAACCGGCACTGGCACTGCAACAGGCACGGCGACTTCAGTTGGTGGAGCAGGTTTGCGATCGCAGGCGCTGGTTGCCAGTGCAGTAGCAATTGCCAAAGTGAGTATGGATAATTTCATGGGGATAGCCTTTTTTGATTTCAGTGGAATAGTGAAATAGTTCAATACCGATGCTGATGCTGCATGCACCGCTATTACAAATACGCGATACAAATAAAGCATGCGCTTATTTAATTGAAGCATCGGTACGCTGACGAACATACGGCAAAATTTTTCAGGTTTATATTAGCTATACCGGTAATACAAAGTGAATGTCGACATTCGATTCACCCTCATCAGCAGCGGCAAGTTGATGCGTTTGAGGAATGTGAAGAAGTGGATTAAAGAAGATCAAGAAAAGCCGCAAGCCTGCCAGGGTTTGCGGCTTTTTTGCTCATTGCAGTGAATATTGCAATAAGGCGTTAAAAAATATGCCTTTACACTAAGATATTTTAGTACTAAGATTATTTATCACTAAATTTTCTTAGTATTTGATCCGTTCTTGTAAATACTTGCAAACCCATTGCAAATGAAAGGCAAACTCCATGGACAACATTGCAGGAACACCGGTAGAAGGTGAAAACTTCTTTGGCCGCAGTGCAGAAGTGGTGCGGCTGGCCGAGATTCTTGACAATGATGACATACTCTTGCTGGGTCCGCGTCGCATAGGCAAGACATCCATCTGTCGTGCCGTCATGGCGCATGTCAGGTCAAAAAGCTGGCATGCGATAGAAATCAATGTGGCGTCCTGCCAGGACGAGCTGGCTTTCCTCGAAAAACTACATACCGCCCTGGCACCAGAAATGGCTTCCCTCAGCAGCAAGATCAAAGATGGCTTCATCGCCACCTTCGATGCCATCAGCGCCCGCATCAAGTCCATCAAGATACCTATCCCCGGTGCAGGCACCGCCAGTGTCGACCTGGCTGAGAGTGCCGCAGAAGACTGGATAGCCGTCGGCAATGAAGTCTTGCGCCTGCTGGTGCAAGCCAATCAGCACTGGCTGATCTATATCGATGAGCTGCCCATCATGCTCTTCAATATGATACGCAATGACACGGCGACCGGCGTCAAGCGGGTGCGCCGCTTCCTGGACTGGTTTCGCAATGATGTGCGGGCACTGCCAGACTCCCATTCAGTCAGATGGCTGGTATCGGGTTCGGTCGGGCTCGATACCCTGGTCCAGCAACATGGCATGGCCGATACCATCAATAGCCTGAATCACCAGAACCTGGCCGCCTTTACAGCTGAGGTGGCGATTGCCATGCTGTTCAAACTGGCAGACCGCTATCAACTGGCACTTGACCAGGACTCTGCCGCCAAGCTGGTGGCTGCCGTGCAATGGGCGCAACCTTATTATTTGCAAAAAGCCTTTCACTATCTGCGCCAGCGCGTCAGCAGCAATGCTGATGTCGATATCGCCAGCCAGATAGAGCCCGCCATCAATGACATGGTGCAGCCAGGGTCGGACAATGATTTTCATCACTGGGAACATAGACTGGTGCAACAATTGAGCAGCAGTGACGCCGCACATGCGATTGCCTTGCTGGGTCTGGCGGCACAAGATGCCAGTGGTGCCCGCCCAGAAAATTTGCTGAGCCATTTGCAGGGCCGCATGCCTAACGACAGTGCGGAAAAACAAAGAGAAGTCTTTATCAATCTGCGCGACATCCTGCAAAGAGATGCTTACTGGTGGCCAGATGAAAGCTCGGACAATAAACGTTATCGCTTTCATCTTGAACCCCTGAGGCGCTGGTGGATCAGGAGGAACACGCTGTAATGAGCTCGCTATGATGAACCACCACTACAATCCCGACTGGCTCACAGAAGAAGCCTTGCTGGCCAGCTTTGTGGCGCGCCAGAACGACTTTGCTTTCATGCGCGCAGAACTGGCCCGGGCACCGCTGGTGGGCAGTGTCCAGCACTATTTGCTGGTGGGCGTGCGTGGCGCAGGCAAGACCACTTTATTAAAACGCCTGGCCATCGCCATACGGCGTGACCCGGACTTGCGTGATCACCTGATCGCCCTGTCATTTCCAGAAGAGTTATACCAGGTTAAAAACCTGGCAGACTTTTGGTGGGCAGCCTGTGATGCCCTGGTTGATGAACTCGACCATCTTGAACAAGACCATGAAGCAGAAAAACTTGAGCAAGCCATAGCGCAGGCGCGAGCGCATATTGACAAAAATACGCTGGCTGCCGATGCTGGCTTCCAGCTATTGCAAGACACTTGTGCCAGGCTGCAAAAGCGCCCTGTGATGCTGGTCGATAATCTCGACATGGTGTTTGATCGCATCGACAAATCTGGTCGCAAACTCAAAGACCCGCATTCCCCCGCTTACTGGGCCTTGCGCGAAACACTCTCCACCAGTACCTCCCCCATCGTCATCGGTGGCTCGGTGCGCCTGTCTGATGCCTTTATCGACTACGACAAGGCTTTCTATGATTTCTTTTTACCCAAGCGCCTGGGCAAGCTTAGCCTGGTTGAAGTACGCAGCGTGCTGGAACATCTGGCGGATGCGCAACACCAGCCAGAAGTCAAAGAACGCCTGCACAGCAATCCAGCCCGTGTAGAAGCCCTGTTTGAACTGACGGGCGGCAATCCACGCGCACTCGGCTTGATATTTGAGCTGCTGCGTAGTGGCCCCAATAGCCGCGCAGTAGAAGACTTTGAACGCCTGATGGACATCACCACGCCTTACTACAAGGCCCGTATAGAAGACTTGTCAGAACAAGCCCAGGTCATCATGCATGCCCTGGCCGTACACGATGCCAAACTGGGTTTGCGCTTTGGCCATACCGCGGCAGAAATCGCAAATTATACCGATCTGCCCACCACCAGCATCTCTGCCCAGTTGAGCATACTGGAAAATGAGGGCCTGGTAGAAAAGTCCCCCGCCCATGGCCGCACCCAATACCGCATCGCCGAACAAATGTTCCGCTTGTGGTTGCAAATGCGCGCAACGTGGCGCATACGGCAAAACGTGATGTCACTGGCCAGGTTTTTTGAGTCCATGTATGACCAGGATGATTTACGAACCAAGTTGAAAGAGAGTAGTGAGAGTAGTGCGGGTAGTGTGTTTGTTCAGAAAAAAAATGCTCCTGGTGTGGCCTCGACCGAACACGTCTATGCCTCCCAGTCTGGCCAGCCACAGGCTGCCGGATTACAAGCCTTTAACACCCTGGAGATAGCTGGGGTACAAGAAACGCTCGAAAGCCTGACGGCAAATATCGATCTCCTGGTCAGTACAGAATTTGTAGAAAAATATCTTGCGTCGCTATTAAAAATCCCAGCATCTGCTACACGCGTCCTGGATGAAATGCGCAAGCTTGGTTACGACAAATATGCACGCCCACTGATACTGGCCTTCGAAGCGGCGCTTGAAGATAGGGCAGATATGTTGACTGAGCTGGCGCCAGAATTGCAGGGTGCGACCATGCACATGTATGCGCGTTTGACGGGTGAGCCTGGGAAGAGATGAAGAAAAGAGATGAAGGAAGAAGTTAAGCAATCGCGAAGTCAGAAGCAGGCTCAAGTCGGGATGGTTCAGTTGTTCACGAGCGGAGAATGAAAACAATTGCCCGGGAGATGGGCAATTGTTTTTTTGCAGGCGTGCTTTTACATGAAAACAGCACCACTGGAACTTGCATGTTCCGTGGCGCTGCCTGCAAGCTTTATTTGCTCTTGGCTTTTAAGTGCGCAGTCGGCAACGGCGTCAATTTAGTCCAGAGATGACTGGTGTTGACTGTATTCGTCGAATGGCAGGCAAAGCAGTTCAGGCTGGGGTATTTGGGATTGCCGCTGACATCACCCAGCCAGTCGACATTGACACCCTGGAACACGGTTTCCATGGTGGTGTTGGCCAGCATGCTGGTGCCTACCTGGTTGATGGCGCCTGCGCTTGCCTTGTCGGGGGCTCTGCCGCCTGTGGTCCAGGTTGAACCTATCATGCGATAGTTTTTGCGGACATCGCCGTCAGCCAGTTGCGAGATGATGCTCTGGTTGATGGAAATGATATCGGTATTCGACTCTGGTGGCGTGATTACAGGACCAGGATGAGTGGGGTCGGCCTGGCGGGGATTCTGGTTGGCGGCAGCACCCCAGGGTTTCCAGCGCAGGGTGTTATTGGGTTTGACGACGCAGGGATTGCTTTTATCAAGACAGGTGATGGTGGTGCTGGAAGTGTCATACAGTCTTTGATCAAAAGGGCCAGTTGCACCATCCTGGCTGAACAACCATTTGCCCTTGGTATCTTGCGGCACAGTCTTGGTTGCGCCATTGACGTCGAAATAAGAGTACTCAGCATTCGGCGTATTGTGATCATGTTCAAAGGTCGCCCAGATCAGTTCAGGGTTACCCTTGGCACTGCCAACCACGTGCATGCCGACCAGGGCTAATTCCACCTTGCGTGTTGGGCTGTTTTGCAGATTGGCCGACTTGATATTGTTCGTATCAACTTTGGGCACCTCAGCCTTGATCGTGATGAATTTCTTTTTGGTGGCATCATCAAAACCTGTGGTTTCTATCCATGACATCTTGATTTCCATGGCCAGGGCTTCTGGTGCAGCCAAAGGCTTGAATTTCGATTTTTTGGCATAGTCAGCCACCTTGGCCAACTCTTCTGCCGTGGTGGGGTATTGCAGTTTGCTAGGATCAGCCGCCGCATTTTGCGTGAAAAAGTATGCGTACAAATCATTGGTGACGATAGAGTAATACACCAGCGAGCCATTTTGCGCCATCAGCACATTGCCGCCAGCCTGGCCTATGGTGACGTCGACATCATTGCCAGCAGCATCCTGATACTTTAAGCCGCCGTTGACATTGGCCTTGATGCTTTGCACGGCGTTTTCTCCCAGGCTGCCATTCTTCAACTGGGTTTGCAGTTGCAGCAGTCTTTTGTTACCCGCTGGCGGTGGCAGCACTTCAACTAACTTGCCGCTCTTGTCAAAACCAATCGGCAAGTTATGTGGCCCCAGTTGCGTCAGCATGGGGCTGAATTTCATCGCATGCTTTTGATCTTGCGGAATGAAAGTGCGGGTGGGTTTGCCGCCAACACTGACTTCTGGTGATACCCCATAAAAAGCCGAAGACAAAAATATCCGGTCGCCACCACTCAGGTTCTTGGGCGTAGGCGACACCAGCCATAAAAACATTTGCTCTGACCATTGATAAAAGCTGCAGGCAGATGCATCCGGGAAATTGACGCTGTCAGCCGGTTTGACCAGCCCATCAACGCGCACACCTGCCGGTTCAAACCATTGCGCAAAAGCTGGCGCAGGCGGTGCACCGGCGGAGGGTGGGGTGGACGTCGTGCAGGTAGGCTTGACATCTGTCGGCAAGACTTGCGCCTGTGCCAGCGGTGCCAGGCAGGCTGCCAGCAATAAGGCGAAGCCGCTTGCGGTTTTCACGGTACAACCAGGCAGGGCCTGGTGGCAATTGAGCTTGTTCATGGGTTCCCTCGTATTTGGATTTGGTCTGGTTTATGCTGCGCCCAACATCAGTAAGATGCAGAAAAGCAATAGATTGAAGTAGCAGAGCTATCCTGGACTGAGGCCTGATCTGCCAAGTAAAGATTAACATTTATTTATCTTAAGTTGCAAATAAGATTAGTAAATTTATTAATAATTAAAGATTGTCTGCCCATGCATGTGCACAGATGCGACAAAGCCAGATCACTTATTGCTGGAGGGGAAGAAGTTATGCGTGAGAGGAGTGATGTCAGCGGGCATCAGGGGCAATTGGGTGTCAGGCTCGGCAGTCTTCCATTCCGCAGTTTGGATGCGGTCTCTGCCTGTCATGCCAGGTTTATTGCGGCAATTTGCTCATTGCCTTCTAGCTCAATAGGTCGCAGTTGGGCGATCTCATGTACCGCCCCTGGCTGCTTCATACTCTCTTCTTATCCTGTCTTCTTCCTTGAACTGCGGCCTGTATTGTTCGATCACCAGCGTTATTTCTTCTATGGACATGAGTAGTGCACGGCTACGCAGGGCTGAAAAAAACAACATCTCCTCTTCAAGTCGCTTGATTTCAGCTTCATCGGGAACCTTTGCATGATATTGCTCAGCCCAGTACGCTGAGCGCAAACTGATCAAGCCGCCCAGCAAGTCATTCACTTGCCCATGACGGGTTTCGAATAAGAGTATGGCTTCGAGGTCTTCCATATCGGGTCTTTTCTAGTGGCTAATAAATAATTTTACCCCTGAGCAGCTGATTTGCTGAGGCTAGCGGTAAATTCTTCATTGACTCTGTAAAAACAAATGTTTATTATTAAAAACAATTGTTTTAAGCATCGATATGGTCCAGCAAGAAAATGACACAGCACGCCTCCAAAAAAGAACAGCTTTACCAGCTCATTGCTGCCCAGCCCTTTATCTCGCAGCAAGAACTGGCAGACCAGCTAGGTTTGTCGCGTTCTGCCGTGGCCGGGCATATCGCAGCCCTGATCCGCGATAAGCGCCTGCTGGGCCGTGCCTATGTCTTGCCCGACCAGCGCCCTGTGGTGTGCATAGGCGGCGCGAATATAGACCGCAAGCTGCGTACCCTGGGGCCGGTGCAGATGGGCACCTCCAACCCTGTCAGCCAGCATGAAGCCTTTGGTGGTGTTGCCCGCAATATTGCCGAGAACCTGGCACGCCTGGGCTTGCCCACACGTTTGCTGTGTGCCGTCGGTGACGATGCTGCCGGGCAAAGCCTGCTGGCCCACGCGCAAGCCGTCGGCATCGATATCAAGGCATGCCTGCAAGCTGCTGGCATGCATAGCGGCAGCTATACTGCCTTGCTCAATGATGAGGGCGACATGGTGCTGGCCCTGGCCCATATGGAATGCTGCGAAGCCCTGACACCAGATTATCTGCACAGCCGCCAGCCACAGCGCGGCCATGCCGCCTTCACCATCGCCGACTTGAATTTACCCACGGATAGCATAGGCTTGTTATTGCAAGAAGCACATCAACAAGCCATGCCGCTGATGATGGTGGCTGTGTCAGAACCCAAGATGGCACGCCTGCCGCAAGACTTGCGCGGCTTGCGCCTGTTATTGCTGAACCTGGGGGAACTCGAAGCTGCCGTCGCTCATCGCATTAATAGCGATGCCGAAATGGCTGCAGCTTGCCAGCAATTGCAGCAGCGCGGCGTGCAAGATGTGATCGTCACCATGGGTGTGGACGGTGTGAGCTACACCAGCAGTGATGCCGGGCAAGGCATGCGGCATTTGCCAGCACCCGCTGCCGCAGTGCGTGATGCCACCGGGGCAGGCGACGCATTTGCCGCAGGCGTGGCCTGGTCTTTATACCGTGAGCCAGATGACCTGGGCCTGGCCTGTGAATATGGCTTGAAACTGGCAAAATTGACGCTGGAAAGCGATGCGACTGTGGCTGCAACAATTAGCCCCACTATTTTTGAAGAAGCTTAGTACACGACTAATACAGGATATTTCTTGTATCTCTAAAAAAGGAAACATCATGCAATCATACTTGGTTCTATCCGACGAAGTCCGCGCCGCCCGCCTGGCCGCCAAACCTGTGGTGGCGCTGGAATCCACCATCATCTCGCATGGCATGCCTTATCCGCAAAACGTGCAAACTGCCCGCGAGCTGGAACAAATCATCCGTGATGGCGGTGCCGTACCTGCCACCATCGCCATCATGAATGGCAAAATCCACATAGGCCTAAGTGACGAAGAACTCGAGCTACTGGGCAACTCACCCGAGGCCATGAAGGTCAGCCGCCGTGACCTGGCCTATGCACTGACCAACAACAAACTCGGCGCGACCACCGTTGCTGCCACTATGATTTGCGCCGCCCTGGCAGGCATAGAAGTGTTTGTCACTGGTGGCATAGGCGGCGTCCATCGCGGTGCTGAAACCAGTTTCGATATCTCGGCAGATTTGCAGGAGCTCGCACGCACTTCCGTTGCCGTGGTTTGCGCAGGTGCCAAATCCATACTCGACATAGGCTTGACGCTGGAATACCTGGAAACCCATGGCGTGCCCGTCGTCAGTGTGGGCCAAGCTGCTTTCCCGGCCTTCTTCACCACTGACAGCGGCTACAAGGCAGACTTCCAGCTCGACACCGCAGAACAACAGGCAGAATTCATTCACGCCAAATGGACCCTGGGATTAAACGGCGGCATCGTCATCGCCAACCCCGTGCCAGTGGAATCTGCCATGCCCAAAGAAGAAATCGAAAGCATCACCCAGCAAGCTTTAAAACTGGCTGACGAGATGGACATCAGCGGCAAAGCCATCACCCCTTTCCTGCTCAATCGCATCAAACAAATGACACAAGGCCGCAGCCTGGAAACCAATATCGCCCTGGTCAAAAACAATGCCGTCGTCGGTACGCAATTGGCATTAGCACTGCATCATTTACGTAAGCGTACAGTGTAAAAACACCATTCTGTAGGGTGCGCCATGCGCACCAGTTTATTTGCCGCGCCTATCGATGAGTGGTGCGCACGGCGCACCCTACCGGGATGTTGAAGCACACGGACGAGTGCCACTGTCTGCAAATTCCCGCGTATACCAAATCCGCCAAATGCAGGAGCTGGCACACTCCCCAATAAACCCGACCCCGCATGTCGGTAGTCCTGCGCAGGCAGGAATCCATGGTGTTAAGCGCCATGCGCTGGCACCAGGTTTATCCTTAAGAATAACAGCCAGTCACGGGATTTGACTGCAATGTTAAAATCCCCAATAGGCCAGCGAGTTCACATCAAGGCTGCATCATAGTATTTACCTTCCTGATATACATATGGGTTTCGAACAGAATATCATCATCATGGCAGAAAACATCGACGATACGATGGAACTGCCTTCGCTCTTGCTCCACTATGACTATAGTGCCCGTAAGCGTGCCTGTAATTGCTGGAAAAAAGACGACGCTTTGGTCTATACCTATCAAAGGAAAAATGATTACCATATAAATTATCTGGAAACCCTGTCGATTTTGTATCCAACCGTGCGTTTCACCTTGTTTGAGCAAGCACCTTGCGAATGGGGAAATTCTAGAATAATACGTCTCTTGAATGGACTAAGGATAGACCGTTATACCGTTTGTTCTGAGAAGAGATATTTTGCCCTCTATTTTCACTTGGAAGTTTTTTACCAGTGGTTTCGTCATGGCGGCCACGAAGAAAGTACACGTAAACAGTATTTTCGGACCTTCCCCTACGAATTTATGGGGCAAAGACCATTTGAACAAGACTGCGACTTGTACTTCGAACTCGCCTATAACCCCGCACCATACGATCCAGAAACTGGTTATCAAATGCGTGCCAACTTTACTGAAAACCCAGCATTTTATGGTTGGGTAAGATGTCCTTTGCAAGTGACTTATGGTCCCGGAGATCGCCTTTTCGAACAACTCATCAAAGTCAGAGAGATAGAGTTTGAAAGAGATTTGCTTGGATTTAACCGTGATAAGCCTTTTCCCGACCCACTCGCCAAGCTCTATTTAAAAGAATCCAATATTACGAAAGTTCTAGAACTGTACAAGACTACAACGGAGTTTTTGTATGCCAAATACAATAAAGATTTCGATAGTCGTGCGTTGAGTAATAACCTCAAGGTCTTCGTATCCTTGTTACTTGATTTTGGTCTGATCACAGACGCTCAACATATTGCCGAGCAAGCATTTTCTAATATAGAAAAATATGGAGCTCAGAGTGATTGCATCAAAGAAATTTTACTGGAGTTAGCAAGAGTCTATCGCGTCCAATATCGTTTTGAGCCATTTCGTGTTATTTCTGAACGTGCAATAAAATATTTTGCAGAATGCCCCAAGTTTAGCGCAGAAGATGTTTTGTCACTATTGCAGTTTGCACTATGGTCCGCAGAGATGCAGCAGTTTGAATTTGCTGAAGAATTGATCGGGAAAACGGTGTCAATATTTAGTAAAAATAATCTCGTCTGGTCAGAATGTAATCTGATTAAAGTAGAGGTGGTGAGAGGTGATATTTGCCATTTGCAAGGAAAGAATGCTGAGGCACTGAGTGCGTATGTGCATGCCTATGAGGCGGAGTTGGTGCGATGTAATAATCAGGAAAATTTCTTTTCCGTGCGTCAGATACGCGAAAAAATCCTGACATTGCAAGGGAAGTCAGAGCTTGCCATAGCATTGCTGGCGGATATAAAACGGCCTGACTTGGATGGTTTGGATGAAACCGCGTTGGCGGAGGCTGCAAATGGTGGTAACCTCGATGCCCAGTTATTGATGGCTAATATCAGCAACGACAGAAGTCCAAAACCGAGCGAGGATTTCCCTCTCCCCCATGTATGGGAATACTATGAAAGTACCCTGGTGTATTGGTATGGCAAGGCCGCAGCGCAAGGCGATGCCATGGCCCAATGTCGCATGGGCGACATGTACATGACGGGCATGGGTGTAATGTATGATTTTAAGATCGCGATCGACTGGTACCACAAATCTGCAGAGCAAGGACATGGCCCAGCCATGAAGTGCTTGGGTATGTTGTACAAGAATGGCTTGGGTGTGCACAGAGATTTACAGCAAGCCAGTGTATGGTTTGAGCGCTGCAATCCTAACGCGGCTGAAAAATATATGGAAACGCGGATTTTTGAATTATTTTAAGCAGGTACTTGAGGCCATGCAGTTAAATATCGCCTGTCACTCATAGAAAAAATGACAGACAAACTTGCCGCGCCTATCGACGAATGATACGTGTAGCGCACCCTACCAGGATGTTGACGTGCACTGACGAGTCCCACTATCTGGTAATTCCCGCGTCCGCCAAACGCAATAGCTGGCACACTCCCAATAAACCTGACCCCTCATGTCGTCATTCCTGCGCAGGCAGGAATCCATCGTGTTAACGGCCAGGCGCTTTCAGTATGACTATAGTACAGGCAAGCTTCCTTCATTCTGTAGGAGCGGCTTTAGCCGCGAACATTGTGCCGTGGCGGCTATTTCTGCTCATGACAGGTTTTCGCGGCTGAAGCCGCTCCTACAGGGCGTATAGCTGGTGCTTCATTGTGACGGTATCTGCTGACGGCAAAATTTGACGCCGCATTTCTGTCATTTCGCGCCCGGCCCGGCTTTTTTCGTCGCATGCCTGTGGCAGATGCCGGTGCTTTGATCAAACATAGGGGACGGTTCATGGTCTTCCTTCATTTCTGCTGAAACTTGCAAGACAGCATGCGCAGAGGTCTGGCTGGCCAGGGGCCCCGATTTTGTCTATGTCATTCTTGTGAAAGCCTCGCCATGAAGTCTTTAGATTACTACCTGCTCTTTGTTGCCGTACCTGTCGTACTGGTGCTGGCTCTAATCGAGGGTATTGTGCTGTCGCGTCGTCATGCTTATGACTGGCGGGCCTTTGCTGTGTCAGCGCTAGACCTGGTGAGCCGGATTGCGGTCAATATCCTCTTGCCCCTGTCGATAGCCGCGCCTTTGGTAAGCTGGGCATATATGAACAGGTTGACGACGATACAGTTGAATACGGGTGTGGGTTTGCTGCTCTTGTTTTTGGGGCAGGAATTTTGCTATTACTGGTATCACCGCGCTGCCCACAGGGTGCGCTGGTTCTGGGTCACGCATTCTGTGCACCATACGCCGAATGAATTGAATTTGTCGGCAGCAGTGCGCATAGGCATATTCAGCAAGCTGTCTGGTACGGCTCTGTTTTTTACTCCGCTGATCTGGCTGGGCTTTGATGTCCGTACTGTGTTTTCTGTGTTGACATTGAATTTGCTGTACCAGTTCTGGATACATGCGAGCTGGATACCCAGGCTGGGCTGGCTGGAAGGCATCATCAACACACCATCTGCACACCGGGTCCATCATGCCGCCAATACGGCTTACCTGGATGCTAATTTTGGTGGTGTGCTGGTGATTTTTGACCGCCTGTTCGGGACTTATGTGGCGGAGCGCGAAGACCTGCCTTGCCGCTACGGCCTGGTACATCCCGTCACCAGCTATAACCCGTTCAAGATACAATTTGGCCCATGGTGGGACCTGGTGCGCGATCTGGCAAAAGTGCGTAGCTTGCGGGCGCTCTTTGGTTATTTGTTGATGCCGCCGGGCTGGGTACCAGACGGGGCTGGCAATACCACGGCGGAGCTGAAGGCGCGTGAGCAGGGCGCTGGTCAAGATCAGCCGCAGGATCAACAACTGAATAAGGTGCATAGTCAGCAGCAGAAGCAAAAACCGGTGCAAGCCCTGTTTCCATCACCGCATAATTGACGCATAATCTGCCTACCATGTCTGCGCCTCTGCCTACACCTCTGTCCACACCTACACATGATTTACGCCGTCGCCTGCACTGGCTGTGGCGTGAATTGCGCATCAGTATTCCAGCCATGCTGGGGGCGGCCTGCTATTTCAGCATCATGTTTCGCGATCCTTTTGGGATTACGCTGGTGTATGTCGGGTGCATAGGCGTGCTGATACAGGTTTTTCTGGAGTCTGGCCGTCACGGCATGGTCTGGTATTTACGTAAATACCAGCCAGCACATGCTGCGGCGAAGTATAACTGGCCGGGCTGGATCTGGATGGGGCCGTGGATCATTGTCTCGGGCGTGGCAGGATTTTATTTTGGCACCTTGCTGGCTAATCTTTTCACAGGCCAGCACCGCCAGCCTGGCGACATCCTGAACAATGCGCGCACACTGACGCTGGTGATGTCGGTGGTGCTGGTCAGTACCACCGGCCTGGTGTATCTGATTTATACGCGCGGGCGCATCGCCTTGATGGAAATGCGCACACAAATTGCCTTGCGGGCTGCGGCCGAAAACCAGCTCAAGCTGCTGCAGTCTCAATTAGAACCGCATATGCTGTTCAACACCCTGGCCAATCTGCGTGTCCTGATAGGGCTGGACCCGCCGCGCGCCCAGGAAATGCTGGATCGCCTGACGGATTTTTTGCGCGCCACGCTGGAAGCTTCGCGCAACAATACCCATACGCTGGCGGCTGAGTTCGCCCGCATCGACGACTATCTTGGCCTGATGCAAATACGCATGGGCAGCCGCCTGCAACATCAGCTCGATTTGCCAGCTGAACTTGCGCACTTGATGGTGCCGCCTCTGTTATTGCAACCGCTGGTAGAGAACGCCATCAAACACGGGCTGGACCCGGTACTGGAGGGCGGGCATATCGTACTGAGTGCACGGCGCGAAGCCGATGTCTTATTGCTCAGCGTGCGGGATACGGGCGTAGGCGTAGGCTTAGGTGTAGGCGTAGGGGGCAGGCAACAGCAAGGCAGCCACTTTGGCCTGCAACAAGTGCACGAACGCCTGCAAGCCCTGTATGGCAAGGCGGGTAGCCTTGAACTAAGGACTGTCGATGATGCCGAGGGTGGCAGCCTGGCCATCGTGCGTTTGCCACTACACTACTCCAGCCCGAACCAGCAATAGATCGCCTATCGCCTATGAAAGCCACTGCCCTGATCGCTGAAGACGAACCCCTGCTCGCAGCCAACCTGCAGGCAGAACTGGCGCAGCTGTGGCCAGACTTGCAGGTGCTGGTCAATGTCACCCATGGCACAGCCGCCTTGCAACAGGCGCTGGCATTACGGCCGGATGTGCTCTTCCTGGATATCCACATGCCAGGCATGACAGGACTGGAAGTGGCGCAAGCACTGGCCGAAGACTGGCCTGACGAAGCTGCCGCTTTCCCACTGATCGTGTTTGTCACCGCTTATGACCAATATGCCGTGCAGGCTTTTGAGCGCGCGGCTTTTGATTATGTGCTCAAACCCGTGCAACCCCAGCGCATGGCGCACACCTGTAGCCGGGTGCAGGTGGCCTTGCAGCAAAGGGTGAGGGCAGCCACAAATCCAGCAGTATCGACAATGCCAGCGGTACCCGACCTGATGCAGCAACTGCGCAGCCTGCTAGACAGCAATGCAGCGCCACAGCCAGGGCCAGCCTTGCGGATGCTGCAAGTCCAGACGGGTAATACCATCGTCATGGTGCCGGTAGAGGAGATCATTTATCTGGAAGCTGCCGATAAATATGTGCGGGTAGTAACAGCCAGCCGCGAACACCTGATACGCATTTCCTTGCGCGAACTGCAACCCCAGCTGGACCCGCAAGTCTTTTGGCAAATCCATCGGGGCACCATCGTGCGCTGTGATGCCATTGCCAGCGCCGTGCGTGAGGCCAACGGCAAGCTCATGCTCAATCTGCACAATTGCCCGGATCGCCTGCAAGTCAGCCGCCTGTATCTGCATCTGTTCAAAGGGCTGTGAGCATTATTTCGTGGCAGGCTGCTTAGAATTTCTGAACGCTGATACACGGCTAGACTGCTGACAATTGCAAGTATTCCACTGGTATAGCCATGTCAAATCCGGTATATTCGGCCACTTCCTATTTTTGACTAACGTACTCCCATGCATTTTTATATACGCATTCAGCAGCAAGTAACGCGCATCACAATATTTGCGGGCCTTTTTTTTGCGTGCGCGGCAAGCGTGCATGCGACGGATCCAAACCCTGGTGATAAAGCGTATTACTGCAAGCATAGTGATGGATCGCAATTCTGGCAGAGCACGACATGTGACCCTGGTATGGAGTTGGAAACTGGCCGTGTCAATGAAAAAGGGCTGATCGACAGTGATGCAGTTGCCAAGCCTCAAATAAACATCCCTCTCCCAACACCAGCCGAGCCTGCGGTTGAAAAAAACACTGCTGCCAGCACTGCGGATGTGGGCAGCGACAAAGATGTACTCAAACAAGCGAACAAGTCGCTGTTGAAACTCTTTGGTTTTGGTTTGTTCTTCGGCATCATCGCCAAGCTCACAGGAAGGTCTTTTATCCTTTGGACACTCATTGGACTCTTTACACGTTTTATGCTGGTAGCTTTGAATCTGCTCTCCATCTAGAACGATATTCCAGCAAGAAAAACGGAAGTTGATTTGTCTTTGCATGCAACAATCAACAATCAACAAGCAGCAAACTCATACACACCCGGATCGCTTGCAGAGCAGCCGCCTGCGCCTGCAACGGTCCCGTGGTCAAGATTTTTTATGCCGGATGTAGCAGATAAACCAAAAGAGCGACTCGCTTACGCATTCTCAAATTGCGGGTAGCTCGCGCCTTCCAGCATGTCTGCTACTGAGCAATTCACACCTGGCAATTTCTCCCAGCCAGGATCAGTCTCCGTGATTTGCATCATATTGGCCCAGTGCAGGGTCTGGCTGCCGTTGAATGAGGTCGCCATCTGCATCTGGAATACCCATTGTTCATCGACCTTGCTCATCTGGCCAAAACCGGTGACCGTTTCCTGGAAATGCTTATTGCCGATAAAACTGATTTGTACCTGGCCATTCGCCGTCACTGTACCCAGCATGCTGCGCTGTTGAGGTGGCCTGGTCTTGCCGTTTGATTCCGGATCAAATAGCAGGGCTGAGGATACACCCCAAAAATAACCATTCTTATAGCCAGAAATATGCCAGACAGTCTGGTCGCCAGTCCAGCTCAATACATTGTCGCTGCTTGAAAACTGCAATGCTGGCAGGTCAGGATAAGTGACATACCAATAGGTATCAGCCAGAAGCTTCCAGGTAGTGCGATTGCTTGTTGACATGCTTGACTCCATCATTTGGTGCAACACAAATTGAAAACATCAAACCTGTTGCTCATTCAGGAAACCAGTCAATTCACTCTTGCGGCAATTCGTGGATCACCAGCCCGGCATGCGGTGGCAAGGGGTTTTGCCAGGACTTGTGGCGCAAGGCGCGTTTGCAGTCACTGATACCGGCAGCCCAGCGGGCTTCCATGGTTGCCAGGCTGAAATCGACATCCTTGAAATAATTATCGTCCGGTAGCGCCTTCATGATGAGGTGGACGACATTAATGGTGTGGTCGCAACCCATGGCGATCAGGGGTTGTAAGTCTTCTTTGTTGCGTTCAGCGACTGGCAGGCGTTCGCTCAGTGTGCGTATGGCGCGCTGCATGTCTTGCATGCGCTGATAGATCAGCAATTGCTCTGCAGAACGGCTTGCATACTGTATGCTTTTATAGCGCGTCATGGCAGCAGCGATCGATGTAGGCCGGGTTTCGGTAGGGTCCCACAGATCTATCATGAAGCACAGGGCGTCGGCATGTCTTTCTTCATCGAGGAATACATCAAGAGGTGTATTCGAATACACGCCACCATCCCAATAAGCCCGCTTGCCGATTTTTACCGGAGCAAAGCCGGGCGGCAGGGCACCACTGGCCATGATGTGTTCAGGACCTATGCGGCCTCTCTTGCTGTCAAACACCACACCCTGGCCACTATCGATATCCACGGCACAAATGCTGACCCTGATCGGCCCCTTGTTGAGGTAATCAAAGTCCACATATTTTTCCAGCGTGGTCTTGAGGGGGGAAGTGTCATAAAAACCGGCTTCTTCTATCGGCACCGTTGCATTGATATCCCAGGCTGCACCAAAGCGCGGTTTGAAAAAACCATTGACGCCCTGCGTTATTGCCGTCAGGGTATTGAAATTATTGGTGAGATTCATCCACGGAGAAAACGTCGGCCAGAAACTGCTACGGCTTACCGCATCGGGTGCCAGGCTGTCCCAGAAGGCGCGCATTTGCGCAATGCGTTTCTCTGGCGGGTTGCCCGCAATCAGGGCGCTGTTGATGGCACCGATGGAGGTGCCTATGATCCAGTCCAGCGGGGTATCTGCTTCATGCAATTGCTGATACACACCCGCCTGATAGGCCCCCAGGGCACCACCGCCCTGCAAAATCAATACGGTATCCTGGTTGGCCATAGTTGGTTTCTTCAGACAAAGCCGCCGAGTTGCACCAGCTTGTGCTCTTCACCATCATGGGTGACCGAGATCAGGTCGACTTGATAGGCCGCATTCAATTCATGGCGCAGATGTGCACCCTGGCTGACTGCCGCCATAAAATCATCACCTGCTTCGGTGGATTTGACGATTTCTTTTTGTTCATTAAGGCTGATTAAACGATAGTGCATAAGTTCCTCTGGGAAATGCTTGCATGATTGCTGCACGCATTTTATCACGTGCCTTTTTTGTGTATGTGACAGTATGTAAATACCTGGAAAATCCATCTTTGTAGCTAAACGTAAGTATGTATTGTAGGCAAAATAAACGATGTCATAATGCTCTGCTTTATGATGCCGGAAATGCTGAAATTTTCTTGTGGTTCCGGCGAGCGATATTTTCCGGAGCATGGCTATGCAAGGCATGATTAAATTGGTGAAGCTGGTGCGCATGCAGCCCCAGGAGCGACATTGCGAAATCGAGCTATCACAGGCACCTCAGGCTCAAGGGGCAACACCTGTCTATCTGGTCAATGTACGCGAAGGCCAGCCCGATGCCGAATGGCAAGAAAGCAGCAAGACGCCTTTCCCTGTCAACCTGGGCCAGGCAAAAAGTCTGTTTGCTCAGGTGCTGGCCAGCAAGCTGGAACAGGGTTTTGTGGATACTTCTGCATCCACTATTTCTATTCCATCGCTGCAGTCAGGATCAGGTGCATCTGATGGATCGGATGGATCGGATACTGCCAGCGCTTCGCATGGTGATGCCATGCAATGGGGGCACTCATCGCAAACCCTGGTACACAAGATCAGCAAACCGACTTCTTTGTCTGAACAAGAAAAAATCCTGCTCGACAAGCTTCCACCGCGCGCCTGGTCAGGCCTGTCGCGGGCCGAGCGCACGCGCACAGTGTGGCGCATAGGTGAACGTCGCTTGCCTGCTGCCGTGCCACGCCTGGTCGAATTGCTGGGCACTGCCGATGCCATGCTCGACTATTGCGTCGCCTATGCGATAGGCCGTTGCGGCGATGCCGGCGCAAAAATCGCCATGCAGGAACTGAGTCTGCGCTCGCAGGATGCGCATGTCCGCCATATGGCCTTGCAAGCCTGGCTGGCACTGGCAGCACCAGAAGAAGCACAACTGTATGCACATGACTTGATCGCGCAATGGCCAGCAGACTTGCAAGCCGCCTGGCAAAAAGCCCAGCTGGCCACCAGCCTGCAAGCCGGCATGGATGAAGTCTTGCTGCTCTTGCCCGCAGCCAAAGGCTGGCAAGGCTGGCGTCATGATGACTGGCTGGAACAACTCGATATCATAGCCCGGGCCGGCATCTCGACTTTGGCGCGCCCCTTGCTGCTACAGCAGTTGAACAGTTTGACAGTGAATGTGCAGGTATTCCGTGCCTTCCGCCACTTGTACAAGACGGCAGAATTCTGCGACGATGCCGAATTGTTTGGCATCCTGCATCAGCGCTTTGAAAAAGCCTGGCCCCTGTTCTTGCTGACATCCCATACCAGTTATGTCTACCTGGAAAGGCGCTATGTCAGCTATGCCGATGAAGTTAAAAAACCCAATACCAGGGTTGCCTATTCCAGCCTGACCCGCGATTACCTGCGCCGCCGCAGCTGGCGTATCTTGCGCCGTCTTGGTGAACTTGGTAGCCCTGAATTCGTCAACATGGCCACCGGCATCTTGCAGGCTTGCGACGATGCGCATGCAGGCAAGCCGCAGATACAAAGACTGGTTAACTGGAATTACCAGAGCCGCTCTTATACGACAGAATTGCGCTATCTCAGCCCCTATGCCAGCTGGATGGTATTCAATCAGCTAGTGCATCAGCATGATAGCGATGTCAAGACCAGCCGCACTGCACTCAAGTGGTGGATACCTGCGACGACAGACGATCTCGATTATCCGCTACGCACCAAACGGCAAGAAGCCTTTCCCAAGCTCTGGGATGCCGCGCCAGAAAAATTGTTCTACCTGTTGCAACATAGTCTTTGCCTGGGCGTGCATGCCTTTGCTGCAAGGGCACTGAGCGATAATCAGCTCTATTGCCAGCAGCTTGATCTGCAACAATTGCAAAGCCTGCTGCAAAGCGCCTATCTGCCGACCAGGGAATTTGCTTTTCACATTATCAAACAGCGCTTTGCCGGACAAACACCAGGGCTGGACTGGCTGCTGATCTTGCTGACGGCAGATTACCCGCCAGCGGCAGAGTTTGCCCTGGGTTTTATCGGTAAAACACCAGAGCTGTATGCCCAGGAGGCGGCGCTCATCGTCGCCATGATCACCAGCCCAACATCAGCCGTGCGCGCGGCTTGCCGCATGCTGGCCTATAGCAGCACCGTGGCGACGCGGCAGCAAATCTTGCACCACTTGTCTGACTGGGCCAGGCAAACGACGATGGCCGCACACCAGGCAGATGCTGTGCGTGAGGACTTGCAATGGCTGATACTGAGCCTGCTGGCCAAACAAGTCGCCCTGTTGCCTGACCAGGAAATCGCAGAATGGTGTGCCTTGCTGCAGGCAAAGCAGTTCTGGCAACAGGCTTTGGCAACCGATATCTTGCTGGCGCACCCGGCAGGCATAGCCCATGTTGCACCAACGCTCTTGCGTGACTTATTGCAAGACGCTGATGCAGGCAGACAAAGCCTGGGCAGCCGCTTGTTTGCCGCCTTGCCAGCCGAAGTATTGCGCCAGCAGCCTGACCTGGTCGCTACTCTTGCGACTGCGCTGGATGCCCGCGTGCGTGCCGCCATGACACCGGTGATCAGCCAGCTGGCGCCCTATGCAGACTTTTCAGAAAAGCTGTTGAGCCATTTCATCGATGTTATTTTCCGCAGTGACAATGCCGATGGTGAAGCGAGCGTGCACACCGATATCATCAACTGGTGCAGCGGCCCTTTGCTGGCAGCCACGCTGGCCCTGCCTGTCGAGGTACAATGGCGTTTATTGCAGGCACGCAGCAAAGGGGCGCAAGAGCTGGGTGCCATGTTGCTGAACCAGGAACACGGCGCTCTGGCTGCCAGTCTCACGGTCTTGCAGTGGGCTAACCTGGGCAGGCATGCAGTGCTGCAAGTCAGGTCACAGGCACAAGCTTATTTCAGGCAGCATCTGTCTGAAGTCAAGCAAAATCTTGCCGATGCCCTGCGCATACTCGATACCCGCTGGCCAGAAACCCGCAATTTTGCAGTCGATTATTTCAGTAAAAATATTGATACCAGTGAATGGGCCCTGAGCCAGTTACTGGCCCTGTGTGATCACTCGCAAGCTCCCATACAAAGGCTGGGCAGGCAGCTTATCACCCGCCATTTCAAGGTGGAAGACGCGACCGAATATGTCCTGAGCCTGAGTCAACATCCATCGGCCAGCATGCAATTATTTGTCAGCCAGTGGCTGGAGCAAAGTGTGCAGACCTGTGGCGACTTGCCATCGGCCTTGCAACACTTGCAGCAATTGCGTCCCTATTTCCTCAGCGTCTTGTCGCATGTGAACAAGGCCCGTACCGTAAAAAACCGGGTGATACGCTTCTTGCAGGAACAGGGTTTATTGTCGGCAGACCATGCCCAATTTGTTGCCCGGATTTTTACCCGCCAGGTATTGACCGTGGCGATCCAGGACAAGGCGCAATACATCCTCGGTCTGACACAATTGCAGGCCAGCTACCCGGCCCTGGCTGATGCGGCCGACTGGCCTATGCAACTGATTGCTCCACGCATGCACAAGGATGCAGCCATGATCTCTGCGGAGTCTGTATGAAGTTTGAATACCGCTACTTTGGCAATAGCCAGGTGAATGACAGCGCCAATGCCACCAGCATGCAGTTCGCGCCTGACACTTTGCGCTCCCCCACTTATTTTGCCGCCACCCTGCAACCCACGCTGGCACTGGCTTACCGCGAAGCCATCAGCGCCATGCACGATGTGGTGGTGTCTGACCTGCGCACCCAGCCCAAGGACAGGACAGCTTACTTTGCCTGGCTGGCAGAGAATGAAGCCAGCCTGCTGGCCGACTTCATGGCGCAGGAAAAAGAGTTGCGTGAAAAAATCGCCCCTGTACGTGCAGAACTCACCAAGGTGCAAAACAAAAAAACAGAACTGATCAAGCCTTTTTATACGGCACAGCGCGCCTACTTTGATTATCTGTACAAAGAAAACCGCGACATGTGGATAGTGCTTGACCCGGTCATCACGGTGCATCCCGACAAGGTTTTCTTTGAATGCTTCAGCCGCGATGAATCGACTTATGCCAGCCTGAGCTGTCGCCATAATGTCTTCAAACACCTGGGCGAGTTCTCTTGCGGCACCACGAATATTGATTATTCGGCAGACCTGTATACAGAATTCCAAAAGATACGCGCCTATAAAGAAACCCGCTTTGAAATCCAGGCAGATGGCTTCCAGGTACAAACCGGCCATGATGAGCAATACCATGAAGCAAAGATAGATTTGCCAGACAGCTGGATGCGTGGGTTTTTGCAAGTCAGCACTGCCATGTCCCTGCCTGCCCACAAGCTCGATTTACACCCCATGGATGTGCACAGCATTTGCCACATCCTGCGCCGCAAGACTGAGCGGGTAGGGCCGCGTTCGATACGCTTCATCCTGGAGCCTGGCCAGCCTATCTGCATGCTGTTTGAACCCTGGGGCATCAAGCTGGTATGCCAGCGTTCTGTCTTTACCGGCAAAGAGGCGGCAGAGGTCAGGATCTGGGGCCGCCGCCGCTTGCTGACGCTGGAGAGGCTGATTGCAGTTGCTGACAAGTTCAGCGTCATGCTCATGGGCACAGGCTTGCCCAGCTTCTGGATCGCTCATCTGCCAGACATGAATTACACCCTGGGCTTGTCCGGCTGGACAGCCAATGACTGGTCACGCGCCGGGCAATTTGATTTGCTGGCCCCACGCCTGGATGTCGATGACACGACATCGCAAGCCGTGGCACATGCCTTGTCATCGCAATGGTCAGCCAGCACCGCCAGCCTGGCGCAGCAGTTACAGCTCGATAGCAAACTGGTGGCATCGGCCCTGACTGGCCTCATGCAGGCGGGCCATGTGGTGTATGACGCAGTTGACCAGGTGGCACGCTGGCGCGATCTGGTACGCGAACCCATCAACGTCGCCAGCCTGCGTTTTGCCAGTGAACGCGAAGCCCTGGCAGCCCAGCTCGTTCATAAAAACCTGTTACTGGATTTGCAGTCTTCTGTTATTGCCGAAGGCGGTATCGAATGGAGGGCCAGCGTCAGTGCCAGCCTTACCAATACCAAGAAACTCAGCAAGACCATGATCAGGCTGGACAATGATGACAGGCTGGTCGAAGGCAATTGCAGTTGCGATTACTACGTGCGCAACCGCATGTTCCGTGGGCCTTGCGAGCACATGCTGGCCATCCGGCAAGTAGCCAATAAATAGGACATACGCAAAACCGCCCCAGCTGCGTTGCAGCTCCTAGCCGTACTAAAGTACTGTCTTCGTCGCTGCGCCTTGCTGGGACAATTTTGCGTAAGTCCTATTAAGAAGTAAATGTGGAATGGAAAAGTAGTTTCAATGAGTTCGCTGTACTTTTTCAATGACTTTGTTCAAGCCATTGAAGTAAAAGTAGTTACATAATTTTTACATAGTAGTTATTTACAGGAGGTGAGTCGGAGATTAGAATAATTGCAGGCAGGAAGGCTCTTGCAATCCGGATGGTGTATCGCCATCCATGTTTTTTGCTTAGCTATGCATCACTGAGTTTCTCTTCACTGTGCCGGAAACGCATACCGGCGCGATGACGATGTGGATTCCGTGAACCCCATCGCGCCGGTATGCGTTTCCGGCGTCGAGTGGAGCCTCTCAGTCTGAAGGCTCTTCGATGAGCTTCCTGCCGCTTTTCCTTCTTTTGTCTGGCTCACCGTTTTTGCTTTATTTGGAAAACGTGAATTCTTTTTTGCACTTGCTGATGCTTCAGCATGCCAAAAGAAAACAGAGACCAGCGTCATGACACAACAACAGCCACAGGCCGCACAGACTACAGCCGCAGCATCTGACAGACCCTTGTCACAGATGACACGCGATGAATTGTATGCCCACCTGCGCACGACCACCAAAGATGCCGTAGTCCTGCAAGAGATGCGTCGCCTTGGTTTTTGGCCTGCCGACAGTGGCAAACCATCGGTGACCGATGAACTTATCAACCGTGAAGCGGCACTCAGCAAAGAATTGTATGAGTTGACGGCTCAATTGCGGCGCGTGCAAGACCCCAAGGCTGCGCTGCGCGACATGCGCAAGCAGCGTATGGCGGCAGCAAAAGAAAAACGTGAGCTGACCAAGCAAAAACATGCGCAATTGCGTCACGCCAAGGCGCTGGCCTGGCAAGAAAAACGCCAGAACGATATCGGCTATCTGGGAGAGGGTGTTTCCACAGGCTTGAACTACAGCAGCACCAATACCGACAAGCTGGCACGTTATCAGTTACCCTCGCTGCAAAAATCCCTGGACCTGGCGACAGCAATTGGCATACCGCTGGCAGAATTGCGCTTCATGAGTTTCCAGCGCAAGGTCAGCCAGGTCAGCCATTACCAACGCTTCTCTATCCCCAAAAAAACCGGCGGCCAGCGCTTTATTTCTGCGCCCATGCCGCGCCTCAAGCGTTGCCAGTATTGGGTGCTGGATCATATCCTCGCCAAAGTGCCATGCCATCCTGCGGCCCATGGCTTCTTGCCACAGCATTCCATACTCAGCAATGCCTTGCCGCATGTGAGGCAGGCTGTGGTCATCAACCTGGACTTGAAAGACTTCTTCCCCGGCATAGAATATCCGCGCGTTAAAGGTGTGTTCAAATCTCTGGGCTATGGCGACCAGATTGCCACCCTGCTGGGTTTGCTGTGTACTGAACAGGCAACAGAAGAAGTACGTGTCGATACCCAAAAATATTTTGTCGCAGGTAAAAAACGTAGCCTGCCACAAGGTGCACCATCGAGCCCCATGATCACGAATATTCTGTGTCACACCCTCGATAAACGCCTGCATGCCGCAGCGACCAAGCTGGGTTTTGTGTACACCCGTTATGCCGATGACCTGACTTTTTCCAGCAAACAAAGAGAACGTCCACCGGTCGGCAAGCTCTTGTGGCGCGTCAAGCATATCATTGCTGATGAAGGCTTTACCCTGCACCCCGACAAGCAGCACATCATGCGCCACAGCCAGAAGCAAGAGGTCACCGGCATCGTCGTCAATCACAGTCCCACCATTGATGCCAAGACCCTGCACCGCTTCCGCGCCACCCTGCATCAGGTAGAAAAAAATGGCCCGGCTGGCTATCACTGGAATGGCAATACCGACGTGCTGGGTGCGCTGGAAGGCTATGCGCGCTATGTCTGCATGGTCAACCCGGTAAAGGGCCAACCCTGGCTGCAACGCATTAAGGCTATGCGTGCACAGCATGCAGTTCATACGCCCGTACCTGTGGCAAGGCCAACACTACGCCAGCAAGTCGCCACTGGCAAAACGCCACAAAGAGCAAATGGCCAGGACTGGTGGCAGGTAAGAGAGGCCGCCGCGCCTGTGCTGGAACAAACCACGCAGCAAGTGGCAGCAGAGAAAAAAGCCGTGAAGGAAGAAAAGAAGGCGGCTGCTATGCCCACAATCAAACCGCCTGTTGCTGCCACTACGGTAAGCAATGAATACACCGCGGCAGAAGAATACAAACTCAATAAGCGTCTGTATGGCACGCTGAGCCGGGTATTTCAAGTCTTTTTGTGCGCCATCTTCTCAGCCAATCTGCACAGTCTTTATCCATTTACATTCGGCATAGCGCTTGTCGCCCTCAGCCTGATCACCGGCCGCAGCAGTCTTGTGTGGGTCATGCTGATGCTGGTGTTGAGCGTGATTTTGTTATAGCCAGTATAGCCAGAGTGGTGCGCATGGCGCACCGCTTTTTATCCGGCATTGATTGCCGATGGAAATAGCAGGGTAGGGGAAGGTATTTGGTTGTAATCTGATTACGGTAGCTGGCCGTGCAGAAAAATCACGACCAGCCAGTATCGTATTCACAAAATAAATTGAATGCAGTGAAGCTTAAAAGCAGATTTATTTGTAGATTATTTGTAGATACCACAAGCAAAATAAATATCGTCAACCCGCTCCACATAAGTGCTTTTGGGTTCCAGTGCCTTGGTCACCGGGTTCACCCATTTATAATCTACCCAGCCCTTGCCTTCTTTGTTGCCTGCAACAGCATTGATTTCCTTGACAAAAAATTTGCCATCGCCATCACGCATTTCACCCAGAGGTTTTCCCAAAAGCTTGGGGTTGCCGCCATGCGCCAGGGTGACGCCACCAGGTTTGACCGTGCCGGCAAAGACATATAAATCCTTGTAGATGAACTGGCCCTTGGGGTCATTCACGGCGGCATAGGTTTTCTCAGGACCATTGGCTTTGTAGTAGGCGATAACCTTCTTGATCATGTCGGTTGCCTCTTGCGCCGTGGCATGGTCGGCGGCAAGGGCAGCGCCCTGAGCAAACAAGGCGAAGCAAAAAGCAAGCAGGATGCTTTTGAAAAACTGTCTCATGATGTCTCCGTTATGTGTTTTTATCCAGACTGGCAATTTTGGTTTATAGCAACAACACATTCAGAGTAGGCTTTGAGCGCCGGTTTTACAATATAAAGGCAGTATTTACTTTGCCAGTACCTCGGATGCAACACTCGCATAGGGGTATTTAAAAACTCAGGCTGGCTTTTGCTCGGCGCTATATGCCTGGATATCGCTCAATAAGCCCGCAACAGCTGTGTCTATGATTTGCTGCCCTAACTCTATGGTCGCCAGGCTGGAATCTGCACCTATGCGGCCATCCGGGAAACGGGCGCGGTAGTCAAGGGCGTCGAGGATAGGGCCGGTTGGCGGGATTTTGGGTGTCAGCTCTACCTGGCGTACCTGATCGGGGTACGCTGCATAGGTGACAGCGATTTCTGAAGGGGTGGCATGCATGCCATGACCGACCGGGAACATCTCATGGCAGAGCGATGCAACATTGGGCAAGTCCCACCAGTTTTTCAGCTTCAGCGTCAATGGGCAGGCTTTGTTGTTGTACGAGTAGTGCGAATAAATTTGCGAGAAGGCCGCTTCTATGGTCGCGATATTGCCGCCGTGACCATTCAAAAAATAAATGTGGTCAAAACCATGGCGCGCCAGCGACAAAACCCAGTCCTCAATCGCAGCCATGAAGGTGGAAGGCCGCAGCGAAATCGTACCGGCAAAACCCAGGTGATGCTGCGCCATGCCGATGTTGAAGGTCGGTGCCAGCATCAGGGCCTGGCCGTTTTGCTGGGCGATTTTTTCGGCAGCAGTGGCGATGATCTCCGGGCACATCCAGTCCGTACCCAGCAAGCCCATGGGGCCGTGTTGCTCATTCGAACCTATGGGGATGATGACGGTTTTGGACGTGTTCAGAAAAGCCGTGATTTCGGGCCAGGTGGAATAGGCGAGACGCATGGGATACTTTCAAATCGGGGTGGGCAGGATGCTGCTGGAGTGCTGCTGGGGTATTACTTGTGCGTCCGCTGTGGGTTTGCTAGGGACGACAAAATTCACAGCCTCTATCTTGCCGCAAATTTTGAAAAACGCCAAATTTTTTTATCTCACCCTCATCGCCCGGTTGGCGGTGGGATATAGATTTAAGGAATCAATAATCAGGATTCAGGATTCAGGGATCAGCAGGATCAGTATGGTGCTGGTTTAGTACAAGTACAGTACTTGCACAGTGCTTGTATCATACTAGCACCAGAGTGCTCTTGTACTATCGTAAGTTGATGTTTTTAAAGGATAAATTTGTAAAATATTTTTTGAATCGATGCAAAAATAAACTTTACCCTGATCAAAAATTGTAGATTAAAATTCAGCCAAAGCGACAAGTCAGCTTGTGTATTTTTGTCGCTGTATATGGCCTTTATATCCAGCAGTTTTATTCCTTCATCCAGCCGCGCCTGACCAGGAGTTTTTTCATGAAATATGTCGATGGATTTGTACTTGCTGTCCCCAATGCCAACCACGAAGCCTACCGCCTGTATTCAGAAAAAATATCACCGGTGTTCAAAGAATACGGCGTGCTCAATATCGTTGAATGCTGGGGTGACGATGTGCCTCCCGGCAAGCTGACATCCTTCCCCCTGGCCGTGCAATGCAAGGAAGATGAAACCGTGGTCTTTTCCTGGATGACCTGGCCATCAAAAGAAGTGCGCAACGCCGCATGGGAAAAAGTCATGGCAGACCCGCGCCTGAATTCAGAAAGTAACCTTCTACCCTGCGACGGCAAGCGCATGATTTATGGTGGCTTTGAGGTGTTGGTGGAGTTGTGATTTGTTGAAGAATGGATGCAAAATTGAACCGTAGATTGGGCTAGATTTTGTAGGTTGGGCCGGGCGTCGTAGGTTGGGCTACGCTTTACCAGCCCAACACTCGGCCTTAACAAACGTATACGTCTTTTAAACGCCCAGTGTTGGGCTGATAACCCGTAGCCCAACCTACGAGATAACGAGGCCCTGCCTAATTTACGAGACTAGACATCTACAAACAAATAATCACCAAAGCCATCCTTCAGCTCGGCAGCTCTTGCCAACAATGATTTGATACCCTCGTTCTCCTTGGTCAGGAGTTTCTTGCGCGCGATGTATCGGTCGCTTTGACGGTAGGTGGCAAAGCTGAAATAATGGACAAATAGTTGCTCTCCCTCCTGTTGAAGCAAGGTTTCGTAATGAACTTCATAGCGATTGAAAATCAGGTAAAGGTAGTTACCTGCCTTTGCTGTGCCAGCCCAACGCACTTCTGCCCATTCTGTGCCATTAATATAGTTAAACAAAGCCTCTCTGTTATTCTGAACTTGCAAGAGACCTGATAGGGTTTTGCTGCCATAGCGTTCTTGCCACAACTCTGGCGACATATTTTTCACCGCATCACACATCTTGAGCAAGGGCTGTACATCCGTGATGAGTAACTCATATTCCAGGCTTTTCTCTACCATCTTTTCCAGCGGCGTGACATCGTCATTACTTCGCAGGACTTGGCGTAAAAATTTTACCTGCCCCGTCACGATGTAACTATGCAAAATGTCACTGGGTTGCTCGGACCAGCCATTCATTTCAGTCAAGGGCGGCTTCCACAGCACATGCGGGTTTTCTTTATAAACCGGACTATCATCTTCAGAAAAATAGACGTTAATGGTTTGCCCTGTCTTTGGCAGGATCTCTGATAGTTTTAATTGCTTTGCGCCGTAGTCAACATCTGCAAGCCTGCCCCATAGAACTGGTAAACGAATTTTCATCAGCTTATTTCTCCTTTCATTGTCACAGGCAAGACCCCAAACTTCTGCTCATACAACCCCACCAGCCAATCCACAAACACCCGCACGCGTGGTGATAGCTGGCGGCGGTAGGGGTAGAGGGCGGTGACTGGGCTAGGTTTTGTAGGTTGGGCTACGCTTCACCAGCCCAACACTCGGCCTTAACAAACGTATACGTCCTTTAAACGCCCAGTGTTGGGCTGATGAACCGCAGCCTAGCGAGGCCCGGCCCAACCTACGAAAATCGAAGACTGCCAGTGCTCCACAAAAATACTTGTTCTTGCATAATCCTTACCCCATCTTACCCTCAAGCGGCAAGACCCCAAACTTCTGCTCATACAACCCCACCAGCCAATCCACAAACACCCGCACACGTGGTGATAGCTGGCGGCGGTAGGGGTAGAGGGCGGTGACTGGCAAGGGTGGGCTATGCCAGTCTGCCAGTACTTCTACCAGGTGGCCATCGCGCAGGGCATCGGCGATGTGGAAGCGTGGCAGCTGTATCAGGCCGCAACCACTTAAGGCGCAGGTGACATAGTTTTCGGCATCATTGACTGTCATCCAGCCGCCGACATCAAACTCTTTCACCTGGCCATCAATGTTCAAGACGATGGGATAGTCTATCGCAGTCGTGCTGGAAAAAAACCTGACGGCCTGGTGCATCATCAAATCATCCGGGTGGTGCGGTGTGCCAAATCTGGCCAGATAAGCCGGGCTGGCGCACAGCACTTGCGGCATCAGAGCCAGCCGGCGTGCCACCAGCGTTGAATCACGCGGGTGGCCGCCGCGTATCACGCAATCAACTCCTTCACGTATCAGATCGACCAGGCGGTCGCCACTGCTGACGACCAGGTCTATGCCGGGATAACGCTCGCGAAATTCCTGTATGCGTGGCAACACGACTTGTGTCGCATGCGTGCCATGCATGTCCACCCGCAAGACCCCACGCGGATTGGCGGCCACATGCCGCATTGATGCTTCTGCATCATCGAGTTCACTGATGATATGTACGCAGCGCTCGTAAAAAGCCTGGCCATCCAGGGTGGTGCGTACCTGGCGCGTGGTGCGCTCCAGCAGGCGGGTGCCCAGGCGGGTTTCCAGCTGCTTGATGGCATGGGTGGCGCTGGCTCTGGGGATGTCCAGCATATCCGCCGCCCGGCTGAAACTGCCGGTTTCAACGATGCGGGTGAATAGCTGCAGGGTGTCGAGGCGGTCCATGATTGTTGAGCTGGGTTGAATTATGTTCTGAGTTTATCAGTATTTATCTTGCTGGGTTGAATGGTTAAAGTGTAATCCAGGCAGACATATCAGTCTGGATGATCTTCACCAGGGAGAGAAATATGAGTAATGAAATAACTAAGACCGCCATCGTCACTGGTGGCTCGCGGGGCATAGGCCAGGCCATCTCCCTGCGCCTGGCGGCAGATGGCTTTGCCGTCGTCGTCAATTATGCAGGCAATGTCGCCAGGGCGCAGGAGACCGTCAGCGCCATACAGGCAGCCGGTGGCAAGGCGATAGCGGTGCAGGGCGATGTCAGCAAGTCTGAGGATGTGGCGCAATTGTTTGCTACCGCCAAAGAAGTATTTGGCCGCATAGACGTGGTCGTCAACAGTGCTGGCAGCATGTCCATGACCACGATCAATGCCAGCAACATCGATGCCTTTGACAAGCTCATCGCCATCAATTTGCGCGGTGCCTTTTTGGTACTGGCACAGGCAGCACAGCAGGTGGAAATAGGCGGGCGCATCATTGCCTTGTCGACCAGCGTGATTGCCAAATCCTTTCCTGCCTATGGCCCCTACATTGCCAGCAAGGCCGGGGTAGAAGGCCTGGTACATGTGCTAGCCAATGAATTGCGCGGGCGCGAGATCACGGTCAATGCCGTCGCCCCCGGCCCGGTAGGTACCGAGTTATTCTTCCATGGCAAGACCGAAGAGCAGGTCAGCAACATCGCCAGGATGGCACCGATGGAGCGCATAGGCACGCCCGCCGAGATCGCCTCTGCGGTTGCCTTCCTGGCTGGCCCGGATGGTGCCTGGGTCAATTCACAAGTTTTACGGGTTAACGGCGGTTTCGCCTAATTTATTTTTAATGGGACTTACGCAAAACCGCCCCAGCTGCGTTGCAGCTCCTAGCCGTACTAAAGTACTGTCTTCGTCGCTACGCCTTGCTGGGACAATTTTGCGTAAGTCCTATTTAAAGGAAAAAATCATGCCATTTGCCAATTTTAAATTCCCTGAAGGCATCATCGATGCCAGCCGCAAAGAAGAAATCATCCACCGCACCACCGCCATGTTTGTCGAATATTTCGGCGAAGGCGTACGGCCTTATACCATGGTACTGGTGGAAGAAGTCAGTGATGGTGGCTGGGGGCGGGCGGATGAGACCCTGACGTTGGAGAAGATGGGGATGAAGGGGGAGTGAAGGGATATCGTGGGCTGATGACCCGTAGGTTGGGCTTCGGGTCATCAGCCCAACACTTGGCCTCAATCAACGTATACGTCATTTAAACACCCAGTGTTGGGCTGATGAAACGTAGCCCAACCTACGATACTAGCGAGGCCCGGCCCAACCTACGAGGCTGGTGGAAGAAGTCAGCGATGGCTGCTGGGGGCGGGCAGACGAGACCTTGACGCTGGAGAAGATGGGGATGAAGGGGGAGTAAACCTGAGTCGGGTTAACAGCGTAGGTTGGGCTTCGGGTCATCAGCCCAACACTTGGCCTCAATCAACGTATACGTCATTTAAACGCCCAGTGTTGGGCTGGTAAAACGTAGCCCAACCTACGCAATATACGGTCAACCTACGAGGCCCGGCACAAGCCGCTCCTGCAGGCGTGGTTGTCAATGACAGCATTCAATACTATATTGTCCTTGTAAGCTAAGAACGATGGTCCCGACACTGTTTTATTTGAGAAAGCTGCTCCGGCATGAAAACCGCCCTGATCATCCACCACGTTGCTTTTGAAGATGCTGGCAGTTTTCTTGCCCTGTTGAAAGAGCAGGACTTTGCCATTCAGGAAGTCAATGCCTGCACCCAGGGCTGGGCCGCGCTGGACCCGCTGGCGGCAGATATTTGCATCGTGCTGGGTGGACCTATCGGTGCCTATGAAGATGATAACTATCCTTTCTTGCTGCAAGAGGTGTATTTCCTGCAGCAGCGCCTGCATGCAGACTTGCCTACGCTGGGCATTTGCCTGGGGGCGCAAATCATGGCAAGGGCGCTGGGGGCCCGTGTTTATCCTGCTGTTACCAAAGAGATAGGCTGGTATCCGCTGACGATGACGAATGAAGGCAAGGACACGCCAGTGCGGCATTTTGATGCGCGGCATTGCAATATGTTCCACTGGCATGGCGATACCTTTGATTTGCCTGAGGGCGCGCAATTGCTGGCATCTAGCGAGGCTTGCCACAACCAGGCATATAGCTGGGGCAAGCATGGCCTGGCATTTCAATGCCACCCGGAAGTCACGGCAGCAGGGCTGGAAGCCTGGTATGTAGGCAATGCCTGTGAAATGGCGCACGAGAAATTATCGATACCACAGATGCGCCAGCAGACCGCTAGCCATGCACTGGACCTGGCACATCAGGCGCGTTTGTTCTTTACCGAATGGCTGAGGGTGTGCGGAGTGTGATGCAGGATAATTCCTGTGCCTGCATCTCCACCTCCACCTCCACCCCCCATTAATATCGGAGTTATTTTTTTGCTTCAGCCTGCAACCAGTCAAACACTTGTTTGACGATGTCGGCCCTGGGTGCTGTCACCATGGCAGACAAGTACCAGGTTTGCCCCGCGGTTTGCGGGTAGCCGTCCAGCATGCACAGGCGGCCATCCTGCAGGGCTTCATTTGCCAGCAGGCTTGACAGGCAGGCAATACCACGCCCCCGTTGCAGCGCATCGAGCAAGAGACGCGCATCATCAAACAAGGCAAGCTTGCGGAAATGCACCAGCTCCTGCAAGAATAGCGGCGCAGTTTTTTCATTGCTCAGGCTTTGTTCCAGGCATAGCAAACCCGTATGCAAGTGATGCTCGCTGGCGGGCAATGCATTGATGTGATCGGCCAGCGATTTATTGGCAAGCACTACCCAGCTATCCTGCAGCCACGGCAACTCAGTCAAGCCTTCTTGCAGCAAGGGCCGGTCACTGATGCTGATATCGACATCCACTTCATCGACAAAGCGCGCTGTCATATCGGTGGAGAGCATGAGACATAGATCAGGCAACTGCTCTTGCAGACTGGCCAGGCGGGGTTGCAGCCAGCCATGCGCGATGTGGGCAGGGCAGGTCACGACGACCAGGCCAGGGTCGAGATAAGTGGCAATCTGCCCCAGCCCGGCTTTTAGTACGGTCATCGCGCGCTGTACGCTTTTTAGCAGAACTTCTCCGGCGACATTCAATTCCACCCCACGGCCTACGCGGCGGAACAGCGGCTGTTTCAGTTGTTCTTCCAGTTGTTGTACTTGATGGCTGATGGCCGATTGGCTAAGGTGTAACTCATCTGCCGCTCTTGAAAAATTGCCATGCCGGGCTGCTGCTTCAAAACCCGCCAGCAAAGTCTGTGAAGGAAGTTTTTGTTTTGACATGGATGAGATATGAGAAAACTTGATTAATAAGAGCAAATAATATCGCTTTTTATCATGATTAAAGTCAAGGACAATTCTGTACATGCCCAGATCACTGAGATATCTTGCTTTTAATGCAGGTATTTTCCAGTCTGCTTGACGCTAACATGAGAAAGCCAGAGAAAATGATGAATACCAAACGCAGAAATTTTTTGACCAAGACCCTACACACCAGTGCCATCGTGCTTGCCCCTGGCTTGCTGTATGCCTGCGGTGGCGAAGCCAGTTCAGAAGTTGCCAATACGCCTGTGAGCCCCACGGGCGGCAACAATAGCGTACCAAGTCAGACGGCGGAAGCCTGGCGCATGCCGGATGAAGCTGATCCACATGCAGCAACCTGGATGGCCTTTGGTGCATCAGAAGCCATCTGGGGCCGCCGCCTGCTTAATCCTGTACGTGACAGCCTGGCAGGCATCGCCAATGCGATTGTCGCCTTTGAACCTGTGAATATGCTGGTGCGCCAGCAAGACCTGGCCCTGGCAAAACAAAAATGTGACCCGCGCATCAAACTCATCGTGCAAGAAATCGATGACCTGTGGTTACGTGATACCGGCGCTGTGTTTGTACTCGGTAGCAAGCGGGCCAAAGCCGGGGTGGGTTTTAATTTTAATGGCTGGGGCAAAAAACAGGCTTATGCACTGGACCGCCAGGTGGCTGCCGCCATGGCCAGGCAGACCTCCAGCAGCTACATCCAAAGCAGCCTGACGCTGGAAGGAGGCGGCATAGAGGTCGATGGCAAGGGCACGGCCATCATCACTGAGAGTTGCGTGCTCAATGCCAACCGCAATCCGGGTGTGACAAAAGCAGAATGTGAAAAAGAACTTTTGCGGGTACTCGGCATCAAAAAAGTCATCTGGCTGCCTGGCATCGCCGGGGCCGATATCACCGATGGTCACACTGACTTTTATGCGCGCTTTGTGCGGCCCGGCGTGGTAGTGGCCAATCTGGATGATGATACTTCGTCGCCAGAATACCAGGTCACCAAACGCCATCTCGACATCTTGCGCAATAGCCGTGATGCACAGGGACAGGCCTTGCAGGTTGTCCCTATCCCCGTGCCGAGATCAGTGCGTCCAGAATTTGAAAACAAGAATTTTGCGGCAGGCTATATTAATTTCTATGTCTGCAATGGCGCCGTCATCCTGCCAGAGTTTGGTGATGCAGAAGCAGACAGCTACGCAAAAAAACAACTGGCTGACCTGTATCCGGGCAGGCGTATCGTGCAGTTGAACATAGATCCAATAGCAGCAGGCGGTGGCGGCATACATTGCACGACGCAGCAAGAACCGCTGGCATAGTCACGGACTTGTAGAATCGTGCACGGGCATGTAGGAGCGGCTTCAGCCGCGAATGGTCGCGGACTATTGTTGACCATTCGCGGCTGAAGCCGCTCCTACGTAAGTAATCAAATTACCAGGGCTGGCTGGCAAACTCTTCCACCAAAAAATCCAGCAAGGCACGCACTGCTGGCGACAAGTGGCGACGTGAAGGGAAGAGCGCATAGATAGTCATAGGCGGTGCTGCCCATTCCGGCAAGATGATTTGCAAATCACCCTTGTCGAGGTGGTCAGCCATCAGGTAAGTCGGCAGCAGGGTGATGCCGGAGCCAGCCAACACGGCCTGCAATAATACAGTCGCATCATTGGCACTGAAGTGGCTGGCGATATCAGTTTGCACATGCTCATCCCCGCGCGCATCTCTACGCACAAAGCGCCACGTATTGCGGCCATAATTGGCATGGCTTAAACAGCGATGAGCAGGCAAGTCTTGTGGATGCGCTGGCAAGCCCGCCTGTCGCACATAGGCCGGTGCAGCCACCAGGACAGACTCACAAATCGCCAGTGGCCGCGCTATCAACAGCGGGTCAGGTTCGCTGCTGATACGTATCGCCAGGTCTATGCGCGCTTCGACCAGGTTGACCGTGCCATCACCGACATGCAGGTCTATTTTCAGCAAGGGATGTTGCGCGAGGAACTTGCTGATGACACGCGCCAGATGACCAAAGGCAAATGAGGTACTGCAAGTCAGGCGCAATTGCCCGCGCAATTCTGCATCATCGCTGCGGGTTTCTTCTTCTATATTCTCCATCAATGCCAGCATTTGCTGGCTGCGGCGCAGGCATTGTTCACCGGCATCGGTCAGCGTCACGCTGCGCGTGGTTCTTTGCAGCAGGCGGGCATTCAGCCAGCTTTCCAGCTCGCTCACATAACGCGTCACCATGGCACGCGACATGTCCAGCTTGTCAGCGCTTGCACTAAAGCTGCCACTGGTCGCTACCTCGCAAAACACCCGCATTGCTGTCAGTCTGTCCATGATCCACCTGTCATTTGCTCGAATTTTGAAACAGTTATGTGCATTTTACCCAATTTATCTGACTAAAAATTGAAATTACACTGCAAGCACTGAATCGCTGAAGGTTCATCAACTGTTATAAAACTGGAGCCCACCATGCTGCACACGACCATCTTAGCTGCTACCCTCGCCCTCACTTTTGCTTCTGCCCAGGCAGCTACACCCTTGCAAGTCAAAGTCTATAACGCTGACGGCAATAGCTTTAACGTCAATTCCACCCTGGTCTATGGTGAAAAAGAAGCCATGGTCATCGATGCCGGTTTCACCCGCGCTGATGCCTTGCGCATCGCCGCCAATGTGCTCGACAGTGGCAAGCAACTCAAAACCATACTCGTCAGCCAGGCTGATCCTGATTATTACTTCGGTGTAGAAACCCTCAAAGAAATCTTCCCGCAAGCCGATGTTGTTGCCACCCCAGCCGTGCTGGAAAAACTCACTGCCAAAGTCGCAGGCAAGCTTGCTTTCTGGGGGGCAAAAATGGGTGCGAATGCACCACGCACACCTATTCTGCCAAAAGCTTTGAGTGGCAATAGCCTGACCGTCGATGGTGAAGTGGTCGAGCTCCGCGGCAACCAGGGTTTGCTGGCACACCGCCCTTACTTCTGGATACCTTCCATCAAAGCCATCGTCGGCAACATAGGCGTGTTTGGTAACTTGCATGTATGGACAGCAGACACTCAGACCACGGCAGAACGTGCCGCCTGGGTCGCACAACTCGATGAAATGGCAGCCCTGCAACCAAAAATCGTCGTGCCTGGCCACATGAAGTCTGGCACAGCTGTTGACATCAGCGCCATCACTTATACCCGGGGCTATTTGCTGTCATTTGAGAAAAATGCTGCGGCGACCAAGACAGGCGCAGAGCTTATTGATGCCATGAAAAAAGCTTATCCTGATGCGCCACCTGGTTTGTCTCTGGATATTGGTGCGAAGGTGAATAAGGGGGAGATGAAGTGGTGAGGTTTTTTTATGTTTAATTAGTATTCAGTGTTTTGATGAATTTTTAGGGTAATCATATTGCGCAGCATACTCATCTCGAACAAACAATAATGGGACTTTACTGACAACCTCAAATCCGTCGCTCCTGCGCAGGCAGGAGCCCAGCGGCGTTCGTGGTTCACTAATCGGTACGCAATATAGAACAGTCCTTGGCTATAGCTTTATTTTGCTCTGAACTACCCCCCACGCCGCTCACTCAATACCTGCATAATCTCATTCGCCAGACACTCCGCCGCAGGTGAATTATTCTTCCTGCCCTTGATGAGCACGATGTCCAGCGGCGCTATCGGTTTCAGCCCTTCTGCTTTGCCCAGGCGCACCAGATGTGCGGGCACGCTGCATTCGGCCAGGGCGGCGATTGCCAGGCCTGCTTCTACCATGGCTAGTATGCCCAGCAGGCTGGGGCTGCTGTAGGTGGAGTGATATGGCAGGCCGCTTTTTTCCAGTGCCGCGAGGGTATGGGCGCGGGCGACGCAGCCCTTGTCGTACAGGGCGACTGGCAGCGGGTTTTTTTTCCACACTGCATGTTTTTCTGCACCTACCCAGACCATGGGTTCGCGGCGTATGAAGGCACCATCGAGGCCTTCATCGCGGGTGACGAAGGCTAGGTCGATGGCACCTTTCTTCAGCAAGGGCCTGAGCAACAGGCTTTGCAGGCACACCAGCTCTATTTCTACGCCAGTGAATCTCCTGGAAAACCTCTCCAGCACAGCAGGCAATAGCGAGGACACATAATCGTCGGGCGAACCCAGCACCACCTTGCCCACCACTTGTTGCGTGCGTAATGCATTCATTGCCGCCTGCTCGGTCTGCAATAACTGGCGTGCATACGGCAACAGGGTTTCACCCGCCAGCGTCAGGGCGATGCGCCGGGTATGCCGTTCAAACAGGGGCTGGCCCAGGCTGGTTTCGAGTTTGCTGATCTGCATACTGACGGCTGCCTGTGACCTGTGCACGGCTTCAGCGGCGTTGATAAAGCTCAGGCGTTCTGCCGCCACGACAAAGGTGCGTAATTGGCTGAGGTTTAATTCCGGGCTTTTCATGATTCAGTTTTTCGAATGTATAACTTCAGTTTAATCAGCTTGCCTGATGCATCAACAAAACCCATGATAGCGCAATAGCCTAGCAGGGAGCAAAGCATGTCTGCATCACCAGTCACTATTCCATATAAGCGCCACGCCACTCTGGCTTACATCGCCGCCATGCTGATGCTGGCAACGCTAGGCATATTTATTCATGAAGCTGGCCTCGATGCGGTGACCACAGTATTCTTCCGCTGCCTGTTTGCGGCCATCGCGCTGGCCTTGTATTGTGCTGGCAAGGGGATGTTTGTCGCCAGCAATTTCTCTCGCAAGAATATTGGGATGGCGATGTTTGGCGGTGTGCTCATGGTGCTGAACTGGGTTACATTTTTTGCCGCCATACAGCGTATCGGTATTTCTGTCACCACCATCGTTTTCCATGTACAGCCGTTTATCGTCCTGCTGCTGGGGGCGGTATTGTTCCGTGAAAAAATCGCTGCCAATAAACTGGCCTGGGTATGTCTGGGCTTTGCCGGGCTGGTGCTGGCTTGTGGCTTGCAGGCAGGTGACATGCAGATTAGCGGGCAATACCTGGGGGGCTTGTTGCTGACACTGACAGGCGCTTGCGCCTATGCTGGTGTCACCCTGAGCACCCGCGTCATGCGCAATATGCCGCCGCATTTGATTGCATTGATCCACTGCCTGGTCGGTTTGATCTTGCTGGTGGGCTTCATCACCTTGCCTGCCGGTGGCATACAGATACAGCAATGGGCATGGCTGGCTGGCCTGGGTTTGCTGCCCACGGCGCTGGCCTATGTGCTGATCTATGGCGCTTTACCCAGGATGCCCACGACGGCAATTGCCGTGCTGACTTTTATCTACCCGGCGACGGCAGTTGGGGTGGATTATCTGGTGTATGGCCAGCGCATCAGCCAGGTGCAAATACTGGGGCTGATCCTGATCGTGCTGGCCAGCCTGGGCGTCAACCTGAACTGGACCTGGCGTCCAAAAAAACATGCAGCCAGCCTGCTGTAAAACCTGGAGGATGTAGTATGTCAGAACTCGTAGCCACACACATTTACGCGAATAGAAGAGCCAGGCTCATGGCGCATATGCGTGCCCTGGGCGGTGGTGTCGCCATCATTGCCAATGCCGCAGTAGTCATGCGTAACCGCGATGTGGAATATCCCTATAGGCACGACAGTTATTTTTATTATCTGTCCGGTTTCAGTGAGCCCAATGCTGTGATCGTGCTCGTGGCAGGGGCGCAAAGTGAGTCCATCTTGTTTTGTCTTGAGCAAGACCCTGAGCATGCAATCTGGCATGGTTTTCGCCATGGCCCCGCAGGGGCGCGTGAACATTTTGGTTTTGATGCGGCTTATGTTGCGACTGCTCTGGATGAGCAGATGCCAGGTTTGCTGGCGAATGCACCTGCTTTGTATCATGCGCAAGGCAGCAATGCCAGGCTGGATGCGGGCTTGCAAAGCTGGTTACACAAGCTGCGCCAGCAAGCACGCAATGGCATACGCCTGCCAGCCGTCACCCACGATGTGCATGCGATCCTGGATGAGATGCGCCTCATCAAAGACGAGACTGAAATTGCTGTCATGCGCAAGGCGGCCAGCATATCGGCAGTGGCCCATGCACGCGCCATGCAATTTACCCGGCCTGGCCAGACTGAATACCAGCTGGAGGCTGAATTGCTGCATGAGTTCCATCGCCAGGGGGCAGCAGCGCCAGCCTACCCGGCCATCGTTGCCAGTGGTGCCAATGCCTGTGTATTGCATCACAATCCCGGTGCCACCGTCATCAAGGCGGGTGAGTTGCTGCTCATTGATGCGGGTTGTGAATACCAGGGCTATGCCTCTGATATTAGCCGTACTTATCCGGTCAGTGGCAAGTTCAGCGCGGTGCAAAAGACTTTGTATGAGATTGTGCTGGCGGCGCAAATGGCCGCCATTGCAGCAGTGCGCCCAGGGGCAAGATTCATGGACCCGCATCAGGCAGCCATCAGGGTGCTGGCACAAGGCATGCTTGATTGTGGTCTGCTGGATAGTGAGCAATGCGGCAGTGTTGACAATGTAATCAGCAACGGCAGTTATCGGCAATTTTTCATGTGCCGCACCAGCCACTGGCTGGGCATGGATGTGCATGATGTCGGTGCTTACCAGGAACCCGCAGATGCCAAAGAAAACCCCTGGCGCATTTTGCGCCCCGGCATGTGTCTGACCATAGAACCCGGCATCTACATACTGCCTGCACCTGGCGTGCCTGAACAATACTGGAACACAGGCATACGCATAGAAGACGATGTGCTGGTCACTGAGGACGCTTGCGAAGTGTTGAGCCATGCCGTGCCCAAGACGGTGGTAGAGATAGAAGCCTTGATGGCTAACAGGAAGATGTAGGCTTCCTGCGCAGCGCAGTGTTGTTCAGCGCCGGTGCAGCGTCGCCCAGGGCACTTCATGATCATGCTTGCCCGCCACGACAACATTGCCATCGAGATCGCTGATGCCGCATAAACCTACCCCATAGGCGCTAAAGCCCAGGCGTTCGTGCTGCTTGCTGTAGTCGATGCGGTCATGGTGGTGGCCATGGAAACTGCGGCTCACGCGCATGCGCTGGGCCAGTTCATCTATGGCGGCAAAACCATGGGGATGGGCACTGGGTGCTTCGTGGGTGACCAGGATGTCGGCGCGCTGGCTGGCCAGGTAATTGTAGTCAGTCGGGAAGATGGAGCTGTAATGCTTGCGCGGCAAGCCTGCGCGCCAGCGGTTTTCTTTACCGGCTTTGGCGGTGTATTCCCTGGGGGTATGAAAATTCTTTGGCCCTGGCGGTATCCAGATATGGCCACGGAACACGCCACCCAGGCCTGCAATCTTATACCCCGCGATGTCGACCACGCGCCCATGCAGGTTGCGATGGGCGAGGGCAGAGCCAAACAGATGGTCGTAGTCAGCATCGGTGTCGGTGTCGTGGTTGCCATGGATATACCAGACCTCGGTCAAGTCCAGGATGGTGGCCAATTCCACTTCCAGCGGCTGCCTGGCTTGCACATCCCCCAGAAAAACGATGGCAGCCGGGCGCTTTTCCAGGACCGCATCAATCACGTGCTGGAAGTTGCCATGGGTGTCGCCGCAAAAAAAGATGTCTGGCATGCTGGGCTTCAGTTTATATAAATGCTAGTTGTAGTTCTGCAAGTTGTTGATGTATTCAAATGTCCAAATCAGATGTCCAAATTAAAGTCTTGATCAAGACCAGGCCCAACCTTGTCTATGCATTGTATCAAAACTGTTTGCCCATACTGCCCACACTACCCATGCTGCAGGCTTGAAGTATTGGACAGGTGGTGCAGACCAGGTGGTAATACCAGTTGTACTTATATCTGGGCCTATGGCAATAATCTTGCGTAGCTGTATGCGTATAGTCACGCAAGCACAACAGGTTTGCAAGCGACAGACATTGCCCTGATATCGTCCTGACAGGCATTTCAATGACTGGTTCAATGCAGCCAGAGTGCCGCTGTTTGAGATTTTGTGAAATAAGCAATCTGGCACGCCTGGTTTTATGTCACACAAATATCACTTGTTTTTTTATACATCGCTGATATATTTTGCGTTCCAAATTGCTAAGGTTGATGATGAGTACTTACACTACAGTATTACAGCAACTTTATATCGCCTATTTTGGCCGGCCCGCAGACCCTGCAGGCCTGGACTATTGGGAGAATCGCCTGGCAAGCAAACAAATCAACATACTGGATATTGCCAAGTCTTTCAGTGAGCAGCAAGAATATAAAGCTGTCTATCTGAACAAGACCACTCCTGAAATCATTAACGCTCTCTACCAGAATTTGTTTGGGCATAGCGCTGATGTAGCGGGCATGAAATATTGGGCAGGACAGCTGGAGAGCGGCGCCATATCCATGGGGCAAGCTGCATTGGCTATCATGAGCGGGCCCGCCGCAGCGAGCATGGATCAACAGGCACTCTTGAATAAAGTGGCGGCTGCCAGCGTATTTACCTCCAGGCTCGATACGGCGGATTCGATTATTGCCTACTCGCGTGCGTATAGCGTGGATGCAGTCAAAAGCTGGCTCAAAAATATTGATGCAGATGCAGTCAATATTTTTTCTTCCCTGAATAATGTGAGCAATATTTTCTCGGGAGCCCTGGACCATAAGCCATTCCCCTCCCTGCCGGATTTTGCCCAGGAGATGAGCACAGCTCTGACCACCGTCACTGGGGGCAATGTGCTCAGCGTTATCTCAGCCGGTTTTGATACCGGCACAGGCAAGGGCATCTACAATGCAAATGGACTGTTTGCCAGCGCTGGCAGTGATATGTTGACGGTCAATACCAGCATGCTGACCGGTGGTCGTATTGATCTCGGGGCGGGTAGTGCAGATAAACTCAGCATCAGTGACAGTATCAGCAGCAAGAGCCTGAGCACGATAGATACGGCTGGCAATATTGAGATTTTGGTGCTGACAGGCGGCACATCCGGTTTGTACCAGGTCAATAATCCCGGCCTGAAAACGATAATCCTGCAGAACCCATCCTACATCGAGCAATTAACTGCCAATGATACTGTGGTGTTGGGCTCGGCAGCGTCAGACACCATCATTGGTGGTGCTGGCAATGACACTATCTATGGCGGCGAATCGCGCGATGTCATCTATGGCGGTGCGGGCAACGATTATATTTATACATGGGCTGGCGATATTTTTGCCGGTAGCGGCAATGATGTCATCACGCTCAGGGATTTGACCGTCAACACTAGCCGGGTCGATGCGGGTGATGGTGATGATTTTCTCTATTCCTCTGCGAATGTAGAGGGGAGCTTGTTTGTTCGCGGCGGTAAAGGGATAGATAATATCAATGTCTTTGGTGTCTTCAGCCCAGGTTCAGGCTTGAAGACCGTGGAAATCAGTTTTGCCGATGATGCCTCCACACCAGGTATCAACACCGCGGCAGACCGCGATACTGTGAACTCATGGCTGGCCCCGGGTGTCTTGCATGTGCGTCTGGATGCTGACCAGACCAGCGCCGTGGGCATAGCTGGCAAAGCCCAGGTGCAAGAAATCCTGGGTGGCGTTAACCTTATCTTGCAAAAAAATGCCGATGTAGCCGTGATACGCTTTGACATCGCTGGTGACAAGGCTGTGCTGGCCAATGTGCTGGATGGCTCCGCCTTGCTGGCCAACCTGGGTGCTCCTCTGCTGGCAGAACAAAGCGGTAATACCGGCAGTGGTTATATCTGGGCCTATGATAATAATGTCGCTTATCTGTATGCGTATAGCCATGCAACCACGACAGGTTTGCAAGCGGGAGATATTGCCCTGATAGGCATTTTCAATGACAGGTTCAATACGGCCAATGTCCCCCTGTTTGAGATTTCTTAGTCTGGACCCCTCGCAATAAAGAGCTTACACCCCGTACAAATTGACCTATGATATTGTTTTTCTGCAAGTCATTGCAGATTCATGGTACGGGGTACAAACATGTTTTCATGGCGTTGGCTATTCGTTGCAATCGTTCTCATCTTCGCAGTACAACACTGGCGTAATCGTCCGCTGCCAGTGCCGCCTGGCAGCATCGCACCGAATGAACCGGTGCAAACCATGCTCAGCAATGGCACGGTGTATGAGCAAAATAATTACAAGCTGACTGCGCTGGCAGATTTCACGATAGAAGCGCGGGTCTTATCCAAGCAAACTTATTCTTCTGACCGCGAAGCCCAACTGGCTCCTGTTGATCTGGCGCTGGGCTGGGGTTCTATGTCGGACACGGCGGTCATCGAGCAGCTTTCCATAGGGCAGAGCAACCGTTTCTATTTTTATCGCTGGGAAAAAGAACCACCGCGACCACCATCAGAAATTGCTACCCACAGTGCCAATATGCATTTGATCCCCACCACGCCCGCGCTGGAAAAAATCATGCGTGATGTAAGGGTAGGGCAGGTCGTCAAGATACGCGGCCAATTAATAGAAGCCAGGGCAGCCGACGGCTGGCACTGGCGTTCTTCGCTGACCCGCGATGATACCGGGGCAGGTGCTTGCGAAGTCATACGGGTGGAAGCGATCGAGGTAAAGTAATACTGCAAGCCCTGACTTGTTTGCCTGGGATCGATAATAAGTCCTGTTAAGCGATACCTTGCGTGCAGATATCCGCTACCTTGCTCAAAAATATAGCACCTTGTGCTGAAAATGAGGACACTGGGATCAAGACTGCAGGCCTGATCGTGCAAAGATAGCACTTGCTTGCCAGCCTGGACAGACCGACAGGGAGCATCCTTGTCCGGCAAGATCACCCAACAAGGATATGTATGCATGCTGTTGTTTCCACTCCTGTCAGATATGCCGCCGTGCTGGGATGCATGCTGGCATCGCTGAGTCTGACCGCCGGGCCGGCTCAGGCTCAGAGCGCTGTATCAGGTAGTACAACGAGTGTTCCCGCCAGTGCCAGTGCCACTGAAGAGCCACAAAGTGTGGAAGTCAAAGCCATCAGAGACCCGGCCATTCTGCCGTATAAAGTTGCCTATGAAATGATTACCAAAGTGAAGGCCGCCAGCAAGGACAAGGTTGAGATCATCATCCGCATCACGGCGGCCAAGACGCATGCCGTTATCCCCAATCTGGCGATTTATCTCGATAGCAAGGACAAGCGCAAGAAACTGGAGATATCCGCTGCGGGTGATGTCACGGTGCCGCTGGACCCCGTGGCCTATGCCGAGGGTGCAGAATTTGTCACCAACCAGAAAAAAGGCAGCATGGATGCCAACATCATGTTGCTACCCAAGTTACCACCAGATGTTTTCAACTATGCAGACATCAGCGAAAGCCTGGAATCTGCCCGCCTGGCTGTCAAAGAACTGGTGCCGTGGTATCTGCGCCTGTTCATGCCCACCATCCATGGCGTAGGCATTTGCTACCCTACGCAAGACCAGACGGTACTGGTCAAAGGCAATGAGGAAAGCCAATTGCCAGCGACCAGTAATGAAACCGACATGATGAAAAACAAGGTGTATTGCGCCAAATTCACAACCAGGGATGTTGTCGCTGCCAAGAATAATCTGGTCATGCCGGCAGCGGGCTGGCAGGCGATATTCTTTTAAAAATGCGAGGCCTCGTATCCTGGCCTGGCAGGACAAATTTGTTCAGGTGGGTGGGGCTTATTTTGCCGCTGGCTTTGTCTCTGGTTTGAAATACAGGTTCAACAATGCCAGCAAGACATGAAAGTTAGTCGTGTTAGCCATGCGCACGCGATAAAAGTCTTTTTTTGATTGCTTTTGTCGTATCACCAGCAGCACGTCCAGCAAGGTGTTTTTTAATTCTATGCTGTCGATATCGGTGGCATTGATGACTTGTTTCGTCGTCATGAGCTGGGACTTGCGTATCTTCAGGCCAGAAAAATCCAGAGTAGCACCAAGCTGGTGTTGGGCTATGAAATGCGGTAACAAGTAGCTGACTTGCAAGTGACGCAAACGCTGCAACAAATCTTGCATGTTGGCGATATTGCTGGGGATGCAGAGCTGTATCTTTTTGCCGTCTTGCAGGTCTTCCACCATCACGCTGTCATTGAGCCTGCCAGAAAATATGTCGGTCTTGTTACTGCTATAGCAGGTATGGATTTCTCGTATGCTTGAAGCCGGACTGAAATACAGCAAGCCCGCCTCCAGCGGGCCTAGTATCACCATGCCTTTTTCATACAAATCAATGCGATAAGCAAACTGACTGATCAGCAATAATATGAAGGGGGCCTGCAACAGCATTCCCATCAGGAGTAAGGGCAGCGAATTGATGATCCAGCCCAGGCCCAGCGGCAAGCAAGCCAGCATGAAAAGTCGCAGATGCTTGGTGCTGAGTGCCCAGTTCTTTTTATAACTGGCCAGCCAGGGCCCCATGGCTGCTTCAGAAAATGTCACTGCGCAGTGCAGCTTGCGTGCATGCAGTGCCTGTGCCTGCCTTAGCAGGAGATATAAAAAACCAGCGAGTATAGGCAGCCACAAGGCATTGCCTATGGCCAGGTCGATCAGCCTGAGGTGATAGTCAGGCAGCGGGTTTGGCAACATGCCGCTGGCCTGCAATTCTGCCACTCGCTCGGGCGGCAAGGGATGATAATCAGTACGGCTGCCTTTGACACCCAAGACATAACCCTCATCTGCAATGTAATAGGGCAGAAAAAATACCTCGCTGCGCAAATGCCGGCCCAGATACAAGGCTTCCCCTTCATTGACTTGCGCCCTGGTGTCGGCGACCCAATCAATTTCATGCTGAGTCCGCACCCCGCTGGCGTTGGCATTTGTCGTGAGCAGACAGCATAAGACCAACAGGCAAGCTGACAAGAGGTGAATAAGGCGCTGGTTCAAAACTGGTCCTGATCAAAAGCTGGGGAAGGGGCGCAGTATGCCATTACCAGGTTTCAAGCTCAAAGTTTACTGTTGCTTCCTTCAGAACCTGCCTGCGATCTGGGCTCATGCCCTGTGTTTTATGTTGGCCGGACCCCGCTGACGCTGGCTACAGATCGTCAGCATGTTCTCAGGGAACAATGTTGGCGTTATGCAATCAAAGACTGGTTGTTGTAATATGATTATGAATAAAAACCAATGAAATAAATCTCCTGGCTTCTTTTATACGCAGCATGGCGAGCAGCCAGTTTACAGTCGCTTCAAATGATAAAGGCCTGCAATGAAAGTATTTTCTATCCTGATTTTGGCATCAAGTATGAGCTTGCTGCAGCCGGTGCTGGCCGCAGATGAGGTGGCAGCACGAGTAGACAAAATCGCCCAGGCACGCGTCAGCAGTGGCGCTATTCCCGGCCTGGTGCTGGCCCGTATCACGGGCCAGGAGCAAACAGTACAAGGCTACGGCCTGGTCTCGAATGGCAAAACCGCGGCACATCTACCAGATGCCAGCACGGTATTTGAAATCGGCTCTGTCAGTAAAACCTTCACTGCTTTATTGCTGGCGGATATGCAGGTGCGTGGCCAGCTCAAGCTCGATGATACAGTGGCCAGCCTGCTGCCGGGATATGAGATACCGCAATACCAGGGTCGTGCCATCAGCTTGCTGGATTTGGCGACCCAGACCTCGGGTTTGCCACGCCTGCCTGCCAATCTCATGCCCAGGCAGGTGGACAATCCCTATGCCGATTATTCCGAAAATAATTTACGTGATTTCTTGCGTAGCTACCAATTGACACGTGCCCCAGGCAGCAAGTATGAGTACTCAAATCTGGGCTTTGGCTTGCTGGGCCATGCCCTGTCGGTACGGGCAGGCAAGTTGTATAGTGAATTGCTGCAAGAACGCATTACCACTCCCCTGGGCATGCCAGATACTGGCATCAGCCTGACAACCGCCATGCAAGCCAGGCTGGCGACCAGCCATGATGGCAAGGGTAAATCAGTGGCTAACTGGGATTTCACCACGCTGGTGGGGGCTGGTGCAGTGCGCTCGAATGCGCAAGACATGCTGCGCTATGTCAGGGCGCATATGCAAGGGGCAACTCTTAGTACGCCAGCAGGCCTGCAACTGGTGCAGCAGCCGCAACGTCCCACGGGCATGCCGGGTTTGCAGATAGGGCTGGCCTGGCATGTGCAGGCTGTGCGCGGGCAAACCCTGGTCTGGCACAATGGTATGACAGGCGGCTATGCCTCTTTTGTCGGCTTTAGCGCAGATGGTCAGCGTGGTGTGGTAGTGCTGGCCAATGCCAGTGTGAATGTCGACGATATAGGCATGACTGCATTGTTGCCAGCTGCGCCTGAGACTGAGGTCAGCCAAGCTGGCCAAGCCAGCGAAGCTCGCCTCTCAGCGCAAGCAATGCTGGAATATGTAGGGCGTTATCAACTCGCCCCCGGTGTCAGCCTGAATATCAGCGCCGGGCCCGAGGGTTTGCTGGCGCAAGTGACAGGACAGTCACAAGCACCGGTCTTCCAGCGCAGGAAAGATGAATTTTTTTATAAAATCGTCGACGCCAGCCTGCATTTCGAACGTGATGCACAAGGCAAAATCCAGTCACTGAGCCTGCATCAGGATGGCCGTGTCATGCCTGCCCCGCGCATGAGTGCTACTGTGCCTGAGCCTGTCCAGCGGGTGGCAATACAGATGCCAGCCGAGCAGCTTCAGGCTTACACGGGCAGCTATACCCTGGCACCAGGCTTCAAGCTGCAGGTGACAGTGGAAGCTGGGCAGTTATATGTGCAAGCCACGGCTCAGGGGCGTAACCCGGTGTTTGCCCAGGCACGCGATGAGTTTTTCTATAAGGGCCTGGACGCGCAACTGAGTTTCCAGCGTCAGCCAGATGGCAAGGTAAAAGGAGTGATTTTGCACCAGAGTGGCCGCGACCTGCCCGGTCCGCGAGATGCGGATTAGTGGTCGCTCTGATACTGCATCTGCCCCAGTTAAATTCAATGCGAGCCCAGCAATTTCATCAATGAATGCACCGTCAACACCGCCAGTGCCAGCGTCAGGAAGATGCTGCCAGGAGGCAGTTTTTTTAGCGGACGGCGGTGCGGTTTCCTGGTATTTGTCAGCGTATTCATTTTTTGCCTCATGCAAAGTGTTGTTGGTATGGAAGTGACTATCTAAAATTGTGTCATGACGCGTATGATGGATGAGCCTGGGTGAAAAGGATGTAGGAAGTCTGGACTAACTGATGTAGGAAGGGAGATCAGGAAGCAATTCCGCAGTTTGCTTCCCTGTTTTTTGATCAGGTGCAGGATCAACCAAGGGCTATTCATGCTGTCTTCAGTAAAAACGGTATTGCTGTCTTCACTGGCCCTGTTCTCGGCCAATGCCGCTGCCGTGCCACTCCAGGCTTGTTATGAAGACAAAAACGCCTTTCCCTATATCGTCGGAAATAGCGAAGCCATCCTGGCACAGCCTGGCGTTATCCCCGAGTTTATCCAGGCACTGGAAAGAAAAATCCCCGAACTCAAAGTCAGCATGGCCCGTATGCCCTGGAAGCGCTGCCTGAACTCCCTGCAAAATGGTAAAACCGATGTCGTCGTCGCCAGCTATAGCCAGGAAAGAGCAGGTTACGCGGCCTATCCCATGCTCAATGGCCAGGTCGATTCCAGCCTGCGTTTCGATACCCGCACATATGCCATCTATAAAATGCGGGCTTCACCCTTGCTATGGGATGGACAAAAGTTTACCCAGTTGTATGGCGCAATAGGTACGCCGCTGGGTTACTCCATCGTTGATGATCTGAAGAAAATGGGGATAGCTGCAGAAGAATCACCCTCGGCCTCCAACGATTTCCAGAAAATGCAATTGGGGCGTGTCGCCGCCGTCATCGCCCAGGAAAAAGTCGGTGATTTGCTGCTCAGGCAAGAGCGCTTTGGCGACATCATCAAGTTGACGCCAGCATTTACCAAAAAAGATTATTACGTCGTACTGAGCAAGCAATTTGCGGCACAACATGCGGAGCTCGCCAAAAAAATCTGGCAAGCCGTGGCCGAACTGCGCGAGCAGGAAATGGATGAGATGCTCTTGAAATATGTCAATATGGGAAATTGACAGCCTGTCCGGCCAGCCTGGACCATATAGCATTCACCGGACTACATCCTTTGCGCCCGTTGAATCCCATGGTCAATTTTTTCGCCCGCTTCACACACTACGCATACTGGCTTCATACGCCAGGGCTAAGCTGGCACATCTTCACTAGCTGCCATCTGGCCAGGTTTATCTATGTCTTCACTGCTGGCCCATGTCGCCGCTGGCCTGACGCTGCATTTTTGCCGTAGAGAGCAACAGGCCGGGCGATTGCATGCCAGTATGGCTTTGCCAGTCATGCTGGCGATTGCGCCTGACTTTGATTATTTTGGTATCTGGTTTTTTCATCTGCGCTATGTCCAGCGTTTCACCCATTCAATCTTTTTTTGCCTGCTGCTGAGTAGCCTGGCCTATCTATTTGCCAGGCGCTGCTGGCCATCGCCTAGTACCCGGCCCGGGTTTTGGGTCTTGTCTTTGGCCGCCGGTTCTCATCTATTACTTGATATGCTGGTAGGCCGTGCACTGCCTCTGTTATGGCCGTTTGTGACTACAGAGTTTTTCTTGCCGCTGGCATTTTTGCCGGGAGCCTCGCATACGGGCATGATCAGTTACGCATTCTGGCGCAATTTGCTGATAGAGACATGCCTGCTTTTACCCGTGCTGGCGGCCATGCTATCGCTGTGGCGCCGCTGGACGCTCAGGACTTATCTGCCTGAGATTGTACTGGTGCTGGCCATGTGGTCAGGCCTGGTCTGGGCAGGTGGGAAAATGCTGGCCTCTTGATTGCTATTGCTATCCGGTGTACCCAGATTCATAGAGTCTACGGTAATTGCCTATAGTAGAAACCCTGTTTCGTCATATGCTACGTGCGGGAGGGACTGTATGCGCTAAGGCATGCAGCAAGGATGGAACGTGAGGGTCATTGAGGGTAGAAGAAGTCTGAAAAACGCACAGGCAAAAAAATGCCCTTTTTACTAAAGGGCATTTTTCACTTAAAGCGACACTCAATAAAGCGACACTCAATAATTAGCAACCGCCAGCACCAGTTTTCAGGCCGCGATTACCGTTACAGATAGTGCCAGTAGTATCCCAACCCATGTTAGCTTGGTTAACAACGGTAGTAGCAGTCAGAACACCTGCCAATTGTGTCGTATCGCTAGTACTTACTGTTGCTGTAGAAGTGAAATTTACTACGCCAGCAGCAAGTGTAGGGGCAGTAGCCATGAATTTGCTGATTGCAACGACAGGAACACCATTGCTACCTGATGTTACACAATTATCCCAAACACCATTCTCACCTTGAACGCACAAAGCCATGCTTTTCAAAGTGCTTTCGATCTCAGCCCTTGCACCAGTAGCACGGGTACGGGATGTGTAATCAGAGTATTGCGGGATAGCGATCGCTGCCAGGATACCAATAATTGCGACAACAATCATCAACTCTATCAATGTAAAGCCGCGTTGCAGTCGTTTAGGAAAAGATTTCATTTTCAGTATGAATAAAAGGTTAAAAGTATAATTTAAGTAATATTATCTTATTTACAAATGTCAAACAAAAGCTTGTTAAATTTCAAAGATGATAATTTGGCAGTAAAAAGTAACAGCATTTGAATGACCTCCCTATAGAAATCATCAGGAACTGCAGGCGACTGGCAAAGATCAATTGTGAAAATATGTCACTTGCGGTGTGAAATTATAAAGGTTTCCATTAAAGAATGTTAATTTTTTGAAAAAATATTTCGCAAATATTGATTAAATAATCAGTTTGGGCCTGATTGAAGCAGTGTGTTGATTTGTACTGAAACTTGAATCAGTTTGCTGCATATTTTGCAAGCTATTCTATTTATCTTGTTGAGTGGGTGCAGAAATGATAGCCGTAGCACTCTCAGGGATATTCGACGCGAACACCTGCCTTAATGTACTAAGAGGCTGTTGCGAAATTAAGATGGCTAGGCGTCGCCGACGCAGGCAGTACTTTAGTACGACAAGGCGGCGCAACAACGCCAGGTTAGTTTCGCAACAGCCTCTAAGCCATCTTTGCTTGAAAAATCTTGATAATGAGACTGGTGCGCACAGTACACCCTGTAAATTGACCCGCCTCATCCATACAGCAACGCAGATTTGCCGACCTGAATTCAGGCAATCTTCATCTGCTTTTCTTATGTCTGCTTTTCAAACTTGCCTGGATCGTAGTTTAGTAAAAATCATAAACATCATCCAAATATAAAACTGGAATTGCACGTCCGCCCATAGAGCGGTATATATACAAACTGCAGTTTCCTAATCAAAGTGCCGATGATGCTCATTTCCATCATCGTGCTCGGATACCACCACCCAGTCAGCGGGAGACAAAAAACTGGCAAGTGCAACATGTGCAGTCAAACCTAAACTACCTATATCACTATGCATGCGACAAATACAAAAACACAATGGGGACAATTTTTACCACTGGTGACGGTGTTCTTCTTCTGGGGCTTCGTGGCCGCCAGCAATGACATTCTCATCCCCGTCTTCAAGCAGGCTTTTCAGCTTAGCCAGGAACAAAGCCAGTTGGTCTCCCTGGCTTTTTATGTAGCATATACCGTGGGTTCGCTTATCTATCTGGCGGTCTCACGCTTTATCGGTGTCGATCTGGTCAATAAACTGGGTTACAAGAATGGGCTGGCGCTGGGTTTGCTGATTTCTGCCGCGGGCACGCTGTTGTTCTTGCCAGCTGCGAATAGCGGGTCTTTCCCTTTGATGCTGTCAGGCTTGTTTATCGTAGGCCTGGGATTCTCACTGCAGCAGACTGCCGCCAATCCTCTGGCGATTGCCCTGGGTTCATCTGAGACAGGTTCGCAAAGGCTGACCCTGGCGGGTGGGGTGAATAACTTTGGTACGACCATAGGCCCGCTCATCGTCAGTTTCGCCATCTTTGGTGCACCGACCAGCATGAATCGGCAGCTCAGTATAGAAAGCGTCAAATTTCCTTATCTGATGCTGGGCGCAGCCTTTTTGCTGGTGGCTATCCTGTTGAAATTTTCCTCCCTGCCAGATAGACCTGCAATACAGAGCAATGAAGATGCCGGGCATGCCTCGGGCAGGCAATCGGCACTGCAATTCCCGCAACTGCTGATGGGCATGCTGGCTATTTTTGTGTATGTAGGCGTGGAAGTGTCGACCGCCAGCAACCTGCCTGCCTATATGGAAAGCAAGCTGGGTTTGCAAACCAAGGATGTTGCACCGTTTATTTCGCTTTACTGGGCCAGCCTGATGATAGGGCGCTGGACCGGCGCGGTCGAGGCCTTTGATTTGCAGGCAGGGCTGAGCAAGTTACTCAAGTTCCTGGCACCTTATCTGGCTTTCAGCGTGTTTTTGCTGGTGAACGCAATAGCTCAGCATGAACTCAGTCATTTTTATGTGTATGCCGCCATCGTGCTGATCCTGATCGCGGCTGACATGATGAGCCAGGGTAATCCCGCCAAAATGCTGGGTATCTTTTCTCTCCTGGGCATCGCAGGCCTAGTCATAGGCATGAGTACCACGGGCATGGTCAGTATCTATGCCTTCACCAGCATAGGCTTGTTTTGCAGCACCCTGTGGCCCTGTATTTTCACGCTGGCGATCAGCGGCCTGGGCAGGCACACAGGTCAGGGTAGTAATTACCTGATCATGATGATCATGGGCGGCGGTATAGTCAGCTGGCTGCAAGGATTTGTGGCGGACAAAATCGGCATACAAATGAGTTATATGGTGGGGGTAGCCTGTTTTGCCTACCTGGCCTTGTATGCCTGGAAAGTGCAGGGCATCTTGCGTGCACAGGGTATCAAACTGGGTAAAACCGGGGCGGCAGCACACTGATAACTTCAAGTTTGACTTGCATGGCGCGCCCCACCTGGCGCGCCATTTTTTTGTGCGCTGCGATACGACGCCCGACATACATCCTGAGAGCGTGTGGCTATCGAATAATCCATCTTTCCCCCAGCTTGTTTACTAAAATTAATAAACTAAGACTATTTGCCAGCAGTTGATTGACCCTCAATTTTGCCACCTGTATAAAAGAGTTACTCTGAGAAGTACAGCATTTTCCGGTAAATGATGGGGTGTAAAAAATAGCCTGACCGTTTATTAAACCTGTCATCAAGGATAGCTCAGCAGCCGCCAGGCATGAGATTTTAAGCGGGATTGATAAACGCAAAAAAGTAACAAGCACTATTCGTAGAATTAGGCGCAATGAACAAGATAAATGCCCGCTTTCCAGAAATGGAAACTGACTTAACCAGCAAGGAGTTCACGGCATGAGTGTGACCATACGCGATATTGCACAGGCGACCGGACTGTCGATAGGTACGGTATCACGCGCCTTGAAGAATCAGGGTGGGCTGACTGAAGAAACGCGTGTGCGTGTCAGCAAAGTCGCCCGTGAGCTGGGCTATGACTTTGGCAATCTCAAACAGGGCAGGATCAGGCGCATCGTTTTCCTTTTGCACCGCCAGCACAATACCTTGTCCAGCAGCCCGTTTTTTTCCCCTGTGCTGCATGGCGCTGAAGAAGCCTGCCGCAGGGAGGGTATTGCCCTTTCCTTTGTAGCGATAGGCCCTTCAGAACCAGTGATGGAGCAGATACGCCTGCACCAGCCAGATGCGATCTTGTGCGCCGGTTTTTTTGAGCCCGAGCTGCTGCAAGCCCTGCTGCATACCAGCAAGCCCATTGTGCTGGTGGACATGCGTTTGCGTGGTTACACCTCGATCAATCCTGACAACCGGCTCGGTGGTTTTCTGGCGACCCGTCATTTGATACAGACAGGTCGCAAGCGCATCGCCATGATCTCGGGATCAATGGCGCACTTCAGTATCCAGGAGCGGGCACGCGGTTTTCGTCAGGCGCTGTATGAATCCAAGACCCTGGCAGACCCCAGCCTGGAAGTCAGCATCCCTGATCCCAGTGATATTGAAGGTGGTGTACGCGAAGCCATGCGCGAACTGCTGAGTCTCAGCCGTCCGCCAGACGCCGTATTTTGCTACAACGATAGCGCCGCCCTGACTGCGCTGCACTACTGTCTTGATCTCGGCATGAAAATGCCGCATGACATTGCCATTGTTGGCTTTGATGACATCAGTGCCGCCGCCAAATCGATTCCACCTCTGAGCAGCATACGAGTAAACAAGGAAGCACTCGGCGCTACCGGTGTGGATTTGCTGATACGCAAACAAACCGATGACATCGTAGAAAAAACCCTGGCTGTTGAATTGATCGTGCGTGAAAGCAGTTGTGACGATTAACAGCAAAGACAGTTTATCCGTAAAAATTTTTGGCCCTTATTGACCACCACCCATATCCGTATGCATCCCTTTCCTGACTTCAAATCCATTTCTGTGCTGACTGAGCATATCAGTGACACGCTGAATTTCTACTATCCGCGCAGCATAGATAACAGTGGCGGCTTTTATCACTACTTCAAGGACAATGGCAGTATTTATGATAGCCATAGCCGTCATCTGGTCAGCAGCACGCGCTTTGTTTTTGTGTATGCGATGGCTTACCGTCATTTTGACAATCCGGCCTATCTGCAGCAAGTCAGGCATGGTGTCGATTTCTTGCGCCAGGTGCACCGCGACCCGGTAACTGGCGGCTATGCCTGGCAATTGCGCTGGGAAAACGCCAGCAAGACCATCATCGATGGCGATAATCACTGCTATGGCCTGGCCTTCGTCATGCTGGCCTATGCCCATGCCCTGATGGCTGGCGTCGCCGAAGCACGCGACTATCTCGATGAAACCATGGCCTTGATGGAAAGTCGTTTCTGGGAGCCGCAACATGGCCTGTATGCCGACCAGGCCAGTGCAGACTGGCAGCAGCTGGACAGCTATCGCGGCCAGAATGCCAATATGCATGCCTGCGAAGCCTTGCTGGCTGCCTATGAGGCAACGGGTGAGCTGCACTTCTTGCATCGCGCAGAAACGGTGGCACATAACATCACCCAGCGCCAGGCCGCGCTGGCTGCTGGCATGATCTGGGAACACTACGATGCCAACTGGAACATAGACTGGAACTACAACCTCGAAGACAAGGCCAATCTGTTCCGCCCCTGGGGATTCCAGCCCGGGCATTTTACTGAATGGTCCAAGTTATTGCTGCAACTGGAAAGCCACGCCCGGCATCTGCAACACGACCATGCATGGCTATTGCCTACCGCCGAAACCCTGTTCCAGAAAGCCCTGCAATTTGCCTGGGATGAGCAATACGGCGGCATCTGCTATGGCTTTGCTCCCGATGGCAGCATCTGCGATGGCGATAAATATTTCTGGGTGCAGGCAGAATCCATGGCTGCCGCTGCCTTGCTGGCGCAGCGCACTGGCAAGCAAAGCTACTGGGATAGTTATGAGCATCTGTGGCAATACAGCTGGCAACACATGATCGATCACGAGTATGGTGCCTGGTACAGAATTTTATCGCGTGAAAATCACAAACTCAGTGATGAAAAAAGCCCGGCTGGCAAAGTCGATTATCACACCATGGGTGCCTGCTATGAAATCCTGCGCGTCTTGAAGGAGGCACAACATGGCAGCTGAATTTCCCCTCATGCTGAGTGCCGGTGAAGCTCTGACCGACATGATAGCCTGCGGCCATGGTCAATGGCGCAGCGTGGTTGGCGGCTCAACCTGGAATGTCGCCCGCAGCATGGCCAAGCTGGGTTTGGCAACCGGCTTCGCTGGTGCAGTCAGCCAGGATTTGTTTGGGCAGGAACTGGTACGCGCCAGTGCCGATGCCGGGCTGGATCTGCGCCTGCTGCAGCAATACGATCGCCCACCCTTACTGGCAATCGTCGGCGAAAGCACGCCACCCAGTTATTTCTTTATAGGCAGTGATAGTGCAGACCTGCATTTTGATCCCGAGCAGTTGCCAGCAGGCTGGAGTTCAAGCTTGCAATGGGCGCACTTTGGCGGCATCAGCCTGGCCCGCCAGCCACTGGCTGGCAAACTCCTGGGCCTGGCGCGCCAGTTAAAGGCGCAAGGTGTACGGATTAGTTATGACCCTAACTTCCGTAACAATATGCATGCTGACTATGACCCCATCCTGCATGAAATGGGGCAACTGGCAGACCTGATCAAGGTGTCTGACGATGACCTGCGTGGCCTGTTCCGTAGCCAGGATGCTGATTGGGCATTTACGCAATTGCGCGCCATTAATCCCGCTGCCACCGTCTTGTACACCCGAGGGGAGCAGGGTGCGTCGCTGCATATGGGTGAACTGGCATGGCAGGCCGATGCCTTGAAGGTGGCAGTCGCCGACACCATAGGCGCGGGTGACGCCAGCATCGCTGGCTTGCTCTACAGCCTGAGCATGCATGCTGACAGAGAGCCGCGCAGTCACCTGCGCTTTGCTCTCGCCGCTGGTGCGGCAGCTTGCCTGGCAGCAGGAGCGCAGGCACCCAGCCTGCAACAGGTAGAGGCACTTTTCAGTGTGATGGAATGATTGAATAATTGAATAGCGGTCCTGACAAAAAATAATAGTCATATCGGTGATTGAGGAGAACAAATTGCGTATCAAATTATTGCCTGGCATATTGCTGGCGGCTGCCCTGGGTATCAGTAACCTGAGCCAGGCTGCCAAACAAGACAGCATCTCAGAAAAAGAAGCGGCCCATCTGGCGTTGCAAGTAAAAAAAGAAACCCAGCATGCCTGGCAATCCTACAAGCGCTATGCCTGGGGCCACGATGCCTTAAAGCCCTTGAGCAAATCCGCGCATGACTGGTATCCACAATCGCTGTTGATGACACCGGTGGATGCACTCGATACCCTGCTGATCATGGGCTTGAAAAAAGAGGCAGATGAAGCGCGTGAGCTGATTGCCAGCAAGCTCTCTTTCGACCAGGACATGGAAGTCCAGAATTTTGAAATCACCATACGCCTGCTGGGTGGCTTGCTGTCTGCCTACCAGATGACGGAAGACCCAAGACTGCTGAACCTGGCAACAGACCTGGGCCAGCGCTTGCTGCCGGTGTTTGCATCACCAACCGGCATGCCTTATACCCATGTCAATCTGCGCACTGGCAAGGTACGCGGCAAGATCAGTAACCCGGCTGAAACAGGCACCTTGCTGCTGGAGTTTGGCATGCTCAGCAAGCTAACTGGCAATCCGGTGTTTTATGACAAAGCCAAACGCGCACTGGTCGCCACTTATGAGCTGCGTTCCAAACTGGGCCTGGTCGGCTCTGCCATTGATGTTGAGGCGGGTGTCTGGGTCAACAAAGATGCCCACATCGGTGGCGGCATCGATTCCTACTATGAATACCTGTACAAATGCTGGAAGCTGTTTGGCGACCAGGATTGCAAAACCATGTGGGACAACAGTATCCCGGGCGTCAATCAGTATCTGGGCGACGAGGTACGCGGCGAACTCTGGTATGGCCATGCCGACATGGAGACAGGTAGCCGCAAAGCCAGTCAATATGGTGCCCTGGATGCCTTCATGCCAGCCTTGCTGGCCCTGGGTGGTGACATGGATAGAGCAAAACGCCTGCAGGATTCCAATCTGAAAATGTGGCGTCTGCATGGCATAGAACCAGAAGCACTGAATTATCAAACCATGCAAGTCACTTCGCCAGAATATGCCTTGCGCCCCGAGATCGTTGAGTCAGCCTATTACCTCTACCATTACACAGGTGACAGCAAGTACCGCGCCATGGGCAAGGAATTTTTCCTCGACTTTGTCAAATGCTGCCGCAGTGAGGCAGGTTTTACCGCACTCAAGGATGTACGCAATAGCAGCCGCGAAGACTCGATGGAGAGCTTTGTGTTTGCCGAAACCTTCAAATATTTCTATTTACTGTTCGCGCCCAAAAAGACCATCAATTTTGATGTCGTCACTTTTAACACAGAGGCGCATCCATTCAAGCAGATAGAAAATAATAAAACAAATAAATAAACCTGGTCGCGATAAAAGCGGCAGCAAATAAACAGGAGACAAATTGAATACACTATCCACCTTCAGGCGCGTGGCGGTCACCAGCATGATGGCATTGCTGACCAGCAGCAGCGTTACCGGTATTGCGCATGCAGATACAGCACGAGACAAGAATTTTCCGGTGAATACCTTTATCGGTACCCAGGATGATGGCAATACCTTTCCTGGTGCCGCCGCGCCCTTTGGCATGATACAACTCAGCCCTATCGGTGAACACTATTCAGGCTGGCGCTATACCGATCCTAAAATCCGTGGCTTTGGCCATTCTTTCTTGTCTGGTGCAGGATGCTGGGAACAAGGTGGTCAACTCTCGGTCTTGCCTGTGACTGGCAGCATCAAAGCTGGTGGCAATTTTGATACGAGTAAAGCCGGCAGTTTTGACCAGAAAGTCTATGGTTCCAATTACGCGCATGATGGTGAAGTGGGCCATGCAGGTTACTTCAAAGTCAGGCTCACCGATTATGGTGGCATCACTGCCGAGACCACCGCACTGACACGCGCCGGGGCCGAGCGTTATACCTTCCACGACACTACTGCGACAGGTCATATCCTGGTCAATCTTGGTCAGGCAAATGAGCGCCACTCCGTGGTGGGCAGCCACCTGCAAGTAATAGATGACCATACGGTGGAAGGCAAGATAGTCACGCGCAGTTTTTGTGGTGGAGCGCAATACACGACCTGGTTCAGGATGGAGTTTGACCAGGCTTTCCGTACGCATGGTATCTGGGATGAAACTGGCGGTACCGAAGCCAGCATGCAATTGAGCCAGCAAGGCGACAGCAAGCCGCATGGTGCCTGGTTCAGTTTTGACTTGAAGACCAACAAGGCGGTTACTGCCATCAGCGCCATTTCGCATGTCGATGCAGAAGGTGCAAGAAAGAATTTGCGGGCAGAAGGCAAGGCCAATGGCAAGCTGCGCAGCTTTGACAGCATGCGCCAACAGGCACAGGATGAGTGGAACAAAGAACTCTCCAGCATACGCATAGAAACTGCCAATCAGGATGACCGCACTGTCTTCTACACTGCGCTTTATCATGCCCTATTGCAGCCACTGACAGGCAATGACAGCGATGGCCGTTACCGTGGCTATGATGATGTCATCCACAAAGTCGACAAGGGCAATTACTACGAATTCTTTTCGCTGTGGGACACTTATCGCGCCCAGAATCAGCTCATCGCCTTGCTGCGCCCGGCCAGGGCTCGTGACATTGCCGACTCCATCCTGAAAATACAGGAACAGGCTGGCTGGCTGCCACGCTGGGGTTATGCGAATTTTGAATCGAATGTTATGACGGGTGACCCGGTCACACCTTTCCTGGTTGACCTGTGGCGCTATGGTGCGCTGGCTGGCAAGGAAAAAACTGCCTATGCGGCCTTGCGCCAGAATGCCTTTGAAGTACCCAGTTTCAAACTGCGCTCAGAAGGGCGAGCAGGCAATCCGCAATACCTGCGCGATGGTTTTGTGCAATACGACAAAGGCTTCAGGGCAAAGGGCATGGACGTAGACCCGCATCATGGTGCCTCGGCAACCCTGGAATATGCTGCTGCCGATGCTGCGCTGTCTTATATGGCAGAGGCGCTCGGTGAAAAGGCAGACGCTGCCGCGTTACGCCAGCGTGGCCAGAACTGGCGCAAGCTGTGGGACAAGGACGCCACCGATAAAGAGCTGGGCTTCAAAGGCTTCCCACGCCCACGTCTCGAAAATGGCGACTGGTACACAGAACTGCAAGGCCATTACAATCCGCGCGCCGAGCATGGTTTTCATGAAGGCACAGCCTGGCAGTATCAATGGCTGGTACCGCAGGATAGCCAAACCCTGTTTGCTGAAATGGGTGGACGTGAGTCAGCCGTCAAACGTCTCGACGCCTTCTTTGCCTTTGATGAAATTGAAAAAAACGATTACCAGGCCGTACGCAAGGACTGGGTCGTGGGGCCATACAGTTACTACAACCAGTACCGCTACAATCCCAATAATGAACCGGATTTACATGCACCCTGGATGTATACCCTGGCAGGCCAGCCCTGGAAAACCACCACCGTCCTGCGCGCTGCCGAAACCCTGTTCAGCAATGCTCCCAATGGTGTGACTGGCAATGATGACCTGGGCACCATGTCAGCCTGGTATATCTTCAGCAGCCTGGGTATTTACCCATGGATGCCAGGCAGCGGCCAGTTCTTGCTGCATGCGCCCAAGTTTTCCAGGATCGATCTTGACCTGGGAAATGGCAAGACACTGAGCATAGACAGCAAGGCGGCCGCGCGTACTCCCATACGCTATATCCGCCAGGCCCAGTGGCAGGGCAAGCCTTTGTCGCAAGTGTGGCTCTCCTGGGAACAGATACAGGCTGGCGGCAAACTCAGCCTGGATTTAAGCAGTGATGACAAGGCCAAGTCCTGGGGCAATAGTGTGCACGCCCTGCCGCCGGGTGCTTTGGATAAACGATAAACAGGAGCGGCTTCAGCCGCGAACATTTAGAGATCATTATTGTGCAGACTGTTCGCGGCTGAAGCCGCTCCTACGGGGAAATACTCTCCCCCCATTTAAAGAATGATGCTTAATCAGCGTCTCAGTAAAAATTTCTAGCTTCCACCAAGCTTAAAAGCAGGGCTGCCCCCGGTCCTGCTTTCTTTTTTTCTGCTGGTGAATTAGAGATGCAGTTGATCGATAACCTGGCGTAACGCCCTGACCAGATGAGTCTGCGTTGCCAGAAAATCCGCCTCAAGCCCAGGCAATTTTCTTTGCTCCTGCATGACACTATATTGTGGGCAGCTGGCTGAAGCGTGGACCTCGGTAACGCCGCTTGCTGCCACCAGTGCTGCAATATTCTCAGGCCTGATGCCTGCACCTGCCATGATGCCTATGCGCTTGTCAGCCAACCTTACCAGACTGGCGAGTTGCGCCTGACCAGCCTCAGCGCTGTCGGTTAGACCTGAACTCAAGATACGTTCAAAGCCAAGCGCGATAATGTCTTCCAGATTTTGCTCAGGCGCAGCACAAAGATCAAAGGCGCGATGGAAAGTCAGTGACATCTTGCCAGCCGCTGCGCACATGGCGCGGCAAAATTCTGTATCCACTCTGGCTTCTGCATTCAGCGCGCCGACCACCACCGCGTCGCAACCCAGGCGCACGCAGTGTTCTATGTCATACAGCATGACTTCACGTTCTGCCTCGGTATACAAAAAATCGCCAGTACGTGGTCGTATCAAGACATGGATGGGGATGCGCAAGCGCTCACTCGCAATGGCAATCGTCCCATGGGAAGGCGTGGTACCACCTTGTTCCAGATTGTCGCAAAGCTCGATACGGTCTGCACCACCGGCCTCGGCGGCCAGGGCAGACTCTATGGAATTCGCAGCGATCTCCAGAATGATGCCTGTCATTCTTTAACTCTCCGTTTGTAAATACCAATGCGCCGCACCCAGCAGGGCAAGCTGGCCAGGCTGTATCAGATAGGCAGTACAATTTTCCACCACGGCACGCATTACACCCTTATTCAAAAAGCGATTTCTGAATTCACTTTTTTGCAGCAATTCACTGATTTGCGTGGGTACACCGCCTGCCAGATAGACTGTCTGCGCCCCATAGTAAATCGCCAGGTCACCAAGCAGGCTGCCCAGCATGGCGCAAAATATCTCTACGGCTTCCTGGGCAATGGCATCTTGCCCGGCGATGGCGGCAGCGCTCACCTCAGCAGGCTGTTGCAGAAGAGCAGCCTTGTCCTGCATCAGCGCGAGTGTACGATACAGACGCAATAAGCCTGGGCCAGACAAGAACATTTCATTATCAACATGGGGCATCGATTTCCAGCATTGCGCCAGCAATAAAGCCTCACGCGGATTGCCAGCCGCCAGCGCAGCATGCCCAGCTTCTGTCGCCAGTACCGAGCTAGGTGGCCCCGGTAGCCAGACCGCCGCACCCAGGCCGGTTCCCGGTCCCACCACCAGCACAGGACCAGCAAGCCTTGCCGCATGGCCTTGATTGAGGATAATCGCATCCGCCGGTTTGATGAGCGGCACTGACCAGGCGAGTGCGGCAAAATCATTGAGAAAGCGCAATTGCGCAAGCGCGCTCTCCTGCATGGTTTGCTTGCAAGAGACTGACCAGGGCAAATTACTATTGCGCACCTGGTCTTCTTCTATCACACCTGCAATGGCGATACTGGCATGATTGAATTGCTGACCAGTCATTTCGCGATAGGCGCAAATGATCGCAGCCAGACTGGCATAATCTGCGCAGGCAAAGACATGATAATCCCTGAGTTCAGCTTCACCATGGGCATTCAGCTTGGCAAGTGCAAAGCGGGCATGAGTCCCACCCACGTCAGCGACCAGCAACTGGCTTGATAAGAGGCTAGTCATCGCTATACCTGAGCGTGATTTTTTCGGCACTGTTGGCTATCTTCACAGCGGGCAAGTTCAACTCTTTATCCCCCTTGCCGAGAAAACCGACACGATGCGCCTGTAAGGGGAGGGTCTTGCCATTCAACTCTACACTGCTGACATCATGAAAACCGTGCAGGATGATTTGCAGCTCGCGGAATTTGGATGCATGCCTGCCTTTGACGGCATCGAATTGTATCTCCTTGCGTTCAGGCAGGAAGCTGATCTGGCGCTTGTAATAATCACCATTTTGGTAAGCATAGGATTTGCCATCATCTTCGTAATAACTGACGCTGCTTCCTTGCTGCCCGTGATAGACATGGATGAACAAAGTGTCTTCCGGCAGTTGCGCCGTGCTTTGCACCAGCGACTGCATGGTGACGATGCTGCCAGCCTTGACATAGACTGGAAAGCGCTCCAGATGCAACTCCAGGGCTTTGGCTTGCCTGCCATGTTCCAGCTGGTCGCTATACAAGTCATACCAGTCACCCTGAGGCAGGTAGAGGCGGCCAAATTCCTTGTTGCTGGCGAAAGGCGCAACCAGGAAAGCATCGCCAAACATATACTGGTTTTGATAATGCCTGCTGTAGATTTGTTCATCATGGGTGTAATCTATCGCCAGTGAGCGCATGATGGGCAGGCCGGTGGTGCTGGCCTGGTAAAAACTGGAATACAGATAAGGCATGAGCTGGTAGCGTAAATTAATATAGTTACGGCTGATGTTGAGCACGTCCTCGCCATAAGTCCATGGTTCGGAAGAACGGCTGTCACTGGCAGCATGGTTGCGGAAGTAGGGGGTGAAAGCACCAATCTGCATCCAGCGCGCATACAGGCCAGACGTGGGCGTGCCGGTGAAGCCACCGATGTCCATGCCGGTAAATGGCATGCCACTGAGGCCCAGACTATTGAGCAGGCGCACCCCCAGCAGCATATGATCTTCATCGGCAGTATTGTCACCCGTCCAGATCGCTGCATAGCGCTGCAAGCCCGCATAGCCTGAGCGTGACAAAGTGAAGGGGCGCTCACCTGTGGCCTGCTTCATGCCTTCATGGCTGGCCCTGGCCATTTCCAGTGCATAGACATTGCGGCCCTGCTTGTGGGTGGTGGGGTGTCCATCATAATCGAAGAGTATATTATTGGGCATTTTCTGGCCCCAGGTGGATATCTCATTCATGTCATTCCATATGCCAGCAACGCCTTGCCTTGCATAACGGGCGACTTCAGCCTGCCACCAGACACGGGTCGCAGGGCGGGTAAAGTCAGGGAAATATACCCAGCCCGGCCATACTTCACCAGAATAGGGCGCGCCATCGGCATAGCGCAAAAATACATCCTGCTGCATGCCCCTTGCATAGGTGGTATAGGCCGGATCTATCTTGATGCCGGGGTCAACGATCACTGTGGTTTTAAAACCCAGGGCAGCCAGTTTGTCTGTCATGGCCCTGGGGTCGGGGAAGGCTTGCTTGTCCCAGCTGAATACCCGGTAGCCATCCATATAGTGAATATCCAGCGTGATGCCGTCTGCCGGGATTTTCTTTTCGCGCAAAGTGTTCGCTATGCGCATCACTTCTGCCTCTGGATAATAAGACCAGCGGTTTTGCTGATAGCCCAGGCTCCATAAGGGGGGCAAGGGCATGCGCCCGGTCAGGTCTGTATAGACGCGGATAATGTCGGCCACACGGGGCTGGAAAATGAAATAATAATTAAGTTCACCACCCTGGGCAGTGAACGAAGAAAAACGCCGGTTGCTGGCCCCAAAATTGAAATCAGTCTGGTAGCTGTTATCAAAGAATATCCCATAACTCAGGCCATGATGTATGCCTATGTAAAAAGGGATGCTGGCATACAGGGGATCGGTGTCTCCATTATAGCGAAACGCATCGGTATTCCAGTTGGTGTAGGCACTGCCACGCCTGTCGAGATTGCCGGTCTTTTCACCCAGCCCGATAAAACGCTCACCCTCTTGCAGGCTCTTGTAGCTGCTGACTTCATCGCCTATCCAGGCATTCGACAAACCAGCTTCATCCTGGTTGATGAGCACGCCATCCGGGGTTTCAAAGCGTATAGAAAATGGCTGCTTTTGTATCTGTACCTGCAATGTGGCCGTCTTCAACACCAGCTTGTCTGCCAGCTCTGTGAGCTGGAAATCTGTTTTGTCTGGCTTACCTGTGACAGCATATGAGAAATCAGGGCCCAGGGCTTTCTTGTCCATGCGCACACGTATGACGCCGGATGAAAACACCGTCAGCGCGACCTGGGCATGCTCGGTGGCTATGCTCACACCGTCGGCATTGCGTGTGAACGATGTCAGCTTGCCTGCCTGCACGACGGGCTGTGCAGAGACCTGATTCACCTCCAGCAACAGGCAGGCGCTGCATAGCAGGATGGACAAAGTAGTTTTTAGATTGATCAATTTTCCTCGCATAGAATTTCTCTTTAAGGATGCGCAGCTTGAAGTTGGGCCAGATGACGTATGCGCAGGCTGGCACGCAGAGTCGCCAGGCTTTGCTCGCTATCCAGGCGCAGGGACATACTTTCACCAGGGAGCAGGCTCAGGGCGTTGTCCGACAAGCGGTAAGCATGCTCGCCAAAATCCAGCCAGACTGCACGGGCCAGCTTGTCCGCGTGCAAGTCCAGGCGATAATGGTCGGCCTCAGCGACTATGGTCGTTACCAGCCCGGGGTCAGGCAATTGCATGAGTTTGGATGGCTGCAGATAGGCAATGCTGCGCGCTATGCTTTTACCGTCTTTCATCAGCTCGACCACGATATATGTGGTTTTTTGATTTGCCTCTGCGGGTAAATCTGCATCCTTGATCTGTGCCAGTTCCATCGCGCTGTTGGCGGGCATCTTCAGTGCCTGTGTTTCATCGCGCAAGACCTTGCCGTCGACATCCATGATGCGTAGCCGCCATGCCAGGTTTTGTTCTTGCAACAGATCAGACATGACACTCAGACGGGTGACGCCTTTGTCATGCAAGGCAGCTACAGTCAACGGTGCAAAAAACCTGCGTGCATGAAAATGCAGGGCCTTCCAGTGACCAAAATAGTCGACGCTGGACCATGAGGCTCCGGGCCACACGTCATTCAGTTGCCAGTACAGCGAACCCATGGTGCGCGGCATGCTGCTGCGGTGATGCAGGGATGCCATCTCTATGCCTTCTGCATGCATTAACTGGCTCAGGTAAATAAAATCAGCAAAGCTTTTAGGCTCGTGATAATTGGCGCGTATGTAGAGCAGCAGGCGCTGGTTGCCATCCCCCGCCAGGAACTTTTGGTGGGCGCGGATCAGCGGGCCATCTATCTTTTGTTCACTACGCGGTGCGAATGCATCGACCGTGCTTTGCACTGGCCAGGCTTGCAAGCCAAATTCCGACATGAAGCGCGGCGTCTCGGACAAATAAGCTTCGACCGGCTGCGAACCAGCCCAGACATCCCAGTAATGTTTATCGCCATTGTTACTATCATTGGCCTTGTCAGCCAGATCATTGCTGGGTGAGCTGGACCAGTAGGGGACACCTGCACCATAGCGGGCAACCTGTTCACGCAAATCCTTGCCAAACAGGGCGACATAGCCTGCCCAGACATGCTCGGCAAAAATCGGGTTTTCTTCCGTAAGTTTTTTGCCTATTCCCCAATCCTTCCAGGCGGTTTCTTCTTCATTATTGCCACACCAGAGTACGATGCTGGGGTGGGAGCGCAAGCGTAATAACTGATCTTTTGCTTCGGCGACGACATTCTCACGGAATTTTTTATCATAGCCGGGGACTACGCCACCACCAAACATGAAATCTTGCCAGAGCATCAAACCCATTTCATCTGCCATGTCGTAAAAGGCATCGCTTTCATAGTAACCGCCACCCCATAGCCGTAACATATTCATGTTGGCATCTTTTGCTGACTGCAAAATCGCACGCATCTGCTCAGGCTTGACGCGGTTGGGGAACATATCAAAAGGGATCAGGTTGGCACCCTTGGCAAATACTGGGATGCCATTGATGGCAAAGCCAAATGACTGCCCCCATTGATCCTTGTCGCGGCGCAGCTCCACCTGGCGCAGGCCCGTACGTTTTTTTTGTTCGGCGATGACTTGCCTGCCCTTTTTTAAACTGAGATCGAAACTATACAAGGCTTGCTCACCCATGCCATGCGGATACCAGCGACGCGGATGATCGATTTGCAATGGCAGCGTCAACTGGTTCAGACCTTTCTTGAGGCTGGCATGTAAGCTCAGGGACTTGATCTGTTTACCATCCGGGTCAGAGACGCGCAACTCCAGATCTATCTGGGCATCTTTATCGGCCTCCACATCAAACCTTGCTTGCAATTCCGCGCTTTGTGCATTGAGCTGGTCTTGCTGAATATGAAAATCCTGCAACAGGACATCGTCATAGCTGGCGATTTTTACTGCACGCCAGATACCGGCAGTCACATAGCGTGGCCCCCAGTCCCAGCCATAATGATAACCAGGCTTGCGGGCGAAATTGCCGGTCATGGCATCACGCGGCTCATCACCAAATGGCGATGGATAATTACCCACCAGCTTGCTGTGCATGGCCTGCACTTGTGGTAGCAGGCTTTGTATGGGCGAATGAAGAATGATTTTCAACTCATTCTGGCGTTTTTTCAGCAGGCTTTTTGCAGGTAGTACCCAACGCCGGAAGGCATTTTCTGTTGCTGCAATTTTTTTGCCATTCAAATAGATATCGGCAAAAGTATCTATGCCTTCAAACACCAGATCCTGATGTCTGGCATTGAAGGTTTTTTCATCAATATCAAATTCCAGTTTGTATTCCCACGCGGCATTGCCTATCCATTGCAAGCCAGCTTCAGCATCGCCAACATAAGGGTCGACAATCAAGTGATGCGCCAGCAAATCAGTATGAACATGGCCAGGCACTTGTGCCGCATGCCATTGCGTGGCGCCGGTATGTTGAGCGGCAGCAGGATCATCGGGTAGCAAGCGGAAAGTCCAGGTGCCGGATACCTCCTGCACACGGGTGCTGGCCGCCTCGGCAGGCATGAGCAGGGCCAGGCTGGATGAGGCAGCAAGCAAGAAACGCCTGAGGGAATATCGCGACGTGTTCATATTGAAATCCTGATCATGAAAGGATAAGGGAGATAAGCCCGTCCGCAAGCTTGCCCGCCAGGTGAAAAGGGGCGGGCCTTACTGAAGGCCAGGGCAGGGTCACAGTCGACTTATTTCTGCACAGCGCCCACACCATGGATGACGCTGCGCTGTATCGCGCCATGTCTGCCATCGGGGGTGACAGTCAGCACTTGCACCAGGCTGTCCTGGCCTGGCTTGACCGTAATCACCAGCGGGCGCAGATACTGGGGCGAACTTGTGCCGGGTGCTGCACCATCCACGGTGTAATACATTTTGCTACCCGCTACAGGTGCATGCAAGTTCAGGGTATGCGTTTTATCTGTCGCATTGACTTGCGCTGGCAAGCCTATGGGCCGGGGGATGCGGTATGCTAGCCCGGCTTGCTGCAATCTGGGGTAATGGGTCACCAACCTTTGCTCAAAGCCGGAATATTCTTTTTTTTCTGGTGCTGTCCACGCCACTTCAGCCATCGCCAGCAGTCGTGGATAGACCATGTACTCTATCATCTCCGGCTTGCTCAGGTATTCAGTCCAGATATTGGCTTGCACGCCCTTGATATGGCTTTGCTCTTGGCCATTGAGTATGCCTGGCACGGGATTGTAGGTATACACTTTTTCCAGGCTGAGTTCACCGCCCAGTTGCCATGACTCTTGTTCTTTCGGCCCTTGGCCCGCATCAAAATAGCAGTGGCTGGTCGGGCTCATGATGACATCATGGCCTTGTCTGGCTGCGGCAATGCCGCCTTCTTCACCACGCCAGGACATGACGGTGGCATCTGGTGCCAGGCCGCCTTCCAGGATTTCATCCCAGCCTATCAGACGCTTGCCCTTGCTGTTGATGAATTTTTCTATGCGGCGTATAAACCAGCTTTGCAATTCTTCTTCATTCTTGAGACCTTCCCGGCGCATGACATCTTGCGCCAGCGCGCTGTTTTTCCAGCGTGCCTTGGGGACTTCATCACCACCTATATGCAGGTATTGCCCGGGGAATAAAGCCATGACTTCGCTCAGCACCTTTTCCAGGAAACCGAAAGTGGCTTCGCTAGGGCAATAAATATCTTCAAATATCCCCCAGTTGGTCGCCACCTCAAATGGTCCTGGTGTGCAAGCCAGCTCGGGATAAGCCGCCAGAGCTGCCTGGGCATGGCCGGGTAATTCTATTTCTGGCACTACCGTGATATGGCGGGCTGCCGCATAGGCCACCACTTCCCTGATCTGCTCCTGGGTGTAGAAGCCGCCGTAGGCTTTGCCATCGCCTATGTAAGGTTCTACATGACGACCCAGTGTGCTTTCCTTGCGCCAGGCACCGACCTCGGTCAGTTTGGGATAAGCTTTTATTTCTATGCGCCATCCCTGGTCTTCTGTCAGATGCCAGTGAAAAGTATTCATCTTGTAGAACGCCATCTGGTCCAGGAATTTCTTGATAAATTCTACCGACACCATATGCCGCCCCACATCAAGATGCATGCCTCGCCAGGAAAAGCGAGGCGTATCCTGTACGTTGACGCTACGCAAATGGGCTAGCTGGCTGGCCCTTGCAGGCAGCATTTGCAGCAAGCTTTGCATGCCATAGAATTGCCCGGCTGCCGAACCAGTTAAGGCGATGGCATGTGGATTGATACTCAATGCATAGGCTTCATCCTGGTTTTTCTGGCCTTGCACCGGAGCTTCCGTCTTTAACAGCAAATAGTTGCTATCAGCCTTGCCCGGCAGTCCTGCCAGCACGGCCAGCCTGAACCCCAGCGTCTGCTCCAGTCTGTCGTTGAATAGATTTGCATTCGACAAAGCTGCTGCATCACTGGCGTACAAGCGGGTTTTAGCAGACAGGCTAAAACTGCCTTGGCCCCATTGCTGTTGGGCCGGTTGGGGAATAATGGCTAGCTCAGCTGCTTGCTCAACTGGTTTTTTTGCCTCAACTGCAAATGAGTTGGCACAGAAGAGAGTGCTGCAAAATGTCAGAACTGCAAAAACCTGGTAGGACATGGGGGACTCCAATCAAGCTGAAAGACAGGCACCTTAATGTTGAAATAACATCAAGGACTCATATTCAAAATAAATGTGCGGGGACCAGAAGTGCTTGTGCATACCAAAATGAAGAAGGCGATTTTTTTGCTGCATCTTCATCGCCTCCATGGCCTTGTTTAATCAAGGTTTAATAAACGCAAAGGCGCTGTTTTTTTGCCATTTTTGTGTTTGCATCAGGCTTTTTTCTTGATGATATTTATATCGCGGCAAATTATTTACTTCAATTGAATCCCCAAAAAGCATGTTTGTTTATAAAGTTCACTAAACAAAAAAGCTACTCTTTCGAAGTACTCAACTCACCCGCAGGGATATCTTCTAACGCTGTGCAGGTGCGCTACAGGTAGATGCAAATTTACATGTCTTAAGCAGCTCATACGAGTAAGACACCAGAGTCACGATGGCTCCCTATTTCTTTTCCTAAATGACGCATTGCCTGTCCTGGCTTGATACTCGTCCATGCGCACGAGGCTGTGCTGAGGCAATCGCGCTTTTTGCGGTTGCTAAATGTGGCGGAATCACCACACCCCTCATGTGATCGGCGTTTACTAATCAAACTAAACTTCGGCCTAATTTTGAAATCTTGTTTCAGTGCCGTATTTTCTTTTGTATAAACATCTCTGGGTGCGATGCAATGCCCAACGACATGCAGATGCAAATTGTGTCGTTTAGTAAATCGTCGGGACTCTCACCGGTTTGCGTTGTACGCTCACCGGGAAAGCGAACAGATGCGGAAGGTACCCGTCTGTTCCACGAATGAAGAGAACCCTGCCAGCGCCATATAAAAAAGCCCGTCGTTGGGCACAACCAGGAGACATACATGAGCTTCAGAACCCATACCGCTTCACACCATCGGCGTTGCCGCGTGACGCCCATCGCCATGGCGGTGGGTGCTGCACTGCTGGCCTTTTCCAGCGCGCACGCGCAAACCGCGACCGCTGAAAATCCTGCTGCAAAGCCAGCCGAGAAGGCTGCAGAAAAATCGGCAGACACCAGCCAGCCCACCTCGGTAATCGTGACCGGCTATCGTTATGCGATCGAGAAAAGCCTCGATCAAAAGCGCGCCGCCAATGCCATTGTTGAAGTCGTCACTGCTGAAGATGTCGGCAAGTTCCCTGATAAAAACGTCGCAGATGCATTGCAGCGCGTGCCGGGCGTGATCATTAATCGTGAAGGTGGTGAGGGCAAGAATGTCAGTGTTCGCGGTTTGTCGTCCGAGTTGACGCTGACCCAGTTGAACGGCAACTACATCGCCACGGCAGAATCCAACGGCGACCCGACACGCTCATTCAACTATATGTTGATGCCGTCGAATATGCTTTCCAGCGCCGAGCTCTACAAGACGCCGGAAGCGCGTCTCGACGAAGGCGGCATAGGCGGCACGGTGATACTGCGCACACGCCGCCCGCTGGAAGTCAAATCCAATAGCGGCTTTGTTTCTGCCGAAGGCACCTGGGCCGATACCAGCAAAAAAGTCGATGGCCAATTCTCTGGCCAGTATGCCTGGCATGATGAAGATAATCGCCTGGGCGTGCTGGTCGGTTATACCCAGCAAAAACGCACTACCCGCACCATGGGTGCCAGCACAGAAAACTGGCAGTGGTACGCCGATGACTACAAGACCCATCCCGCCGTTGATGTCAATGGCGCAGCGTCTGGCCTGAATTCCAAATGGTGGGGCCAGTCTGGTTTCTACGACCAGAGCGGCAAGTACTATAGCAATTTCATGATGCCGACTTCGGTCAATCTTGATGTCAAGACTGAGGAACGTGAACGCAAGGGCGGGCAATTGACGCTGCAATTCAAACCTGTGCGCAACCTGAATTTGACGGCCAATTATTTCCGTTTTGATCTGTCACAAAATTCGCAAACCAATACCCTGAAAATTCCTGAATGGAATCTGGCACGCTATGACGGCGATGGCAACTGGCCCGGTGGCCGCATGCTCGATGGCCTGACTTTTGACCGTAGCGGCACTATCGTCACAGGTGCACAGTACAGTGCACGTGCAGGCAAGACCTATTATTGCAGTGGCGATGCAGCGGCAGCAGGCGGCATTAAAAACACGGGCGGTTTTGGTCCTGATGACTGCACCATACCAACGCCACAAATCACCGGCAGCTATAACCGCGAACGCTCTTTATCGCAGACGGCTGATTTTGAAGCTGAATGGAGTGGCACATCGGTTGACGCGACTTTCAAGCTTGGCCGTACCTGGGCCAGCGGTGGCCCCGAGATGCAATTCACCATGCCGATCAAGCCGCGCATGCAAAACGCCGACAATAGCTGGACACTGGGTAACTACGCCAGTTCCTGGAGCACGGCAGGCACGCCCACCATGAACTTCTCGCCGCAACTGATGGCGAATTTGCAAAAAGGCATAGGCGAAATCGACCTGGGTTCAACCTCCTCGTCATGGACCAAGAACAGTACCGAGCAAAAATATGCTCAGGCTGACTTTACCTGGCATACCGACGGCAACTGGCTTGATTCCCTGCAGTTCGGTGCCAAGTACCGCGACGGCGGCACGCACCGCAGCACTGGCAATAATTACTGGGCCTGCAAGGGCACAGATGGCAGCAACTACGACAATCGCTACCAGGCAGGTTGCGATTCCAGTGCGTCCAAATTCCAGCCTGGCTTTTTGTACCCGACATCGCTGGACAATATTGCAGGTGGCTTTAACGCCAGTGCCTTCCCGGCCATCAATTTCCCGGCCTATATCGCTTACCTGAACCAGACTTACGGCCAGATGCGGACGCGTAACGAAGACAATTTCGTCTACAACGTCAATGAGAAAATTTCTGCGGCTTATCTGCAAGCCAATATCAAGACCGATCGCCTGCGCGGAAATTTCGGCCTGCGACTGGTGCAAACCAGGCAGCATGCTGATTCCACCGACCAGGTAGACTACTACAACGATTATTTCTTCAACGGTGCCAATGGTACGCCAGCACCATGCCTGGCGGGTGGCTTGCCTGCCGTCGGCGCGCCAGCTGGTTCTGGTTGCGTCAGTGGCTACACCACGCTGCCAGAAAGCACGGGACGCAAATCCTCCTTCGTGGTCAGCTCGCTGGATCGCAGCTACACTGACGTACTGCCCAGCTTCAATCTGGCGTATGATCTCCGTGACAATCTGGTGTTGCGCGCAGCTGCTTCCAAGGTAGTGGCACGGCCAGGCTATGGCGACATCGCTTCGCCAGGCAGCTTGAATTACTATAGCCAGGAATATGTCAATGACCGTCGCCTGATCGGTGGTGCTGACCAGCAGGGCTGGTTTGGCCAGGGTAGCAACAAGGCGCTGGAACCGTACAAGGCGACCCAGTTTGACCTTGGCCTGGAATGGTATTTCCAGCGTGGCTCTGTGCTGGGTGCCGGCCTGTTCCGCAAGAACGTCAGCAACTTTGCCGTGCCTGTCGTGCTGAGCATGCCCATGGTCGTCGGTGGCAATACCGTGACCGTGCAAAACTATTCAACCAGCGCTGGTGGCCGCGATGCCGTCTCCCAGGGGATAGAATTGTATGCGCAGCATACACTGAAATCCGGCATAGGCTTCCAGTTCAACTATACCTATAACAACACCAACCAGGCTGCTATCACGCTGGCGGATGGCAAGGAAATCGGCAAGTCGCCACTGGTAGGCAGCGCCAAGAACCAGACCAATCTCACTGTGTTCTACAGCAATGATCAATACCTGGTGCGGGCTTCATACAACCGTCGTGGTGAAGTCGTGGGTGGACTGGTGAATGGTTTGAACGTGTATCAGGATCCCTACACTCAGCTGGATCTGAACGCAGCGTATAACTATAACGCACAGCTCAGCCTGACTGCTTCCGTGTTGAACCTGACCCGGGCAGAGTCCAGCTCCCACCTTGGCAACGACACCAAGGACCGCTTCTACTCCAACAGCTATGCTGGTCGTGTTATATACGTGGGCCTGAATTATAAGTTCTAAGAACCTGTCCACGATCTTACTGCGCGGGCGTGATCGGGGCTCATGCGCTGCTCAAAATGCTCATGTACTACAGTACATTCCGCTTTTTGCGCGGCTCTTCACCCCGCTGACGCCCGCTCGCTACAGATCGTAAACAGGTTCAACTTTATAAGTTCCAACCCGCTACCTCCTCGTGCCGCAAGGTCGGGGAGTGTCTTTACAGGCAGTGGCCGACCAAGCGGCCACTGCCGTTTTTTCTGGGAGACGCAATGACAATGAACAAGCGCATCAGCAAGATTACTATCGTCGGTGGTGGCAGTGCGGGCTGGATGGCAGCTACCGCCCTGGCCACTTACCTGGGTAAGGGCGCGACGATACGCCTGATCGAGTCGGAGGAAATCGGCATCGTCGGCGTTGGCGAGGCCAGCGTCCCGCACATCCGGCTATTCAATGGACAATGGTTGGGCATAGATGAAGCCGAGTTCGTCAAGCGCACCCAGGGCACCGTCAAGCTAGGCATACAATTTAATGACTGGGGCCGCATAGGCGACAGCTATATCCACGGCTTTGGAGCTATCGGTCGTTCACTGGGGCCGTTGCCGTTTCATCAGTTCTGGCTCAAGCTGTTTCTGTCTGGCCGCGCGTCACCGATAGGCGATTATTCACCGCAGACCGTGATGGCAGCACGTGGCAAGTTTGCGCCTGGCGACCAGAATGCCGCAGCCAGTTCGCCACTGGCCGATATTGCCTATGCCTATCATTTCGACGCCACCCTGTACGCACGCTATTTGCGCGAGCTGGCAGAAGGCCGCGGCGTGCAACGCATAGAAGGCAAGATCGTCGGCGTGAACCAGCGTGCCAGCGACGGTTTTATCGAATCGCTGACGATGGAAAATGGTGCTGTCGTCGACGGCGAATTGTTTATCGATTGCTCAGGCTTCAGCGCGCTGCTGATCGAGCAGACACTCAAGACCGGCTATGCCGACTGGACGCACTGGCTGCCCTGTGATCGCGCCCTGGCAGTGCCTAGCGAGAGTGTCGACCCCATCACTCCATACACGCGCGCCACCGCACGTGCGGCAGGCTGGCAATGGCGCATACCGTTGCAGCACCGGGTCGGCAATGGCTATGTATATTCCAGCCAGCATCTCAGTGACGACGAAGCTGCCGCGACACTGCTGGCCAATCTGGATGGCAAGGCGCTGGCTGAGCCGCGACAATTGCGCTTCACCACCGGCATGCGCAAAAAATTCTGGAACAAGAATGTGGTGGCACTGGGGCTGGCCAGCGGCTTTCTCGAACCACTGGAGTCGACCAGTATCTACCTGGCCCAGTCCGGCATCACGCGCTTGCTGAGCCTGTTCCCCAAGTGTGATTTCCATCCGCTGCTGGCGGAACGCTATAACCGTGAATCTGTGACTGAATACGAGCGTATCCGCGACTTCCTCATCCTGCACTATCACGCAACCGAGCGGGACGACACACCATTCTGGAAGCACTGCCGCAGCATGGAGATACCAGACAGCTTGCGCGAGGCTATCGATTTATTCCGCTACGATGGCCGCTATTTCCGTAACGGCGAAGATTTCTTTGCCCTGCCAAGCTGGGTCCAGGTCATGCTGGGTCAGCGCATTCTGCCACAAGGCTACCACCCCATTGTCGATGACATGCCAGAAGACAAGCTGGCCGATTATGTCGAAAGCATGCGCACCACACTATTGCATGCCGCAGATGCCATGCCTACGCATCAGCAATGGCTAGACCGGTACTGGAAGGCGCCAGCGTAGCGATAGAAAGATGAAGCATGGTTTGCATTTTGGAGGGGCGCCATGCCCAGCATCAGTCGTGCAATCTGGAGCAATACCCAGATTTATACTCAGGGCAATTGCGTCACCTACCAGAGGATCACTTACCAGGCCAAGTGGTGGATGCAAGGGAATGTGCCGGGAACGGAGCAGTGTGGGCCATGGGAAGTAAGCACGGTCACTCCAACTCCGACACCGACACCAGCCAGCGAGCCAGCCAGCAATCAGGATCAGGTCAGCAATGGCGTCAGGTCCGGGTCGCCTTTGGACATTGCGCTGCGATATGCCGGACGCTCTCCTATGCGCTGCAAATAAGCGCGGATTTGATGATAGGGGCTAAGATCAACAGGCTGGAAAAGGCGCATGGTCGTCAGGGAGAATATGCTCATGATATCGGCGGCACTTAATTCTTGCCCTGCCAGATAGGGGACATCGCCGAGGCGCGTGTCCATGGAGCGCAGGATCTTGTCCAGCCTGTCCTGTACCGATGTCTGCATAGGATGATCGATGGGCAGTTTCGCGCTACGCACCGTCATGAGGCGCAACATCACTGGCTGAAGATTGCCATTGGAAAAATGGAACCAGTAAAGAAAGTCTGCATAGTCAGGGTGCTCAGGGCCTGGTTTGAGGCGACCATTGCCATGTTTGGTGATAATGTATTCAACGATTGCTGCTGATTCAGCCAGGAGCAGACCCTCATCCTCGATCAGTGGCGCTGCGCCAAGAGGGTGCATGGCCTTTAATTCAGGTGGTGATAACCTGGTGACAGCATCGCGCTTGTAATGCACCAGTTCATACGGGAGACCTAGTTCTTCGCATAGCCAGATAATGCGTTCAGATTGTGAATGGCCGAGGTGATGGATTGTTATCATGATCTTTTTAGAGAGATTATGGAAGTCAAAAACAGAAGTTGAAAACTCAGCACGCCCGCTGATGTCCACGCACAGTGGTCGGCGCGAAGCCAAAACGCTGCCGGAACCTGATTGCAAAGCGGGACGGTGACTCATATCCAAGCGCTAGGGCTATTGCAGATACTGGCTGCGTTGTTGCCTGCAAGAGTGTGAGTGCCGTTGCCATACGTACATCCACCAGCAAATCCGTAAGCGTATTGCCCTCTGCTGCGAGGCGACGCCTGAGCGTTGCTTCTGACAGCGCCAGCTCCCTGGCGATGCGTTCAGCCGTCCATGCATAGTCCAAAGACTGGGTAATCAAGTCCCTTACCTTGCGCGACACATTCTCGATCAATTTGGGATTGCGCAGTGCTATGCCTTCTTCCATCAGCCAGTGCAGCACCTCAAGAGCGCGCTGGCGCGCTACCGCATCCGGGATGCCATTGCCGCTAACCAGCGCATGCCATGCGCACCCAAAGGCACTGCGCAAACTATCCCTGACTTCTGGAATCAGGCGCACCGGTGCCTGACTCTGCTTGCTGGCTTCCAGCGCTTCTGCCTGGCAGCGATAATAAGAGTCTTCAAGTAATGTCACATCAAAGACCAGCCAGCGCGCTTCATAAGTCATGCCAGCTTCCAGCAGGTTGGTGAAATCAAGGATTTGATTTCCACCAAGCAGTATGGCTTGCCCGGCTTTTGCCTGAACACAGTCACCAAGATCAGCCCGCACAGATTTGCTGCCTTTCTCAACGATGATGAGTGAGGGGTGCTGTACATGAATGCGTCTTACCTCCAGCCCGTTTCCCTGTATGACGTGAGCGGCAATACCTATACCTTTTCTGGCATGTATCTCTCTTGTTGTGAGAGCCTTGTTCTGTTCATCGACGATGTGGCTAGTCAAATTGCGCCCCTTGCGGCGCTGCTCAGCCGGGACTTTGCAATGACCAGGGTATGAGACAGCAAGTAGAAATATGAGTGAGCAGGCATGTCCGCAGCTGGTGATGTAAACAAGCTCAGTATAGCTGCCGTAGCGATCTGACTCTGTGCTGTACAAGTCGAATTTGGTGCCAGGCCAGTCAAATTTTTTAAACTTCCCTGTGCCACAGTAGGAGGAGTCGGGCGAGTGGCAGCAAGACTGGCAGCAACAGTCGCAGCAACGGTCGCAGCAAGGTACAGGCCAGGCCTTGCAACTTTATTGTCAGCATAGGCTGGGCGAAAAGAGGGGCGTCTTTTTCCAGATGGTAAAACCTGTCCTGTCATTCGTGGATGCTGGATTTTCATTGGCAAGCTTCAATTGCATATCTATTCAGTCCTGCAAATTCTCCGGCGAGCAGAAATAAGTCCAGCCATCTGGTAGCTGCATTTTCGCAATAATACCACTTTGGCTAATTGTAATTATTGGTATTGTTAAGGTATCTAATTATTGATACCAATTTCATCGCTACGCCTCACAGTTTTTATTTTCCAAATTGCAGCTTTCTTAATTGGACTCTTCTTTTGTAACAATATTTTATTTCAAAAAAAACCACTTGACCGCCTCATATTTAAGCAACATCTTGGAATCGGTTTCGGACAAAAATGAGACCACAAACCCGAAATGACCTCACAGAATCGGGGCATTTCTCTATCAACAGTTCAGGGGGAATAGGATGAGACATAGAACTGGAATTCGCATTAATCACCTCATGCTCAGTCTGGTCGGCGGTATGCTGGCAGCCTGCGGCGGTGGAAATAACACCAGCAATTTGACAGACACACCCAAAGTAGGCGCGCATGTGGCAATGCCGCCAGCAGAGGTGCCCAGCAGTTGCCAAGTCTGGAGCAATATCCAGATTTATACCCAGGGCAATTGCGTTACCTACCAGGGCATTACCTACAAGGCCAAGTGGTGGACGCAAGGGAATGTACCGGGAGCGGATCAGTGGGGGCCATGGGAAGTAAGTGCGGTCACTCCAACTCCCACACCAACCCCGACGCCAACACCAACACCTACGCCCACTCCGACACCAACGCCAACGCCGACACCGACACCGACACCCACTCCCACACCAGGATGCGCACCTTATGTGGCGAAGACCAGTTATCTGGCAGGTAGTGTCGTCAGCAATGCTGGCGGCTATTATCGCTGCGATGTCGCGGGATGGTGCTCGTCCGGTGCTTCTGCCTATGAGCCTGGTGTAGGCTGGGCCTGGACCAGTGCCTGGACTTCTGTGACTGTCAGTGCCTGCCCAACGCCGACGCCGACGCCGACGCCAACGCCGACGCCAACGCCAACACCAACACCAACACCAACACCAACACCAACACCAACACCAACACCGACACCGACACCGACACCGACACCGACACCGACACCGACTCCGACTCCGACGCCGACGCCAGTCGGCGGGCGCGAAGTTGGTTCCTACTTTGCGCAATGGGGCGTGTATGGCCGCGCCTATGAAGTGGCAGATATTCACACCACGCAGACGCCAGTCAATGGCGTGCAGACCAGCGTGGCTGATCAACTGACCTTCATTAACTATGCCTTTGGCAATGTGTATGCAAAAAATGGTGGCTATGAGTGCGATATGGTCACCAGGACAGAGACGGGTAATAACAACCCGCCGCCTGCCGATGCTGGTACCGGCGGTGATGCCTTTGCCGATTATCAGCGTCAGCCTGCGCGCACCGTCGATGGCAAAACCATACCCTGGGATGCCAATCTCACCGGTAATTTTGCACAACTGAAATTACTCAAGGCAGCACATCCAAACCTGAAAGTATTCATTTCAATCGGTGGCTGGACGTGGTCAAGATACTTCTCGGCAGCAGCGAAGACAGATGCCTTGCGCAAGCAATTGGCGAAGTCTTGCGTCAAGCAATTCATCGCAGGTGATTTGCCTGTGCAGGATGGGCGCGGTGGTCCTGGTGCGGCGAAAGGCGTGTTTGATGGTATCGACATCGACTGGGAATATCCAGGTGGTGGCGGGCAGCCATACAACACGGTGGATGCTGCCAATGACAAGCATAACTTCACTTTGTTGATGGCAGAATTCCGCGCGCAACTCGATGCGCAAGGGGCTCTCGACAATAAGCGTTATGCACTGACTGCAGCGATAGGTGCGGGCACTGAAAAGATCGCCCAGACCGAACCTGCCTTGTATAGCCAGTATATGGATTGGGTGAATGTCATGACCTATGACTTCCATGGCGGTTGGGAAAACACCACCAACTTCCATTCACCGCTGTACCATGACCCTGCAGACCCATCGACGGGTGTGCTTGCCAAGTACAATAGCGATGATGCCATCCAGACCCTGGTCACAGCCGGTATGCCACGCAATAAAATCTTGCTGGGTATTCCGTTTTACGGGCGCGGCTGGAAAACTGTCAGTGCCGGGCCAAATGGCAATGGCCTGTACCAGGCAACAGGTGGGCCAGCAGCGGCCACCTATGAAGCAGGGATAGAAGACTACAAGGTCTTGAAAAACAAGACCGGTACGCGCACCCTGCACCCCGTGACCAAGCAGTTGATGCTGTTGACCAATAATGGCGAATGGTGGAGTTATGATGACCCGGCTGTCATCGCCATTAAAATGAAGTATGTGCGTGACCAGAACCTGCGTGGCGCATTTACCTGGGAACTGGATGGTGATGCTGGCGGTGCCCTGGGTAGCGAAGTCTGGAAAGGGCGATAAGCCTGATTAGTGGCAAGCTATAGTCGCTTTATAGTCCCTCTATAGCCCATTAATAGTGTAGGGCTGCGGATGTGAGTATGATCCACAATCACATCCGCAGTTTTTTCAGCGAGAGGAAAGCAAATGAATGCACAACTTGGGTTGCATGCAGCAGCAAGTCAAACACCTCAGTCCATGAGTGATGACTGGCGTCGCTGGATCGCAGAAAATCTGCTACTCGGCGCGCATCCGGCCACCCTGGAAAATGTCTTGCAACAAAATTCCTTCAGCCTTCACACAGCCAGGCTGGAAATCAGTGCGGCTTTGTCCAGCCCTTATTTTCAAGGCGTGCAAAGACTCAAGAACCGCCTGGACAAGCGCGACTGGGTGTTGGCTATTACTGCCAAACTTGATCAGATAGAACCGCTTGCACTGGAGCGTCAACATCAATTATCTGGCGAACAGTTTTTGCATGATTATTATCAGCAAAACCGCCCCGTCATCATTACCGACATGCTCAATGATTGCCCGGCGCGCAGCCGCTGGAATCTGCCCTGGTTCCGTGAGCATTTTTCTGAACGTCAGGTGGAAGTGCAATTTGGCCGCAATAGCGACGCCAATTATGAAATGAACAGCATCGCCCACAAGCGCCAGATGCGCTTTGGCGATTATGTCGATCTGGTGGAAAACAACGGTCACAGCAACGATATGTACATGACCGCCAATAATGACTCCAGCAACCGCAAAGCACTTAATGAATTATGGGAAGACGTACCCTCATTGCCAGAATACCTGAAGACAGATCAGGGCAAGCAGGGCTTTTTCTGGTTTGGTCCGGCCGGGACGATTACGCCTTTCCACCATGACCTGACCAATAATTTCATGATGCAAATCATGGGGCGCAAACGCGTCAAACTTATCGCGCCCTGTCACCTCGCCAGGCTGCAAAATGAGCGCCACTGCTTTACGCCGGTGGATGGCCGCAACATCGATCTTACACGCTTCCCCCAGATGCGGGATGTGCCTGTGCTGGAATGTATATTGGAACCAGGCGAGATACTCTTCCTGCCTGTAGGCTGGTGGCATTTTGTAGAATCACTGGATATTTCTGTCACCATCGCCGCGACGAATTTTCGCTGGGATAATGATTTCTTCAGTAATTATCCGGCCAACCACGACTTCTGATCAACAGTCGTTCTTAAGAAGAAAACTGCGCTTCCGGAAAATGTCGGAGCGCAGTTTTTTTGTATCAGCTATTCATGCCTTGCCTGTCATCTGACAGGCAAGGCATTTCAACGCATTTTCACATCAAGGCAGAGTTTTCAAGACAGCCTTGGTCGGTGCTGAGAAATTATAGCCATCATGCTTATCCCAGTTGATAGACCAGGTCATGACTCCTCTGAAGCCAGGGTAGGCTTGTTTGGGGACGATGGTGCCGCAATTCAGCAGCCTGGTTAAACAGTTCAGCGCATTACTGACATCTGCTGAAGTGGTAAAGCCGGAATTGGCTGAGCTACGGCCAGACGGTACACCAAAAGCCACCTGGTCAGGGCGCAGACCGGCAAAGGTATTGCCAGCATAAGTAAAGCCCTCGATCAACATTTTTGCCGTGCCCACCAGTTGGTCTGCCGACCCCGCCCTGAGTGGCGCAGCCTGGTAAGGTGTATAGATATCCCCATTGTTGTAATACTGAGGATGCAGGATAGTCAGCTCATCACGCAGCGCATTGATGATGGGGATGTAGGCACCCCAGATAGAACCGTAGGAGGTAAAGCCACCTTCCACATACACCCATTCCGGTGCCATCGACAGGTAGAAGTTCGCCCCCACTTTGGCTTTCAGTTTCTTGACGGCGACAGGCAGATAAGTCTGGATAGCTGCACCCTGTGCGACGCCGTTTTCAAGGTCAAGATCAATACCATCAAAACCATATTTGCTCATAATGTCGTACAGGCTGTTGGCGAAGTTAGTTGCCTCTGCATCTGAGCCTACCGAGACTGAGCCATTCTGGCCACCCAGTGACAACACGACTTTTTTGCCCTGCGCCTGCTTGGTCTTGATATCCGTAATAAATTGCGCTTCGCTACCGGCACCTGGGTCCAGCGTAAAGCTCACATTGCCACCACCGGCATTGTCACCAAACGACACAACAATAACATCCCAGTCATTGCTGACTTGCGCGATAGGGTAGGTATTGCCGCTGGGATTGGTAAAGTTATGCCAGTAACCTACCAGCGCATGTTTGGCCAGGCCAGGGACTGGCGTAGGAGTGGGCGTAGGTGTCGGAGTAGGAGTGGGAGTTGGTGTGGGCGTCGGAGTCGGAGTTGGCGTCGGAGTCGGAGTTGGCGTCGGCGTCGGGCAGGCATTCGCAGTGACTGATGTCCATGCGCTGGTCCAGGCCCAGCCTACACCAGGCTCATAAGCCGATGCCCCGGTCGAACACCAGCCCGCCACGTCGCAACGATAGTAGCCGCCTGCATTACTGACCACTCTTCCGGCAAGATATTGAGTGCCAGCGACATACGCAGAACAGTTTGGTGTTGGCGTCGGAGTTGGTGTGGGAGTCGGCGTAGGTGTCGGGGTTGGTGTGGGCGTTGGAGTCGGTGTTGGAGTCGGTGTTGGAGTGGGGGTAGGTGTTGGAGTCGGCGTAGGCGTAGGCGTAGGCGTTGGCGTGGTATCACATGCACCTTTTGTCGTCCAGGGTTTGCCACTGCCAGAGGCTCCGCTATTGGTCGCAGGGTTTTCATTGTGCGTCCACCAGTTCGCGACATAATTATTGCCGCCCGCACTGACCAAAGCACCGCCATTGTAGGCCGTTGCTGCATCCCAGGCGGCATAGCAAGCTGTAGACGCGACAGCAGGCGGGGCTTGCGGTGTGGTTCCCGGGCCAGCTCCATTACCAGCAGTGTCACTGCCGCCACCACATGCCACCAGCAAACCACCGCTGGTCGCGCACAGCAGCATGTTTCGAATCAAGTTTCTTAAAGTTGTATTTTCCATTGCCGTCTCCCCCATGATTTTGTGAATTCAGAAAATGTGTTGACTCCTAAAAAATGCAGTCCCGGGATGCTTGGTCTTATCGCAAACCAGCCACCCAGAGATTCAGCATGTGTGTCAGCAATGCGGTGGTCAACTGGTTTTACTATTATCTGGCCACTTAAATACCACTTAGTTTTCGGAAATACAATACTGTTGCAGTAAGACTGTAAAGCCATTTTGCTAGCGTTTTTTGATGATGCTTGATCAGACCAGTGTGCCTGTTAGCATCACTGGTATTACGAAGATTTGGCGAACCAGCCAGCAACTGAATTGCGTCATCGCCAGTGTCGACCAGATAACCTGATAGATAGCTTGATAGACAGCAAACCTCAGCAATGGTTTACTGCCATCGCGAAAGGCGAAAGCATGATAATGTCTGCACCAAACTCCGGGCTATCGGATAACAATGAGTCTACAGAAATGATCATCCAATCTTCAGCTTCCTTCCCCGACTTGTCAGCAGATAACGCAAGGGATCTTGTTCTTGCCATACTGGATAACTATGCGGTCAGCCTCAATACGCAAAACTATCCAGCCAGCCTGTATGCAGAATCGCTGCTGTACATGATTTACTGGTTCCATCGTTTGCGTGACCCGGCCCGCAAGAGTGGCATGGAAGATTGCATCGCAAAATATCTGGAATTAGCCCGTGAGTCGGCTGCCGTGCAAGCCTTGTTGTCGGATACGCGGCTTCAAGCCCTGGCAAAACAGCGCATAGATCAGGGCGTCATGGTGCGCAAGACGGTTGATGTGCTGGTGATGCGCGATGGGCAAAGTGGCCGTGAATTTCTGACGCTGGACAGGACGATTTTCCCTGAGGGTATCGCTTTGCCAGGTGGCTTGTTGCAGGATGAAGATGAACACAATGGTCTTGGCATTCCAGCCAATATTTTTGCAGCACTGCGGGTAACAGGTAGCAAAGTTTTTGGCGCTATCGCGCCAGAATATGGAATTGCAGAAGCAGATGGGCGTAAATATTATTTTGTGCAAAGTGAAGCAAAAAACGAAGCAAAAAACCAGACAAAAAACCAGGCCCGCATCTACATGGACAGAACCGTCACGCACGGCTATCGCGACCATCTCAAAGAAATTGCCGTCCCATCAGACCCACGCCATATCGTCGACACTATTGGGTTTTTGGTAGAGATTGCCGACACCACAGACACAGCGGGCATACAGGGAAGGTGGTTGCCTGAGAGCGTGATGACAACGCCAAACGCAAAAGAAGGCGCATTCGCCTTTGGTCATCATAAGCAGATTGCCGCTGCACTGGTGGCAAAAAATTTCACCCGGACGCAAGGTATTTCCCATCATGAATGGATACGGGATTGGGTCAGAAATTCTGTCGACTTATACCAAGAATTGCGCACACGGTTCGAGTCGCATGACAACAGTCTCGATACCTCTGTCATGGAATTGTTGCCCGTGGTTGACTATTTCCGTAGCCAGATGATGCTACCGGCGATGGATGAGAAGTGCCTCAATAATCCTGCACTTTCCTTTATGCGGGACCAGTTGCTGCATAAATTCCATCATGTCACCCTACAGAATGGTGCCATGTGCCCGTATGCGCCAACACTACGTATCCTGTTTGAGGCGGTGGGATTTTTTGATGTGGCATGCCGCACAGAGAAGAACCTGAGTACGCATTTTCAAAAGAAATACTGGTACCGTTATGAAGCGCTGATGCACAGGATCCCTGAAGTCATCATCATCCCGACTTTTGATAATATTTCTGCTACTGACCTCATGAAAATACGCGGTACGCCGGTGTATTTTATCGGTGTATCAACCGAGCCTGTGTATGTCGATGAATTCTGGCAATCTCCACTGGAATTCCTCATCCACGATCTGAACCATGCCTGGAAGATGATGGACATGGACGACCGGTTTTTCCAGCATAGACCAGAAACAAGCAGGGATGAACTGATCAACACATCCAATGCCTTCATCCGCGAGTACTTCCCGACGATCGCCATTAAAAAGACGGATACAGAAGAACAAAAAGAACTGAAGAAGCTCAAGAAAATACTTTTGTTCGAAGTGGGCCATGAAGACGCCAGGCCGCTGTTGCCAAACATCGTCAGCGAAGCGTTGCTGGAAGATGAGGGATATGAATTCCCGGATATCGTCGTCCGTTATGATGAGAGTGGCAAACAAGCCTATCTGGAACAGCGCACGATCCCTGGCATCACGGCACTTTCTTATGTCAGACATAAATTGCAGCATGGGTTTTTTGATCAGACTGATTCCCAAAACATCCAGATCGTCTCACCAAAATACCGCAGCGTGGAATGGATAGTCAGGGCGACCGAAGAGTTGTTGAACGAAATGAAGGCGATCATTCCACCCGCAGTGCTGGCCGAAGGATTGACAGAATATCTGACACGTCAAGCCTGTTCCAGGGGCCCGGCTATTCTTCATTCACCGCAAAATCTTGACCCTGCGATAGACGAGTATGGCGATGGTACGGTTTCACGGGGATAGCCAATCATCTATAGGGAGTGCCATGGTGCAAGCGATACTCCCTCCAAGATAGACGGCGGCGATGAGCTTGGGCTTATGCATTCACCTGATTGCATTTAATCAAAACCAATGCAAAATCGCCCCAACTGTGTTGTAGCTCCTAGCTGTACTAAAGTACTGTCTTCGTTGTTGCACCTTGTGGGGACAATTTTGCGTAAGTCCTACTAATCTTGTTAAGGTTTGAAATGCTGGATATTGAAAAGATAAAATCTGAATTATGGAACGCTGAAGTTTATTTATATGTTACCGGGCATGAAAGTGATGCGGCAGAGCTATTTGTTCGGGTGTTAACACAAATCGATCCTGACTTTATTTTTCCCATATTGTGTGAGGGTGCAATCACCTTAGGAAAATTAGACGCCATTATTTCGCGGCCAGGTCTTCGAGCGTTAACTCGAGAAATTGAATCTTGGGTCAATTGCTATAAGAGAAACAGTTTTCCAATTATTAGTTCTGTGTATATTTCGCCTGAAGATCAATATAGTGATTATTTTTTGCCGCATTTGAAATTATTGGCAGCCTTTGAGAGTGCAGGTGTTTTTCATGTTGAACATCTGAACATTGAATCGCATGAGTCGGTTGTCGTTAGTATAGTGGGCGACGAAGATGTGTTAAGTAGCGAAGAAATTATTAAGCTGCTTTATGTTGGTCAGGAAGTTGAATTCAACTTCCTTGGTGAGAGCAGTCTTCGTCGTGGCAATATTTTGAGAATAGGTGAGTGGCATGAAGTTAGGCGATTTATTGCGCAAGTAGAAATTGAAGAAATTCATACTGGACTTAGATTCTTGGTTCCTACTTTTGCACTTTTACCTGCATCCTATAAATCTGAGGCAGCTAACGAAAAGCGTGACAATTTTCAAGAGAATTTAATGGAGGCGGGGCATTTTGGGGAAATAACCAATGTGATTTTCTCTCAAGATGGCCGTTTTATTTTATCAAGCTCAACCGACGCCATGTTGAGGTACTGGGATGTTGAAACGGGAGTTTGCATACGAGTATTTCAAGGGCATGTTGGAAGTATTACCTCCCTGGCCTTTTCCCACGATGGACTCTATGCACTTTCTGGCTCTTCAGATGGCACGGCAAGATTTTGGAATATTTGCAGCGGCCAATGCTTGAACGTGTTTGCTAATCACACAGATGGTGTTGCGAGTCTGGATCTAAGTCCCGATGGTCGCTTTGCTATATCTGTCGAATCTACTCCTTTGTATATAAATCCGCCAGTGATACGCTTATGGGATACGCAAACAGGTATTTGTAAGTTCTCCTATAAAGGACATGAGAGGCAGGTCGTCACGCTGAAATTTCTTTCTGGAGCCAGAAGTTTTATTTCTATTTCTGAAGATAAAACTATGTGCATTTGGGATGTTGACAGTGATGCGTGCCTAAAACGGATAGATGTCATTGACTCGATTTTTGGTAAAAATCTGTCCAATACAATGACGACGCAAATTGAAAATAGCATCTATTATTATGTTAAGGATGAGCGTGACCGACAATTTTTAGTGAAATCCTGGGACCTGGAAACTAATAGGGAAACTGTATTTTTTAAAGAGAATTTCAAAAGAAACTTGCGAATGCCAGTTTGTATATATGATTCGAAAGTCATTGTTCGAGATAAGAATGCACCAACTGCCGAGATTTGGGATGTGCATGCGAACGAGTGTGAATATATTTTGAAGGGGCATAGAGAATATCTTACTTGTGCAGCAATCAGTCCCAATAAAAATTTTCTTCTTACAGGAGGAAAAGATCGACAATTAATTCTTTGGAATTGCAAGAGCGGTGTAATCGTGAAAACTTATGGGTATAAGGTGCCCGAAAATTATTCAGAAGTTGTTCAGTATATTGAGCCAAGAAATGCTAATGGCTTTGGAGTTGATTGGAGTTTGAATACAAAAACCTTAGGATTGCGACCTACAATATCTTGATTGTAGTAATGCTGAACTGAGTTGATAGTCAGGCGATTTGAATATGGCGATAGTCAGTTACCTTTTTCAGCATTCAGTTGAAGAAAATTAGTCGGCATAATCCTCTCTGATATCCCGCTTTGAATGTGACTTGCCCCTTTGGTGATAAGGAAAATATCGCTCATCCTGGGTGATATGCGCATCTATCATGTCGGGCGATTTTGACTTGGATGTGTCGAAGTTTGGATACTGCCGGGTCTTCCCTTGTAAACTCGTTTAATTTCGGTTGTATTTCTCATCTAAACTCTCGCATCCGTTGACCTGATCGCATTTAATCAAAACCAATGCAAAACTGCCCTGGCAAGGGCGGTTTTTTAAAGGTGATCATCTGGCCGGGATTATTTTTACTTCAGTTTTTCCTGTAAAAATTATGGCAATAATTTCTGCGCATCCCGATGCTGCCCAGATAATAATAACTACTGTCCTTTTACGACGATGAGTACGGTTTCCCAGCCAGGGTAACCAGCACCGCTGCCGCCTACCGTACCGGAAATGCCAAATGTGCCAGTGGCGTTAGGGCGCTGTTCATAGATGCGTGAAGTGATATAGGTGCCTGCCTCAGGGCTCAGCAGTTGCCAGGCGCCGTTCGGGCTGAATGGGATGGCATTGCCTATGCCCAGGTCAACCAGTGCAAGCACCAGATCATTGGCTTTGGTGCTGACTTGTGTTTGTGAAGACAGGGTCGTAGATGCAAAGCGTGGGCCTGAGCTGGTTTCTGTCGGTACATCCAGTAAAGTAAGCGCGTCGGCATTCTGGATTTCCACCATATGTATGCTGCCCTGGTTGGGGATGCCAACGCTCAGGGTGTAGACACCGGATGTGGCGGCCTTTGCTGCATACAGATCGGTCCCCATGCCATCGACATAGATGCGGCCCAGCGAGGTGAAAGAATTGATATCGGCATGCCCCTGATTGTCGGACAAGGTGCCAGATACGCCTAAGGCATTATTGTTCACGCCCACGGTCACCAGTATCCAGTTGCCTGCTGACACAGCACTGGATAATTGATGCTTGCTGGTTCCTGCCGTGATCACCCCCGAGTATTGCTGGCGCACACTGGGCGGGGTGGATGGGTCAGGGTTGCTGACCAGGTTGGCACTGCAGCTTGCCGTTGTGCCGCCATTGCTGCCAGCGCAGCTCCATGCCCAGCCGCTACTTGTAGATGAAACCAGTGAGGCGATGCCTGAGGAGCAAAGCTGGCTGCTGGGTGACGCGCTGAACGACTGCCCGTTAGCCGTACCGCACATGCCATTCACAGGAGTCGGGGTAGGTATCACCGCGCCGCTGAGTTCGAAAGCACCTATGTCCTTGCTCATGCCTTGCGGACGCAGGGTATTGTTGATGTCATCATTGACGGCAAAAATACCCGGCTGGGTAGCTGCGTCCACCGCCGGGCTGGTTGGCAGCAAAGTATAGTTGGCTGTCGCTACATTCTTGAACTGCGGGTTGCCGGAGATGGCCAGGTTGTCGCCCAGTGTGCCGGGCAATGGCACAATTTGCCCATTGCTGAAGTACAGGTTTTGTTTGAAGTCGTAGCTGGTGGTGGTTGATGGCGTACTGTAATCAATCAGCCAGGTTGTGCCCGGTTGGGTGTCAGGACCAAAGGCAAAAATATTATTGTAGAACTTGTTGCGTATGCCTGCACCACTACCAAAGCCTTCATCCATGATGTAGGCTTTATTTCCAGAAGCGCCTGTCATGGCGTTATACACCGTATTGTAGGCAAACCACATGTTTTGCGTCGTGGCGGTTGAGTTGATGCGTATCGGGTAGAGCCTGGTGCCGGTGATGACATTGTTCCAGCTCTGGGCTTCATACGTGCCCTTGTGGGTGCTGCCCTGGTCATTGAAATTGATGCCGTATTTCGCGGCGTTTTCCAGCCAGTTATGATGTATGCGTATACCGGTAAAGCCCTGCCAGATGCCACCATGGGGCAGGGTGTAGGAACCTGCACCACCTTCGTTGTCATTGAACTGTATAGCCGAGCCGCCGGTGATATTGTGTATCCAGTTATAGGCAACTTCCCAGTTTTGCGCCGTGGTGTCTGCATAAATGCCATGGTTTTGCAGCTCAGTTGTGCCGGCAATATCATGGATGTTGTTACCTAAAATCTTGTTGCCGTTGCCATGGCCAGACACACCTGCGGCATTGAGTGTGGTAGAGCTGCCTGCAATCCAGGGGCCTAGCTCATTGTTCACCACGCGCCATGGGCCCGCGGTGTATTGGAAGTTGACAGGCGCAGCATCACGGCTGGCACCGCCAGCCACATCCATCCTTAAATTAGACACCGAGATGTACTCACCTGTCGTACCTGCGATGGCAGACCAGGGACCGGCGATACCGCCAGATGCACCGGCTGGCGTCGTATAGTGGACATCTTCTATGGCATTGCCGTTGACAGGTCCGGGATAGGCAGTGACATGTATCCAGGCTGAGGGACTACCGTTCCTGGCGTAGATGCCGCTACCAAAGCGCATCCAGGTTTTATCCTGGCCATTGCTGTCATGCCAGGCACCGCCGCGTATGACAACCTGGTCACCCGCCTGCATGGCAAAGTAGGCACCTTTCAAGGTGCTCATGTTTTGCAGTGAGCGCCATGGTTTGGCAATATTATTGGCGACTGCGCTGGTATCGGAGCCGGATAGCGAAACGAAAAGTACCCGGCCAGAACTAGGCGTAAAACTATTGTCCGTATTCGAGGCTGCGCCATTCGAGACGACTTTGACAGGCAGTGCGCCGCCCGCAGCTGCACCGCCGAGTGAGCCTAGCTGTACAGTGATTTGCTGCAATCCTGTCTTGCTGCTGGATTTTGCATTACCCAGGTAGCGATAATTGGCAACTTCCTTGTCGTTGATATACACCCTGGTGTTCGTACCCAGGTCACTCGCAGTGCCAAAATTTTTACCAAAAATAGAAAGGTAGCCACCCAGGTTGTTTTCTCCACCTGTGGTCGGCGCGCTCAGTGTGTCAGTATATAAGACTTGCGGCGCAGGGCTGCTGCTGGCTGCCGTCGCTTTCACCGGGGCTGGGCTCGCTATGGTGTTTGTGGTGTTTGTGGTGTTTGTCGTGTTCACCGTTTGCGTCTGCGCATTAACTGCGGAGGAGCTGTCAGCAGACACTGGTGGCGGGTCTGAGGTAAGCGTCTGCTGGGTGCTTGAACCTGTACTATTGTTTGCTCCTCCACATGCACTTAGCACAGCGACTACGCTGACTTGCAGCACGCAGGAGATCCATCCAGATTGGCGAATTGTGTACATTACTTGTACCTTTTGAAAGTGTGCTTACTGGTGTAACAGGCAAGAGCTTGCCATGTTGGAAAATAAATCAAATGCTGGCAGATTTAGTATGTATCCACAATCTTAATGATTTTTTGTTACCAAAACCTACAATTGGTAACCAACACCAGAACGAGTGTGAAAAGTGCCACGCCAACAAAAACGCAGAGTGAAATGAGATGTTGAGTTTTGCCTGTTTGCTCTGGGGGGCTGAAGCCTTTTACAGCAAATTCTGGTTCACTCAATTTAATGTCTTTTTCTTATTAAGCTGGTCTGCAGAATTGTTTTAAAAGACTAATTCAGTAGTGAAAAAGAGCAGTAAAATGCCGGACTAATATTCAATATGAAATAGGTTAAAGACACAAGTAGTTTATGTTTTAACAGCACAATAGAAACCCATGGAATGTCTTAAAAATTCCTTAAAGCTCAAGCATCAATAATTAACAAAAAAATGGTGATTCCGCGATATATTGAAAAATGAAATCACTCAAAAATGCCCTAAAATAAATGGAACCTGGAAACTGCCTGGTATCGGAAGATGAAAAAGAATAAACGTCAACTAGACCGCTTAGAGCGCATCATAGCGACACAATCATTGCTCGCCCAGGCAGATCTGGATCTCACTGCATTCATGCAACTTGTCGTCAATACCTTGCAAGAATTGACAGATGCCAAAGGTGCAGTAGTTGAACTGGTCGACGGTGACTATATGGTGTATCGCTCTGCCAGCGGTGCAATATCCCAGCATGTGGGCCTGCGTCTGTTGAGAGCGAATAGCTTGTCTGGTCTCTGTGTCAGTAGCGCACAAATCCTGCAATGTGATGATGCAGAAACCGATCCACGCGTCGATGCAAATGCCTGCAAAAAAGTCGGTGTTCGTTCCATGATATGCACGCCGCTTTTTGAAAGAGGCTTGCCGGTTGGTGTTCTGAAAGTCATGTCAGAACAGGCATGCGGATTTGATGAAGAAGACTTGCAAACGCTGGAACTGATGGGCGCAGCCCTGGGGGCCGCGCTCGGCAAGCAAGTCGCTTTTGATGAGATGCTGCGTGTGCAGGCACAATTACGCACGAGTGAAGAACGCATACGCACCATTCTGGAACATGCCAATGATGCCGTGATATCGATAGACAATCTTGGGGTCGTGACACAATGGAATCGGTCTTCCGAATCTCTGTTTGGCTGGACCAGTCATGAGGCCATGGGGCGCAATATTGCCGACCTGATCGTGCCACCTGTTTTTAGAAATTCCTTCGTCAATATCCTGGCCCACCTGGATAACAGTGGAAAAACAGCAACGACTACGCGGCGGGAATTTCTCGCTGTTGACAGAGACGGTAAAGAGATTTCCGTCGAGGTCAGCCTGAACGTGAATAATATTGCAGGCCGAATCGAATTCACGGCGTTTTTGCATGACATTTCCGAGCGTAAAAAATGGGAAGAAACGCTGAACGAAATGGCCTTGTCAGATGGCCTGACCGGGTTGCCAAACCGTAGGCATTTTATGGAGGTCTTGCATCAGTCGATAGTCAGGCAACTACGACAAAACAATGGCCTGGCTTTATTGTTCATGGACTTGAACGGTTTCAAAAAAATCAATGATACTAACGGCCATGATACTGGTGATCAGGTATTAAAAGAATTCGCAAAAAGAGTTTCTGGCTGCTTGCGCGAGAGCGATACCATGGCCCGCCTTGGGGGCGATGAATTTGTGGTGCTTGCCGAAGGTGTGCGGGTATTGGAACATGCCCAGGTTTTAGCCCGTAAAATTGTCACCACACTGGAGGTGCCAGTACCTGGCTCTGCGATTATGATGTCCACCAGTATAGGGATCAGTATTCATGATTCTCTGGCGAATGCCGAACAATTCCTCAAAGAAGCCGACATCGCCATGTACAAGGCAAAACAGGGCGCATCCAGCCGCAGTGCGATTGCGGCATTTGTAGAGTAAGGTCTGTCGGGCAATTAATTTCTTCCTTGATTTGCAGTGAGCTTGCGCCACTTTGGATTTGTATCGATACTGCCCCATGTCTGGCAAATGGCGCTGCTTATATGTGCAGTCAATTCACGTGCAGTGGCCATCGCGATGGCCACCACACGGGCAGAAAACTACACTACTGCATTTAATTTAAGCGCATGTAGGCAATGGAGCATGCCTTATTTCGGCGTATGGTTGTCAAACCAGTCCAGGATAATTTGCGTGCGCTGTATCGATAAATCCCGAATGACCGGCATATGCAGAGCATCATCCATAGGTTTTGCTAGCACCGCCCTGATAGGTTCGGCATATTGAACCACCGTAGCATAGTCGTTGAGCTTGAAACGGCCCATGATAGGGTACAGCTTGGCATACTGCGGCAGAATGAATTTGATGCAATTATCCCAGGTCGGACAAGCGGGGAAGGTCTGCTGGCTAAACAGCAGGATACTGATCAAATCATCGGGATGCTGGGTGTAGCTTTGTGCGATGGTTTTATCAGCGAAGTTGTAGCGCACAAAGTAAATTTGCCCATCAACGTTTTGACTGGCGCGCGGAAAACCAGGGTCAGTGCCCAGGATTTTCAATTCGACGATGCCTTGCGCATTGGTCAGCAAAGGTGCCGTGTTGAAGGACAAGGCATTTTGCGGTATTGCGATGTTTTTCAACCCTGAGGTGCCGCCAGTACCCATGGTATTGCTGGTGTACTTTACCGAGTCTTCCGGCGACATCAGCGTTGCCTGGAGGCTGATATTGGCCGCAGCTTGACCAAACTTAGTGGCGTATAAGCGAACCAGCGCCGTTGCACCGTTAGGTCCCGATGTCACACCAGGGTTCATCCTGAAGACAAACTGATCAGCCCGCAAATTATAGCCATTGATATTTTCTGCCAGCCAGATAATTGGCGCAGGCGCTTTTTTGCCCATCAGACCCAGGGGCATCGTCAGGATCTTCTGTTCTGCCTGTTGCACGGTCAAGCCAGGTGGCAATAAGGCAGGATCGACTTTCACCGTCAGTATGCCGCCACTCACTGTCATCAACTGCGCCATCTGGGCTGGATCATTTGGCAAAGCGGCGATGGTAACAGCGTTGCTCAAGTTAATGCCTGTCCCTAGACTTTGATCAAAATAGACCAAAAACAGTTCGCCCAGCGCTTGCAATGCAACCCCGAACCTTTGCGCTGGATCGTTATAACCGGGTTTGTCAGTAGCCAGCGAATTGCCCAGATTAACGGTGATCAATACCTCGTTGCCATTATTGCCGCTGGCATGCGTCTGCGTGCAGAACGGCGCAAAATTACACTGGGCTGAGCTATTTGGGACATTAATCGGCGCCATCATGCGTGATGGCGTGTAGAACACAGGAGTCGCCGTAGCCATTGGTCCTATCGTGCCAGTCAGCAAGCCAGTGGGAAACAAGGTATTGATATTGGGCGGTGGTACTGGCGATGGTGGAGGTGCCAGTGTAGTCGCCAGGATAGTGTTGCGATAGGTATCAGCGTCAGCTTGCCCTAACAAAATAGTGAGGCGATTATTCACATAGGATTCAGTCGGAATCCAGCCGCGGTTGGCGGGTGCGCCCTTACTATCGAGGTTCATGAAATACTGGGTCATGGGCAGTAATTTGGCAGTGATACTGGCGGGTACGCCCTTTTTCTGCAATGCCTGCAGGGTGTCCGTATTGAACAGATAAATCACAGGCGCATTATTATGCGCATTCACCACAAAATTGACGCTCAATTGTTTCGGCGATTGTTGCTGGAGCAGGCTGAGGAATTTAGACTGTGGCGTTGTCGTCGTTGTCCAGCTCAAGTTGGTCAGGCTTGATTGATATACCCCGCAACCACTGCCCGAGCTTCGTGGGCCGTTGATTGCCTGCGCCCACACCGCGTTATACGAGCCAGCGACATAATCACCACGGACAAAATCGCTGATCGATGCCGGGTTGGCGCTAATGCCTGCCACTTGCAGGCTCAGCCCCCATATCTCGCTGGTATTTTGCTGATCTGGGTCGAGGTCAACCAGTTTCGGTGCGGCCATCGCATAGACGGCATTAACTGGCTGCCCGATCACCGGATCAACAGCGGGATCAGTGGTTTCATCACCGGGACCATAGACTACCTTGGTGACCAGACAGCCTTGAAAATCAAAAATACCGGTGCCATTCGGATTCCAGTAAAGCTGCAACTTTGCCACCTCATCATTCGCATCGGTGTAATTGTCCGGCGTATTGTTCACCGTGCTTGGATCAGCCAGAAAGCCACCGCTAAAGTGCAATCTTGGATATGTCAAATAGCTCATGCCAATTCCTCTCATTATTTTTTGAACACGGTTTTTACTTTTTAGGACCACCGTTGGCAGCGCATATGGGGTCGCTTGGCAGCACATTTGCGCTGCAACCCTTGGTTTTCAAATTCAGTAAATTGAAGATGTGAGAAAGCCCCGCTGGCGGCAATTGAACTTTTACTGCCTCATTCAGTGATTGGCCTTTGTTCTTGCCATCCAGATTATGGCAACTAAAGCAATTGTAGGGATTTTGAATATTGGAGACGCCATTTTGCACATAGGTTTCCATGCTATTGTTTGCGCCCGATAAGGACCCGACCTGGGCCTGCACCAGAGGCGGTAATGTCCCCTTGGCAGTCCATACATTGCCGACCAGTGAATAATTGGCCCACAATTTATTGGCGTCGCCCGCAGGCAATGCGGCCAGCATTTTTTGCATGGATAAATCCAATGCCTGCAAATTGGCGGTGCTGGGCTGTATGACGAATTTTTGGGTATCCGGTTCACAAATATAACCAGGCGGCGGGGTGGAGCCACAATTCAAATTATTGGGCATGATGCCAAGAGTGGGGTCGCCCCAGGGGTGCATGGTGCAAACCTGGGTGGCTTTGCCTTCGGCATAATGATTGGTGGTGCAACTGCTGCCAGTACAGCTGGAATTATAAAAAGTCCAGTTGCCGCCCAAAGGAGGTTTAGCTTCAGTCGTGGAACAATACGGAGCATTGTTGCGGTGTTCAAAAGTAGCCCAGATAAACTCCGGCTGGCTCGGCGTCTTGCTCACGATGTGCATGCCTACCAGCCCCAGATCCACATTCTCCATGCAGGTTTTGCCGGGTGCCTGCACCGAGCCTTTCGTGCTATAAAAGGTCTTGCCTGCCAGTTCGTCGGGCGTCAAAATCTTCCAGGCAGTTTTTAATTCCATCGAATTGGTGGGAAACGCCAAAGTCGGGTACAAGCTTGGAATGTCCACCACCTTGTAACCAGCCGGATCGACCAGATCGGGTGCAAGGCTTAAACTACACTGCGCCTGATACAAGCCGCAGCCGGTGATGAAGTCATAGGCCGGTTTATTCACCGATACGCCGTAAAATACCCGATTCAGCGATTTGTCGATCAATGGTTGTCCAACGCCTGCCTGCAAGGTCAGATTGGAAAAAACATAGTTTTGTTTTAAGCTCTGTTTTAAGGTCGATGGCCCTTTGCAATAAGTCGGTTTGGGTACTTTTCCCCATGCGGTCGGGGTCTTGCCCGGATCAACAAAAATGCCGTAACTAGGCATGAAGGTTTCAAATTGCAGCACCTTGCTGCCCGTTGCTACCGGTTGCACCAAGTACAGCATGGTCTGCCACATATACTGCTGAAAACTGCAATTATCATTGATGTTCTGCACGTCGCCCGGCAAGGACGGGTTGCTGACCCAAGTAGAACTGGCGTTGCAGTTGACAGGACCTGCAGCCGGGTTCTGTTGCGCCATAGTCATAGTGGGAAATGCAGTGATGGCGCCTAAGGCAGCAATTGTAATGACAGCCGCCGAGCTGATTGAGCTTATTAAGCTTTTTAAGCTTATTAAGTACGGGCGCTGCGGGATGATTTTTTTCATAAACATTCCTTTCTTTGTGATAAAGAAACTGATGGTCACTTCTGACAGAAGGCCACCCTTTGCCTACCTATTTTGCCAACGGCCAGTCATGCCGGAATGGCAGATCGTTCAATTGCGCGCTATAGCGGAAAACAGTGGTGCTGTCGCTGACAGTGATGCGGGTATCTGTATCAACAACGGCTGGGGAAATGCCGTGTGTGCATGGGACTAGGTGAGATAAGCTGGTATTGGACATGGCTACTCAAGTTCAATCGTGCGTCAGTGTGTCAAACAGGGAACGACTACGTTTAATGTCAATTTTCTTGAAGCAATTGCCGGAACCAGGGATGGCAGGTTCCTCTGATACTGAGGTGCTAATTCCATCAATGCAATATTGGGCTGGACGCCAGGACAAAGCTCAGAGTGCCTGCAAACTATGATGTAAAATATACCATTATTTATATTTAATCAATTGATAATTTAAAAACAAATTTTAAGCTGTGGTTTGCGTGTGCTCCTTATCTTGATCAGCAGGTACAGGAGTGATTGGCGTGGCATTGCTAGACGCATCTCATTCTATTGATGAAATGAGTTTTAGCTATGATGTGACGCGGGCATATTCGTGACCAGATACCATTACGGGAAATCGCCAGACGACTGTACATCTCTCGCAACACTGTCTGGCAGCCTCCGCTAGAAAGAAGAAAGTGGAAGGTGGATAGAACTGACGGAGTCAGTTCAACTGGCAAACGAATACCAAGGCCCCATATGCCATGGACAAGCATAGACGTCGACAGGTGCGTTGCTACTCGGTAAATGATTGCATTGTCCTTATGCGCCCTACAGCTTATGCTCGTAAGCAATGCGCCAGCCCGGACGCACTGGGCTGGTCGTCATGCTGTCGTAGTTGCCGTCCGGACCATCGAAGCGCAATTTACTCACATTGTCAGGGCGCAGCAGGTCGCGCGCTGTGATCCGCAACTGGATCTTAGGCGTGAACTTGTATAGCAGGTAGGCTTCAAGATCGCGTCGCGAGGAATTGAAGCGCGAATCGGTCAACGAGGTACGAGACCATGAACCTTCTACATACGAGAAGCTCCCGCCGCCATTCCATGGGCCAAGTTTGATGTCAGCACCAAAGTTGGCCGAGAGGCGCGGCTGGTTATCGAGGCGACTGCCAGGGCCTGGCACACCATCGACAGTCGACCAGTTGCGGCTGATACTGGCACGCACGTCAAGGTCAGGCGCATCCTTCATCACTGCCTTGAGCGGGAATTTCGCTTCCAGTTCCAGACCCCTGACGTGGGCCTTGCCCTGGTTATAAGGTGCTGACACATAGCGATCGCCGACAAGACGTACTTCATTGCGTATCAAACCTTCGATCTCGCGCGATGACACCGCAACTGACAGCAATGCGCCTTCGGACCAGTAGTGCTCGATGGCAGCATCAATGCCCAGTGCCAGTTCAGGCTTGAGCTCAGGATTACCGCTGGAGTCAGGTGAAACAGCGGTGTTGAACGCATTATAGAAATGGCGTGGCACCAGTTGCCACAATCCCGGTGCCTTGTAGGTCCTGGTCAGCGCGAAACGCAGCTGGTCACCTTTGTGGCCAGGGATCTTGTACAGGGCCTGCATCAGTGGGCTCAGCACCGACAGATGTGAGCCCGAATCAATGCCAATGGACGTTGCATGAGTGCGCACGCCTTCCCAGCGTGCGCCGAGGTACAACGACAAGTCCTTGGTAATGTCCCATTCGTCCTGCGCAAACGCAGCGAGGCGGGTGATAGTTGCGCCGTAGTTATTGTTGAAGTCTAGCTGCACATCAGTGTCATCCTGCACTTCGTTTTCATGATATTTGGCGTAGCCGAAGTCCCAGCCAAACGCGATCGCGTGGCCGCTCAACCAGGGGGCTGTGTATTTGCCAGTAGTGCTTATGCCACGGTCCTTACCACGCGTGGTGTAGTCGCGGTCAAGCACGAGGGCATTGGCCGTGTTGCGACCCCGGCGGCCGACGAAGCGCTCATTGTCCGAACTGGAGATGCCCAGTTTGGCATCAAGCGTGCCACCGTCGATGAACTTGGCCACCCAGTTCATATCGCTGCGCAGGTTGCGGAACATGCCGTCGAAGCTAGCCACCAGCAAAGGATAAGGATAGGCCGCTTCCGTCAAAGTCGCGGTGCGGTCGTCGTTGTTGCCTTTGAAGTAGCCTTGGCTGGCAAAGGTTTGCCAGGTAAAGCTGTCTTCTCCTTTGAGCTGCCAGTTCAGGCGACTATTGAGATTGATACCCTCAGCTTGACTGGTGTTGACTGAAGTCGTGTTGCGCTTTTCGGTCAGCGCACCATTGGCAGCATGGGCCTCAACGGCGCTGTACGACGGATTGATATTCCGGTTGAAATTCAAGTTGGCGCCAAGCGTATAGGACAGCTTGTCCGAACGGTCCGATGTAGACAGGTTGGTACTGGCGTTGCGTTGGCCATCGGCGCCGCCAGCGAGCACCTTCACTTCGCTAGTTCCCTTGGTAACTGCCCTTTTGAGCACGATGTTGATGGTACCAGCGATCGCCTGGGTACTGAATTCGGCAGTGGCAGCGCGCACGATTTCGACTCGCTCCACCATGTCTGGTGCCAGCGTATCAAGCGAAAAGCCAGCCGACGGTCGCTCGCCATTGACCAGAACCTGGGTGTAGCCATTGCCAAGGCCGCGCATGCGCACACTGGTGCCTTGCACGGTCACGCCGGGCAGGCGCTTCATCGCGTCGAGCACGTTCTGGTCGCCGTATTTGACCAGCTCTTCATTGGTGACGACGATCCTGGTGGCGGTTTCGTTGCGGCGTATCGCATCGACAGCACCGCGGATTTCAACGGACGGTGTCGCCAGCGCTGCATCTTTTGGCGCGACTGCCGCTGCAGATTCTTTGGCCACCAGCGTGGTATCAACCTGTGCGGCGGCTTCCTTTTGTGCGTGAATGATGCCGATGGTGAGCAAGGAAACGAGGAGAAGACGACGTGGCATTAGAAATTTATCTGATGATAAAGTGAATACGATACGCGTTTTGTCTTCTCCCAGGAAAATTATCTGGCGCTACGCCAGTATTGTCAAGAATGGTGTTTTTATGCCAGAAGCGCGGGAAGCAGCTTTGCGGAATCCAAATGAGCATTTGTAATGTGTTTAATTCTTCACCAATTCTGCCAGCGAATTAATTGTAGAATTTGCCGAAGGAGTGTTGTTCCGGTTTAAATGCACGCTGCGCATACCAATGCTTTGGGGGCCGATATAATCAGCCAGCAGCGTGTCTCCAACAAACAAGATCTTGGATGGCGCAATATTTAACGCATCACTAACCGAAGAATAGATGATGGGTTCAGGTTTAATTGCCCGCACCTCAAAACTCCAGATGTATGCATCAAGTGTTACCGGAAGCAGTGCCATTACGGGGGCTGCATATGGTCCGGCAAGGTTAGAACATACCGCAATTTTTAAGCCTGCTTTTCGCAATTCCAGAAGTGTCGAAGTGGTATCCGGATACAGGCTCAAGCTGTCTATCTCCAGTTGCAAGTCTTCTTCAAGCGGTGCCAGTTCTTGAGCAGTAAGTTCAAAGCCGAAAAATTTTGCTGTTTCAGAAAGGTCCGCTGACATTGACATCAGCTTCGCTGCATCATCCGCTTGCGGCGGCCTGCCTTTTTTTGCCAAGAGTTGAAGAAGTTTTTTGAATGGGCCGCGCTTATTTCGAATTTCCACGATTGTTCCGTAGACGTCGAAAACTACTGCTTGAGCATCAGCCAAAAGATCATTTAACTTTTCCATATGATGAGGGGGGTAACGAATGCGATATTTGTGAACCATACTGTCCAGAGCAACTCATGCGCTCCATTTTGCTCACGCCACTATTCACGACAGACCAAAATTTCCCGGGCCGGGTTTGATTGTCGTGCTGCGATCATATCAGTAATGACGTCGCCCATCTCATTTTTGGCCTACACATGTAGACTTTTTTGATTTCTCGTGTCCAGGGAGAACACACCTCGTTTGATTTTCTTTCTACTGCAGTTGCGCGCTCCCGGTCTGATGCATTGACGCCTCCTCGGGATAGTGCATTGCAGGACTTGCTCGTCTGGAATGAATGCGGCCTTGCTCTGGTAGTTGAGGCAGTCTGTGCGTCAGCGTGCGTCGTGGTATCTGAGCAATTGTGGATCGTAACTGCGATGGCTGACAAGGGCTGGGTGCTGCAGTCATTGAGGCCTGCAAGCCTTTTCCGGGTAAAGTTGGCGTGTTACCATGCGAGCCTTTGGTGACATTGATGATCGCCGTTTATTCTAACAAGGGTTCTCCATGGCAAACGCCGCTGATATCCAAAACCTCTACATCGCTTACTTTAACCGCCCTGCCGATGTTGCTGGCCTGGCTTACTGGACATCCGGCGCACAGGTGAACTTTACGGCGGTACAAATTGCGCAGTCGTTTTCGCAGCAAACTGAATACGCCAACGCCTTTGCCAATTTCACGATGGCGCAAACCGTCAATGCCCTGTACCGTAACCTGTTCAACCACGATGCTGATCCGTCTGGCTTAAGCTACTGGGTCGGGCAGATCACCAACGGCACCTTCACCATTGGCCAGGCTGCTATTGCCATCTTGGCGGGTGCAACTGGCACAGACGCTGCCACGGTTGCCGCCAAGTTCACCGCCGCCAGCGCATTCACCGCCAAGATGGCAGCCAGCCCGGCGGCTCAGGTGACCTATAGCGCAACTAACGGCAATGCCTACGGTGTTGTCAAGACATGGCTGGGGGGCGTGGTGGATGCCGCTACCGGCACAAGCGCAGCAAGTAAGCTTGACGCGCTATTTACTACCATAGCCAATAATCCTGCCGTAGTCGTGCCAGGGGTGAACAGTGTAGTCAACCCTGGCGTCCCAAATCTGGGTATGACAGGCAATGATATCTTCAATGCGACGGATACCACTTTGCTGACAGCAGGCACTTCCATCTCGGGCAATGGCGGAACCGACGTGTTGAATGTCACCTCTGCTTTCACCGATGCGGCGCACCCGGCGGTAGTCACTGGCGTGACTACCCTGAATTTGCAACAGGGGGGGCTGATGCAAAAAGCGGTTGCATTCATGAATCAGTTCACCACCATCAATGACAACAGCACGAACGACTACGATTCCCTTTACCTCGGAAGCGTTGCGCAGACAATCAATCTGAACAATGCTACCGGTTCCCGGACTGTGCACCTGGGCGCGCCGAACCAGGTGATCAACCAGACCAAAACCACAGGTGAGGTCGGTATCATATCGACCAATGCCAATCTCGCAGGCGCAAAGTGGGACATGAGCAACGCGATCGGCGGCGCAGGCATATCCATTACGGATGCTGGCACGGCGACCTTGAGCGCTGTTCAAATGAACCAGATTGGCATCATCTATCTGGCCGGCTCAGAAAACCTGACATTCAATCCGGTCAACGATATGCAAGTAATCACCGGGGCTGGGAGCACGATAAGCCTGACTGCGTTCACGACCAGCAAGGTGATTGTCGTGGGAAGCTTAAATCAACACATGACTCTGGCTGGCAGTGCAAACTATCAAGTCGAACTGGCGGGGGGCGGCGACAACGGCACGGTGACATTGGCAGGCACGGGTAATGTCGTTCTTAAGGGCTCTGGAACAGGCAACCTGACCGTCACTGGCGGTGCTGGACTTGAGACCATCTACCTCGCCTCCACTGGCGGGGTGGATAATATTACAGTCAGTAGCTCAACTATCGGTCACATCGCGACCAACCTGATCACCATCAGCAACTTCAAGCTCAACCGCCCCGATGCCCTGCATTTTGGTCATGCGGCGTCGTCCCTGGTGACAATTAACATCGCCAGTTCCGACTTTGGCAGCCTGGCTAGCAACATCACTAACGGCGCTGGCAACCTTACCAACAATGACTACAAGGCATTCATGGTCAACGTAGCCTCGGGCGCTGCCGCTGGCACTTATGTGCTTGAGCACACTGCGGGCACAACGGTCGGTAGCGGCGACATCATCGTGAAGTTGATCGGCACGACTGGCTCTGTGGCGGTAGGGGATTTGCAGGCGTAAGAAACTGTTGACGATCTGTAGCGAGCGGGCGTTGGCGGGGGTTAGTAGCAGAACCAAAGGCAACGAAAAAAGCATGGCAAAACTGGGTCTTCACTCTAAGCTTATCAGCATGTTGTTGAGTTGCGCTGAAAATTGACCCACTGGAGGTGCGGCGTAAAACTTGGACTGGTTTATGCCGTAAATCTGAGGCTTTCTCGGTATTCGGGGAAACATGAGTGATAGCCGCTGCATTGCCAGGTGTTATTCGACGCTGGCACATTCGTGACCAGATTCCCTTAAGGGAGATCGCCAGACGACTGGGCATCTCTCGCAACACCGTCCGGCGCTACCCGCGCAACGCTATCTGCGTTCTGAATTCACAGAGCCAGCTTATGCAGAACGACAAACAACCAGTGCCATCGACAAATATGCATTGCAGCTTTCAAGCTGGCTTAAAACCGAAGTAGGTAAGAATCGTAAGCAGCGACGAAGCTTAAAGCAGCTTCATCTGGATCTGAAAGAACTGGGATTTAAAGAGGCCTATGAGAGAGGGGCGGCCTTCGCAAAGAAGTGGAAGGCAGATCAAACTGACCGGATCAATTCAGCTAGCAAACGAACATTCAACGATAAATTCTATTCACCAGGCACTTCCTCGTCAGAGCGATTTCAGCGATGGGATATATGTGAGGATTTAGCAAGGCAGTTTAGCGAAAAATCCCTGGAGTCGAAGGTAGGCAAACGAGCCCACATGTAAGAGCTCGAAATCCTTCAGCAATACTATGAGCGGCTACTAAAAACAGGTTGGGTGTCAGACGCTGAAGGTGTTTAGGTGATACATCGGGTTGCGAATATGCTGTCCTGGCCAAAGCTGGCACTTTAAAATAGATGACCAAGTGATATTTCTTGTTAGCCTATACAAACTCAACTTGTGAAGGTGATTCGTTCTTATTGACTTACCTCAAAGGTTTTGCTAAAAGCCGCAGCAGAAACGCGCAACTGTTTGTCGTCGACGGGATCGAACGAAAAGTATTTTAAACCATAGCGCGCAATTTGTTGAACAAGATCGATACACAATTGGAGTGCCTACGACAAGTTATGTCCAATCAGAACTAAACTGGTAGACACTGTTTTGCCGCTTCTTGGCGGGCGAAATTGGCAGCTTCTGAGGGAGCCTGCAGATGCTGGTGGTTTTGTTACCTCGGATCATCTAGTCGTTTTGCAATGGAGCGAACAAAAAGACAGAGGCTCATTCTATTCGCCAAGTTTTGGGCTCAAGGGAACCGAAGTGGTATTTCCAATATCGAACGAGCTGGCCATGGTGAGGGTATTTGGTGGTCACGACGGTGTTGTCGATATAACGCCAGACGTCGTAGCCCAAATTATGCGAAATTCATGTTTCTATATGAAAAGTAAAACAAAATAAGATTTAAAAAAATTTAATAATTCAAATTAAAAATTTGGTTTTTTAAATCCATGTCGATTGCGTCTCGGCTTATTTTCTTTTGGAATTCGTTTTTCAATAGAATCTAATTCTTTGAAAATCGCTGTTACATTTTCTGAAAATTGCGGTTTAGGAAATGAATTATGCACAGTATAAAAATGCGGTTGTATATCTCCGGCGGTGATAACACCAGTAGGAGAATTCAAAAAATTATTTTCCACCATCTCATGACGTATTTTCTCTAAAAGAGTTTTATATTTATCACGTGAGCCTGAATCATAAATAGTCGAGCGTTTCAAATTCGCTTCAGGAGGCCGACCAATCCGGACTCCTTTAACAACCAATGGGTTATTTGGTATGTCATAGCTGCTAATGATTTCCAGATCTTTTAATTTTTTGCCTAGATTTACGGCTAGTGCAGAGGGGACTTCAACTTTTTTTGATTCAAGGAATGTTAAATTCTCTCCTGGCAAAAAATCATATATTGCTTTGCATTTTTCGGGGCCAAGGATTTTTACTGCTTTTTTAAGAAATACCTGAAAGCAAATTTCAATTTTTTCCAGAACTTCCGTTTTTTCCAATATCTCTTCATTCATAAGAGATATAAGTGATATTTTATTATCAGACATGCGATCTTCTAGATTAATTAACTCAACGACTGTTGCATCATCAGTCTCTGTAAATGAGTTTTGAGGCAAACGACTTTTTATCTCCGTAATTCTAGGATTTATGGTTTCAGACATTTTTGTCACCGTCGATTGATTTTTGATAATTACTTACTAATGTATTCCATTTAGCGAGAACTTTTTCATCTTTTGAACCGCCATACTCTCCGTACATCATTTTAGAGAGTAAATACCCTTTTGCCTGGTGAACAGTTACAGGCATGTTATTTTCATCAAGCGAAAAGCGGAGTAATCTATTTGCCATCTGATGGCAAACACCGTCAATCCCATATTCTATTCCTACGGATTCATCTTTTTTATTTGGTTTCGCAATTTTTAGGGCAAAATCAACTCCACCTTTACCTATTACCAAATTCCTAGCATGTGTACGCTCTTTGCCCCAGCAATACCAATAGTGGCCGAGAGTTTCATTTGGTGAGCCAGTTCCTGGATCATAAGTTGTTACCCATGTATGTTCAGAACCAAAATTTATTAGTGCTTGAACAGTGTTAGCCCATGCATACATTTGACTCATATTGCTCCTATAGCTTGAATTTTTTTGCCTCTTGACGAATTAATTGTTTGATTGCTTCTTGTTCTGAGAGAGCAAGCAGTTTTTCCTTAACTGCACCCAGAAGCTTTGCATCATCTTCGTCGAATATCAAATCAACTCGTCTGCCCTTTTGCAGTCTTTTTTTCCGACTTTCGGCCGCTGCTTCTGACTTGGTTTTTGGCACGGCTGACGGTGGCCTTCCTGGTCTTCGCGGTTGTGTTACTTCGATTGAATTTTGTTTTTCTTTTAGCGACATTTTGTGATCAGGTTAATTTATTATCGATTATGTCAGTAAATGAAATGTGCGACAACCCAATTTCTGAATGGATAGCCCTGGATTCAGTCTTCATGTACCCAGCTTGAGTGATTTATCGCCATGGTTGCCGTTGACCTTATTTATTCCAATGTGAAACATTGCCATTAGCACTGTCTTGGACATATGCGCTACACAGAGCAAGAAAGTTCAGAGTTAAGTGGATTTCGACAGAAATTTTATCAAACGATCAATAATTGAATGATTGCCAACACTTCGCTGTAAAATCCTCCGTTCAACAATCTATGCAAAAAGTCGCTTGCATAAATCACTGTTTTTTTATACAGTACTGCAAATCGCAGGAAATTAAGCCTGTATTCCTTTTTCCACCCGCCGCTTATTGAATGAAAGAATGTATGGACGATAAGAAACCAGAAAATGCCTCAGAAAAAGCAAAGGCACTTGCAGCAGCGCTGGCACAGATAGAAAAGCAGTTTGGTAAAGGTTCGGTCATGCGCATGGCCGACGGTGAAGTGGTGGAAGAGGTGCAGGTTGTTTCTACTGGCTCGCTGGGACTGGATATCGCGCTGGGCGTTGGCGGCTTGCCACGTGGCCGCGTGGTTGAGATTTATGGCCCTGAGTCCTCTGGTAAAACTACATTGACGCTGCAGGCGATTGCTGAAATGCAAAAGCTGGGCGGTACTTGTGCGTTTATCGATGCTGAACATGCGCTGGATGTAGGTTACGCTCAAAAACTGGGTGTGAATCTGTCTGATTTGCTGATTTCCCAGCCTGATACAGGCGAGCAAGCGCTGGAAATTACCGATGCGCTGGTGCGTTCTGGCAGCGTTGACCTGGTGGTCATTGACTCGGTCGCGGCCTTGACGCCACGTGCCGAGATTGAAGGCGACATGGGTGACTCTTTGCCTGGTCTGCAAGCACGTCTGATGTCCCAGGCTTTGCGTAAGCTGACTGGCAGTATCAAACGTACCAATACCCTGGTGATCTTTATTAACCAGATTCGTATGAAGATTGGCGTCATGTTTGGTAGCCCTGAGACGACAACAGGCGGTAATGCACTGAAGTTTTATGCTTCCGTACGTCTGGATATCCGCCGCACTGGTTCTATCAAGTCCGGTGATGAAGTGGTGGGTAATGAAACCAAGGTCAAGGTAGTCAAGAACAAGGTGGCGCCACCATTCAAGGAAGCGCACTTTGACATTATGTATGGCGAAGGTACTTCACGCGAAGGCGAGATTCTGGATCTGGCAGCAGATGCCAAGATCATAGAAAAAGCCGGTGCCTGGTATAGCTATAACGGCGAGCGTATCGGCCAGGGTAAGGACAATGCACGTACTTATCTGAAAGAGCGTCCTGAGTTGTCATTTGAAATTGAAAACAAAGTGCGCTTGCATCTGGGCGTGCCTTTGCTGATGCCATCAGCGGCGACGGCTGAATAAGTTGCAGCACTAAGTTTTAGTACTAAGTTGTAGTACTGCTAGTGCCTTAGTTTGTATCATGCCGGTTGGTAGCTGCCAACCGGCATTTTTGCTTTTAAAGTATGAAAAAACCTACCATTAGCCTGAAAGCCCGAGCCCTGCGGTATTTATCCATGCGTGAACATAGCCGCATGGAACTGGAGCGCAAGCTGGCACGCTATGCGGAAGAGGGTGATGATGTTGGCGCTGTGCTGGATTTTCTGGAAGCCGCCAAGTATTTGTCTGGCGAGCGTTTTTCTGAATCGTTAGTGAACAGGCGACAAGCCAGGTTTGGCAATAACCGTATCCTGGCGGAGCTGCAAAGCCACGGACTGGATGCGCAGGATATAGAAAACGTTAAGGAAGACTTGAAAGAGTCTGAAGTAGAGAGGGCGGTTCAGGTCTTGCACAGGAAATTCCGGCATGCGCCGCAAGATCATCAGGAGAAGATGAAGCAGGCTGCGTTTTTGCAGCAGAGGGGTTTTTCCAGCCGGGCTACGCAGGCGGCTATGCGGGTGTCGCGGGATGAGGATGTGGAGTAAATACAGAGAACCACATACTCCAGCAATGTCGCCCTAGCGCAGGCTCAATGCTGTCTGGAATAATTGCCTTGACTCTTTCTGAACCTCAAGTACAAGCAGTTTCGTAGCGATTTTTCTGAATCGGAGACTCAATTTTGCAAATGAATATTATTTACAAACGGCCATACTTGAAGCTCCTTCCCCCTTCAAGGGGAAGGTTGGGATGGGGATGGGTTTTCGACGCAAATTCGTCCATCGGCAATCGACCGAAACCCATCCCCACCTTAACCCGTCCGCTGCGCTGCTAGTAGGCGGCTTAGATTCTGTCGGTACAAAGCATGCTTTGTGAAACCCCTACAACATCCTTTTGAAAGGAAGGGAATTTACTCGTTATTGTTTGTCAAAAACATTATTCTGGACAGCAGTGAGCGCAGACTGGGGCACAGTGGCGTTGCTTGATTTTGTTTGTTCTTGATTTATTTGTATAGACTTAAAAATCTTGAATAAGGTTGTGGTAGATTTGGTTCTAAAGGTGTTAATACGATGGATTCCTGCCTGGGCAGGAATGACCAAGTGGAGGATATTCTTATTATTAAATCCCTGACTTTGATTGAATCCCAGACATTGGGCTGATAAGCCGTAGCTTGGTGGTAAGCGGTTCCTGAACGGCGTTATATTCAACCGATCATAGCCCGTTCAGAAACCGCTTACTGACATTGCGAGCAAATCGGAGCGTGTCAAAATCTTTTTCAGAATTAATTTGTAAAATATGCTGTTTAAACTAATTGTGTACAGGGTCAGTTGTGTGCGCAACATGACTGCATTGAATTATCTTACTTCGGTGCTTGCTTTTTGCTTGTTCACATACGCTCTTTCGGCGCAAGGTGCTGGCATAACCCCAGAATTTTTGCCAGGACTCGCTTCTAACGGTCGCACTCCTGTTACCCCTATGGTGCAGGCACCCGATGGCAGCCTCTACGGGACCACAAAGGAAGGTGGGCTCAACAATCACGGGACACTTTACCGAGTGGTTCCGGGTACCACGCCCAGCGTCAGTCCTATTTACGGATTCGATAAAGAAACCTATTCGCCCGACTCGCCTATGGTCGTGGCTGGCGACAGCCGCTTGTACGGCATCACCAGCGTTTGGAGGAAGCTTTACCAAGTCAAGTTGGGGCCCACGCCGACCGTGAATCTGTTTCCCTTCTATTTTGAAGGCAGTGATGAAGCCGATACTGTTCTCGTGCAGGCGAGCGATGGTGCACTCTACGGCACAATTCGGGGCAATCCATCCAACGCAGGTGGTATTTATCGAATCACACCTGGCGCCAAACCGATAACATCCCGGGTCTGGACCTTCGAAGGCGATGCTTGCAGCATCGAGCCCAAACGTGCGGACAGTCGCACACTAATCGAGGCCGTGGTTGACGCCATTGTAAATGTCTTTGTCAGCCCCGCCTTCGCATCTAGTCCGATGTTTATTACCTGTCAGACAGAGCACCTCAGACTGGTTGCCGCCAGCGATGGTAATTTGTATGGCGCTACTCGAGGTGGGAAGGGCAGTAAAGCTTTCCTGTACAGGATCATTCCTGGGGAACATGCTCGCGCGGAAAAAATTTTTATGGATAACGGGAAAGACAGTCCGGCTGCCTTGGTTCCGAGTTCCCTCGTGCTGGCGAAAGATGGCCGGCTGTATGGAACCATGGCAGCAGGCGGCAAGCATGGCTTGGGTGCAGTATTCGTTATCAACGCGACACCAAAACCTGTCGCGACCATCTTGCTGTCCATTACGCCCGAGTTTCGAAATGCCCGCCTTGAGGTGGCTGGGAAGGACGGGCGGCTTTATGGCATCAGCCGCGGCATCGCAAAGGGCTGTGGCGGCGCGTTCGTGCTGACTCCCGGAACTACTCCCAATATTAAAAGCTTATTGCCTTTTACAACAGAAGGAGTTGATTACGACTGCACCTACGTCGAACCGGAAGCAACACTAGTTGCAGGGGCCGATGGTGTGATCTACGGCACACTGCTTCCTGGACGTGTCGATAACAACGACGCTCCGGGCGGCATCTTTCGAATCACCACGGGAGCCACTCCTTCAGCTGCAAGGATTCTTTCTTTTACCCAACAGCTCGGATATCAGACGAGAGCACCTCTGATGGCGGCAAGTGATGGAAATCTTTACGGTACAACCACCAAGGGTGGGGAAAATGGCAAGGGCTCCATTTTCAAGTTGACGCCAGGCTCATCTACATTGACGAGCTTGTTTTCATTTGATGCAGATATCATCATTCAATCAGGTGGCGCACTTACCAAAGGAATAGATGGCGCACTGTATGGCGGAGCTCGTACTTGCTGTGAGACAGATGGTCTTTTGTTCAAAGTGTCTACAGGCATTGATCCTCATGTAAGCACGTTCTACTCATTTCATTCCAACTCCAGCGCAGGAGGGCCAGATGGTGCACTGGCCGCTGGCAATGATGGCTATTTATACGGCGTGGCGCCTGAGGGGGGCGAAAGAACATCACTGGGTATCTTCTACAAGGTCAAGACCGGAGTTGTTTCCGTCGCCAGTAGCCTCTACGAGTTCAAGTCAGAAAGCGAGGGTAGCAAACCAGACAGTACTCTAGTTGCCGCAGGCAATGGTCGATTTTATGGAATTGCTAGCCAAGGTGGTGCCCACGGCATGGGTTCGGTTTTCGAGCTGATACCAGGAAGGTCAACTCCATTCTCGAAGCTATATTCATTTGACAAAAAAACCGGGTATCCCCAATCTAAACTGGTTCTCGGGGCCGATGGCCAACTGTATGGGACAACATACCAGAGTAAAGATGGCTGCGGAATTATCTATCGGATAGCACCGGGTAAAGCAGGCAGCATCGAAATCCTGCATACGTTTGACGATCATTCTTGCTGGCTAGCGGGTCGCAGCGAACTGGTGGCGGCTGGGGACGGTGCATTTTACCTGGCGACCACGGGCAATAGCTCCGACGACGACGGGAAGATTCTCAAGATAACGACAGGAGATCGAGCCACTGTCACCAGCATCGGCTCTTTCAGCGATGGCAATCGTTTTACTCAGACGAAACTATTTGCTGGAAGGGAGGAAGATATTTATGGGCTGGCTTATCACAGCGGGGATTATGGTGGCATTCTGTTCCGGATTAGTTCTAGCGCTAAGCCTGGTATCGCTACACTGTTTTCTTTTGATGCGAAGCTCTCGCCTGACTCCATGGTGTTGGGCAAAGACGGCAATTTCTATGGCACATCAAAGAACGGTGGGGAACACAGTATGGGCGCGCTGCTTCGCTACAAACCCGGAAACTCTTCGTTCGACCTGCTTTACTCATTTAACCAAACTGCCGGCGATGGCGTACATCCCAACACGCCGTTGATGTTGCACAGCGACGGATATTTTTACGGAATGACTACGCAGTCGAGCATGCGCTCCAACGGCCGTGCCAGCCTGGGTCGGGTATTTCGTTTTCGGCCAAAATAAAAGATCAATGGATAGAGCATTGATGACTTTTTGCATCCAAAGGCTCCATCCAATCGAAATGAAAATCTTCCATACGAGGCTGACCAAGAAATTGTTATTGACGACGAAGGGCATACCGATAGTCCAAGCCCCTAGAGAGTTCGTTACTAGAGTTTTTATAAAGGTAATCGGTTACCACACGACGTCATAGTATCAGCGCGTCGACGGATGTAGATCGGATCGCAACGGATTGTCCGCGAAGAGTTGTTTCCACACCCTCGGCGTAAGTTCATGAACCTTTGATGCAGGATGCTGGCTAACGCGCTGTAATACGTCGACCAAGTAATCATACGGATTAATATCATGTAGACGGCAGGTCACCAGCAAGCTTTGCACGATCCCGACATGCTTGGCCCCGAGTTCGGTCCAACTGAACAGCCAATTCTTACGTCCCATTGGAATCACCCGCAAAGCGCGCTCAAGATGGTTTGTATCAATCGATACATCAGGATCATTCAGATACACTTCCAGTCCCTCACGTCGTTCTCTGATGTAAGCGAGTACACCAAGGAACGGGCTGCTTGGTAAAAATCCCTGTGCTTCGAATTGTTGATCGATCCACGCAAATAATCTTGTCACTACTGGCGTGGCCTTTTCTTGGCGCAGTGTGAGTTTGGCAGGCCCAATAAGATTGTGCTCACGAATGTGTGTTTCGACGGCATAAAGCTCGCCAATCCAATTGAGTGCCTGCTCGGCATGGCGTGGTTCGATACAGATCAAAGCACCGATGTTTCTCGATGCTGATGGACTTCTTTCACCGATTGAGGGGAAACCATTCACTCATATTCTCAAGCCAGCAGGAACAAGTGGTTTTGAGTTCTTGCCAATTGTCGAGTGGATGTCACTTGCATTAGGAAAAGCAGTAGGCTTTGAAGCTCCGCAAAATGCGATTGTTGCTATTCGGCAACCAAAAGCCGGAGCGTCGCGCCATTGAACGTAACGAAGATGCTGTACAGGAGTTCAAGAAAAAAACCTGGCCTGCGCTCAAAAAAAAGCCTTGAGAGAGAATCGGCTGGTTGTATTCATCGACGAGTCCGGAATCAGCGAACGGCCTACCCGCGTGCGTACTTGGGCACTCAAAGGGAAAACGCCGATTATTCAGTTTCATTTCAACTGGAAACATTTGTCCGTGATTGCAGGTGTAACCTGGAATGAGCACTGCTTTCAAGTACATGTCGATATTGCAAGGAAAGACATTTGCCTGATAATTGCCCCGTTTTCTTTTGCCAAACCACAAAAAACTTAATTTTCTGCTTAGATTTCTGCATAAGCTTACTCAGAAAACTGCTTAAATTGTAGTCATGTGATGAGTTCGTGGCTGGTCTGTGCTACACTCTGCTGGTTTTTTTGCAGGGCCGCAGGAGCGGCTGTTATCGTAGAAGCTGCGGTAACGACACGCAATTGTGGCTATTTATTCAGTAATTCCGGTTTAGCCGCCAGCAGGCATGATGCCCTTATCTTCGTCAACCAACAGACGCGCCTTAAAGCACACGCGTACTATCCAGATCGAAGCGTTCGCGCGCGATGACGGATTGTGGGATCTTGACGCCCATATCACTGACTATAAGCCCCGCGATATTACGCTCGCATCCGGCGTGCGCTTGAATGGCAGCGCGCTGCATGACCTCAGCCTGCGCATTACCATAGACTTGCAATTGAACATCGTTGATGTGGAAGCGTCGTCAGACGCTGTACCTTATCCGGGTTATTGCGAAGCTATTACTCCAGATTATAAAAAACTCATCGGTTTGAATTTGATGAGACAGTTCCGTCAGGGCGTCAAAGAACGCATGGCTGGTGTGCAGGGTTGCACCCATCTGACGGAAATGGCACAAATTCTGCCGACTGCGGCTGTCCAGGCTTTTGCTGGCGATGTGATCGATACTCGTGATGGGGCGACCGATCGTGGCCAGCAGGCGCAACAACCTTTTCAACTTGATCGCTGTCACGCTCTTCGTATAGACGGGCCTGCAGTTGTTCAATATTACCCGCGTTGGGCAAAAGTATCGCCTGACGCGAAATCACCCAGCTAGTTTGTTTGTTTAATTATTTATACCTCAGTGTCTGAAGGGAAGTCGTATGAAAATTCATGAGTATCAGGGTAAAGAAATCCTCCGCAAATTCGGAGTGACAGTACCACGCGGTATTCCATGCCTGTCTGTTGACGAAGCTGTCAAAGCGGCTGAAACGCTGGGCGGACCAGTCTGGGTTGTTAAAGCACAGATACACGCCGGTGGCCGTGGCAAGGGTGGTGGCGTGAAAGTCGCTAAATCCCTGGAACAAGTGCGTGAATACGCTGACGCGATTCTGGGCATGCAACTGGTCACGCATCAGACCAGTGCTGAAGGTCAAAAGGTTCGTCGCCTGTTGATCGAAGAAGGCGCAGATATCAAAAAAGAACTGTATGTGAGTATGGTCACTGACCGTATCAGCCAGCGCGTGGTCTTGATGGCCTCCAGCGAAGGCGGTATGGATATTGAAGAAGTGGCAGAAAAACATCCAGAACTGATCCACAACTTGGCAATCGACCCGACTGCTGGCTTGCAAGATGCTGAAGCGGATGACATCTCCCGTAAAATCGGCGTGCCTGAAGAATCCATTGCTGATGCGCGCGTACAGTTGCAAGGTTTGTACAAAGCCTTCATGGAAACTGACTGCTCCCTGGCTGAGATCAATCCTTTGATCCTGACTGGCTCCGGCAAAGTGATCGCACTGGATGCAAAATTCAATTTCGATGCGAATGCCTTGTTCCGTCAACCAGAAATCGTGGCTTACCGCGATCTGGATGAAGAAGATCCAGCTGAAATCGAAGCCTCCAAATTTGACCTGGCTTACATCTCCCTCGACGGCAATATCGGCTGCCTGGTGAACGGTGCTGGTCTGGCGATGGCAACCATGGACACGATCAAACTGTTCGGCGGCGAACCAGCCAACTTCCTGGACGTAGGTGGTGGTGCGACGGCAGAAAAAGTCACTGAAGCCTTCAAGATCATGTTGAAAAACCCAGGCCTGAAAGCCATCCTGGTCAACATTTTCGGCGGCATCATGCGTTGTGACGTGATCGCTGAAGGCGTGATCACTGCATCCAAGGCAGTTTCCCTGCAAGTACCACTGGTTGTGCGTATGAAGGGTACTAACGAAGACATCGGCAAGAAGATGCTGGCTGACTCTGGCCTGCCTATCATCGCGGCTGACACGATGGAAGAAGCAGCACAGAAGGTTGTTGCAGCTGCTGCAGCTCAAGCTTAATAATCGCAAGGAACAGATATGTCCATCCTGATCAATAAAGACACTAAAGTCATCACCCAAGGTATCACTGGCAAAACTGGCCAGTTCCATACTCGCATGTGCCGCGACTACGCAAACGGTAAAAACTGTTTCGTCGCTGGCGTGAACCCGAAAAAAGCTGGCGAAGATTTCGAAGGCATCCCGATTTTCGCTAACGTATCTGAAGCTAAAGCGGCTACTGGCGCGACAGTTTCCGTTATCTACGTACCACCAGCAGGCGCAGCCGCTGCCATCTGGGAAGCCGTAGAAGCTGACCTGGACCTGGCAATTTGCATTACTGAAGGCATCCCTGTCCGTGACATGATGATGTTGAAAGACCGCATGGCTAAGTCCGGCAGCAAAACAAAATTGCTCGGCCCTAACTGCCCAGGTCTGATCACACCAGACGAAATCAAGATCGGCATCATGCCAGGCCATATCCACCGTAAAGGTCGTATCGGCGTGGTTTCCCGTTCCGGTACACTGACATATGAAGCAGTGGGTCAATTGACTGCACTGGGTCTGGGTCAGTCTTCTGCTGTTGGTATTGGTGGTGATCCTATCAATGGTCTGAAACACATCGACATCATGAAGATGTTCAATGATGATCCGGATACTGATGCTGTCATCATGATCGGTGAAATTGGTGGTCCGGATGAAGCCAATGCTTCTTACTGGGTACGCGACAACATGAAGAAGCCAGTTGTTGGCTTCATCGCCGGTGTGACTGCGCCTCCGGGCAAACGCATGGGCCATGCTGGCGCGCTGATCTCTGGCGGTGCTGATACTGCACAAGCCAAGCTCGACATCATGGAAGAATGCGGCATTAAGGCCACTAAAAACCCGTCAGAAATGGCGCGTTTGTTGAAAGCCATGCTGTAAGCAAGAGGCTGTAAAGCTGCTTTGCAAGAAAGAGTCGCAAATTTTGCGACTCTTTTTTGTTTATAGCGGGGTTTCTTGTGGATATCCGTGCAAATAGATTTCCTTAATGTTAAGCTTAAGCAAGATGTACAGTTCACAATTGAATTGTGATTGAATTCATGGTTAACCGCAGGCAGCAGCGCAAAAGAAGCAGAATAAAAAGCAGAAAAAGCGGCGAATGAAACCAGCCTGTGAATACAGGTTTAAAAATATTATAAATTTATACACTTCAGGATAATTCCCAGCGTTTATTGATGCCATACCAGCGTGTTCTAGAATTTGCCGCCCTGTCTGATACGGGCTTAGTCAGGTCGCACAACGAAGATGCCATCATCGTTTGTGCCGACTACGGCTGCGCCATTCTGGCCGATGGCATGGGTGGTTATAACGCCGGTGAAGTCGCCAGCGCCATGACGGCGCAAATCATTGCAGAATATTTATGCAGCAAGATGGATGCCATCTGGTTCCCTTCCATGGGGCCCCGGCCTTTGGCTATGGCGCGCTGGATTACCGAATCTGTTGAACTGGCCAACCGCAACGTGCTGTATGCAGCGCAAACCAATCCCGAATGCTCAGGCATGGGCACCACAGTGGTGGTGGCATGCTGTTTGCAAGACAAGCTTTTACTTGCACACGTCGGTGATTCACGTGCTTACCGCTTTCGTGATGGTATATTGAGTCGCTTGACTCAGGATCATTCTGTATTGCAGGAGCAAATCAATGCCGGTCTGATATCGGAAGAAGATGCGCGTTTTTCTTCCATCAAGAATTTGATCACCCGCGCTGTTGGTACGCTTGATGAGGTGCATACCGAGTTGCATACGCACCATACCGAAGAAGAAGATTTGTATCTGATGTGCTCGGATGGATTGACCGATATGCTGGAGCATGATGAAATCCAGAGTCTGATCAGGATGTATGGATCTGATCTTGATCGTTGTGCCGAAGCGCTGATAGACAGGGCCAAGGACAGAGGGGGACTGGATAATATTTCGGTAGTCTTGTTTGGCCTGGTTGGTGAAAAAAACAAGTCCTGGTTGCAAAGAACATTTACCCGGTAGTCCGGGGCTTATGAATTGATGAGAGATTTATGGCGAAAATTATCGTCACCTTTAATGGTCTGGTTCAGCAAGAAATCACTATCAGTAAATCACGCCTGACGATAGGACGGCGACCCAGCAATGACATTGTCATCGATCATCTGACGGTGAGTGGTCAGCATGCCGCAATTGATACTTCGTCGAATGGTTCTTTTGTTCTTGACCTGGGCAGTACCAATGGCACCATGGTCAATGGCCAACCGGTCAAAAAACATTTGCTGCAAGATGATGATGTTATCGACATCGGCAAATACAAATTAAGATTCCAGGTGGAGCAGTCTGGCAAACAGACTTTTGTGCCCGAGCCAGGTCAAGTGCAGCCACCAGCGATCGTCGACAAGCAAAGGGCCAAGATCAAGGTCATGAATGGCACGAATGTGGGTAAGGAGCTGACGCTTGTCAAAGCCGTTACGACCATAGGCAGCCCCGGTACTCAGGTCATTGCCATTACTCAGCAAGGCAAGGACTACGTGATTGCCCAGGTTGAGGGCAGTGCTGCGGCAACCGTCAATACCGTCTCCATCAAGGACAAGCCGCACACCTTGAAGCACGCTGACATGATAGAGATGTCGGGCACGAAGATGGCTGTCATCTTTTATTGAACAAGCCAGACTGGACCGTCCAGTAACATTTCTCTTTTTATATCTGATATACACTGGCTAGTTCGCCTTTGACAGCGACGCTCCAATGCGAGCTTGCTGGCAGGTAAGGGGAATATGAGTATAAGTACAAATATTCCCTTAACTATGTCAGACATGCATCCTGCTCCTGCTTGCCTGCTACTCACCTCTATTTTGACAGGGTAACAGCCACTGAAAGTGCCGCCATAGCCATTCGGTAGCTCAAGAGCAATAGATACCATCAGCCACCTTGAACCAGAATTTGTATTAAATAGTCAGTTTGTTATGACAGTTTTCCCCAGCGTATGAGGAGATCTGCGTGGCGACGCTTATTTTTATTTCTGTGCTACCTGTTCTGCGCGGCCAGACATCACCAACATTTGTTTAAACCTGCCATCTTGTATAGTAAATTTTTATTATTTACATAATAAAAATGCGGGGAAATGTAACTTAGGTTACAGGAGTGACATTCTCGTCAGTCATATTTATATTTTGACATAAGAAATGACAAAAAATTGCAAAGGGATTTTGGAAACTGTTGACGCATTTTGTCAGTTGCTCTGAGTAAACATCAAAAGATATCTATTTCCATCACAAAATGCCCTGCTTTTACTGTTTGCAAGGAGTTGGCACGGCGATTGCTTAAGAGAAAGCGTTGTTCCCGAATTTAACTTTTTATTGGAGTTCAAGATGAAATCTATCCCTAAACAGCTGCAACGCGGCTTTACATTGATCGAGTTGATGATTGTTGTTGCAATTATCGGTATTCTGGCAGCGATCGCTATTCCTCAGTACTCCGATTACACATCCCGTACTCGCGCTACTGGTGCAAGGGCTGAGATCGAAAGCACTTTGACAGGTATGGCTTTGTGCGTACAAGGTGACAATGGTGTTTGGACTAACTGCATAACAAGTGGTAGTAACGGTGTTCCTATCGTTGCAGTCACCAAATTCATGGCTACTACTCCTGTATTGGCTGCTGGTTCTGTGAGTTTCACTTCTACAGCAACAGTAAGTACTAGCGATACTACACAATTGGCAGGTGTTCTGACTGCATCTACAGTTGTTAACCAAGCTAACATGATCTGGTCTAACGCCGGTACTATCTGTAACGGTAACCGCGGTCTGAAAGTTGGTTCCGGCGGTTGCTAATCAATTAGCATAGCTGCACCCAAAAATGCCCTTCTATATGAAGGGCATTTTTTTATCCTCTTTTTTATCCTTTCTACGATTCTGGGTTCATTGCGGGTAAATTTTGCTGAGGAAATTTGCAGGCCAACATGGAGTATCCCTCAGGTGCTTGTGCATGAGTCTGCTCTCAAATCATGTTTGCTTTCTCTTTGTGCCGCTGTAGACCTTCTTGTAAGTAGCTAGAATCTGCCCTTACTGGAAAGTGGCCTGGATAATTGATCGCGTATCGCTAAGCAATTTTTTCCTGAGCCCATATTTAATCGTCCTGAATAGATAAATGTTCCAGGATGACATCGTCAATAGTAGTCTACTGCTCTTCCTCTTTCCTCTGTGTGCCCATATATTCGAAATATCAGGCTATTTTTATGAGCAGACTCATAGGAAATGAGTAAACTTGCTTGCTTCATGGAGAATGGGTATGGCATCCATAAACCTGTGATCTTGTAAATTTCAAAATGGGAGTTCGCTCATGCTGAGCTGGTTGAAGAAACGGTTTTCCCCGATAGAACAAAAGATATCTGAGGCTGAAAAAAAAGAAAAACAGACGGATATTTCTGTTCCTGAGACAAATAGCAAGCCAGAACCTGGCGCTGAGCAATTAGGTGACTTGCAATTCAAAGAGGGTAACTTGCCCGCTGCAGCCGCGTATTTTCAACAGGCACTCTCAATTGAGGCTACTAACCCTATCCTATGTAATAAGCTGGGTGATGTTTTTTATGAGCAGAACCAATATTCACTTGCTGAAGCACAATATCGTCGTGCTTTGGAATTAAAGCCGGATTTTCTGGATGCAGAGATTAATCTTGGTTTGTGCCTGGATGCCGTCGGGCGTTATCAGGATGCCCTGGCCTGTTATCAGCACGTGATACAGATGCAGGCGGATCATCACATCGCTTATTACAATCTTGCAGTGTCACAGACCTCGCTTGGGCATGTCGCTGAGGCACAGGCGGCTTACCAAAAGGCCCTGGATATCAGGCCTGAGTTTAGTCATGCACATTTTAATCTGGCCATTTTGCTACAGCGCCAAGGTAAATTAATTGACGCTGAGACGCATTACCTACAGACTTTATCCACTAATCCCACGCATTTTTTGGCTTGCTGTAATCTGGGCTTGCTATACCTGGCGAGGCGGGAGTATAGCAAGGCGCGTGAGAAATTATTGTTATCCTTGAACATCAATCCTCAGCATCTGGAGACGGTTTTCAATCTGGGCAAGCTTGCGCTTGATACTGAACAAGCAGATGCCGCCGTTGATTATTTTCAACGTGCATTGAACTTACACCCTGGGTATGCAGATGCAATACTTAGCCTGGGAGATGCTTATAAGATGCAGCACAAACTCGAAGAAGCAGAGGCTAGTTATCGTCAGGCGATAGATGTGCGACCAAAGCACCCTGCTGCTTATTGCAATCTGGGCATCACATTGCATGAGCAAAAACGATATGCAGAGGCGATAGAGATTTATGAGCAAGGCATAAGCAATGATGCGCAATCTGTCTTGCTTTACAATAATCTTGGCAATACTTATAGTTCTTTGAATCGTATGTCTGAGGCAGAGATTTGCTATCGCAAGGCATTGCAACTGGGTAGTAAGGCACAGGACATGGATGGTGCCATGGTGGGTGTCAGTAGTCAGGATCAGGTACCTACCTATTCAAATCTTGGCTTGCTGTACATGCAAAAAGCTGAGTACGACCTGGCACGTGAAAACTTTTTGCTATCTCTGCAGAGTAATCCCGGGCATATCGAGACTATCCACAATCTGGGCCTGACGGAACTTAAACTTGAGCACCTGGATGTTGCACACGCTTATTTCAGGCAGGTTTTGGAATCGCGCCCTGATTTTGTAGAGGCAATGATAGGTTTGGGTAATGTCTATACCAAGCAAAACTTGCCAGCAGAGGCGGAAGCGATTTATCGCCGTGCCATTGCTGTAAAAGTAAATAATCCAGCTGCGTATTGCAATCTGGGTGCGCTTTTATATGAACGCAAGCGGTGCATGGAGGCGATCGCGGTGTATGAACAAGGCATCGCCAATGATGCCATTTCTGTCACTTTATATAGCAATCTCGGTAATGCTTATAGTGCCATCAATCGTTTTGATGATGCTGAAGCTTGCTATGCCAAGGCTTTGCAGATGAGCAGTGAGGTGACAAAAGTCTATACCAACCTGGCAAATCTGTATGCTGGTCAAGGAAAATTTGATGAGGCAACCAGCGCCAGCTTGCATGCAGTCGAGCTTGCCCCGGATTTTGCTCAAACCTATAGTAATTTACTTTTTGCGCTTAATTATGATCCTGACCGCAGTGCAGAAGATATTTTCGCTGCCTATCAGGATTATGAAAAACGCTATGCACTCCACTACAAGAGCGAGTGGTCAGCTTTTAAAAACGATAGAGATGCTCAGCGACGCTTGAAAATAGGCTATATATCGCCAGATTTTTGCCATCATCCTGTCCAGTATTTTCTGGAACCTTTAATGAGCCAGCATGATAAAGCCCTGGTTGAAGTGTATGCCTATGCACAACTAAGCAAGGAAGATCATGTCACCAAACGCTATAAACAATATGCTGAGCACTGGGTCCCCACCGGCGGCTACAGCGATGATGCCCTGGCCCAGCGCATCCGTGATGACGGCATTGATATCTTGATTGATCTGGCAGGCCATACTGCCAATAACCGCTTGTCGGTATTGGCGCGCCGGCCCGCACCTGTGCAGGTGTCGTGGTTAGGATTCGCCTATACGACAGGTTTAACGGCGATAGACTACTACCTGACTGATCATATGAGTGCTCCGCCAGGTAGTGAGCACTTATTTGCTGAGCAAGTGTGGCGGCTCAATACGCCATTCATCGTCTACCGGCCTGCCCCCGGTATGGGTGAAGTCAGCCCCCTGCCGGCACTGACTGGTCAAAAAATCAGGATAGGTACTCTGACACGATCAATAAGAATTAACCATAAAACCATACGCACCTGGGCTGCCATCTTGAAGCGAATTGACAATGCTGTATTGGTCGTTGATAGCGCGAATTATCAAGATGCAGAATTACGCCAGGCGCTGATTGATAAGTTTGCAGCCCATGGTGTTGATGCCTCACAGCTGGATATTGGCTTTCATACGCCACCCTGGAATACCCTGAGGTCGCTGGATATAGGGCTGGATTGTTTTCCGCATAATTCCGGGACAACGCTGTTTGAAACTCTTTATATGGGCGTGCCCTTCGTCACGCTGGCGGGACGTCCCAGTGTAGGGCGCCTGGGCGGTAGCATATTAATTGCCGCAGGGCATCCAGAGTGGATAGCAAATACAGAAGAGGAATACGTGGAAAAAGTCGTGGCTTTGGCGCAAGACATTCCAAAACTGGCTGAGACAAGGTCAACTCTGCGCGAAGAAATGCAAAACAGTGCCTTGATGGATGAAGCTGGTTTCACCCGCGAAGTGGAAAGTGCCTATCGCGCCATGTGGCAGAAATGGTGTGATACTCCGGCCTGAACGGCAGCAAGCCATCCAGGCTGATTAAAGTAGTCTTAAAACCCTAGCGCACTACCGTCCGGATTGCGGGGGTCTGAGTATCCGGCAAAACCCTGTTCCAGTACTTGTATGGTCTGGGTTTTACCCAGGGTTCCTGTTGGACGCAGCACCTGGCCTTTTTGCTCCAGCAGACGCAGGGTATCGATGCTGATGCCTCTTTCATAGCGCAACTGATCCGGCATCCATTGCTGGTGTATGCGTGGTGAGATCGTGGCTTCGGCCACGTTCATGCCATGGTCAATGACATTCAAGATGGTTTGCAGTGTCGTCGTGATGATGCGGCTGCCGCCAGGGCTGCCGGTGACCAGGAAGGGTTTGCCATCTTTCAATACGATGGTGGGGGACATCGAGCTTAAGGGCCGCTTCCAGCCCTGTACCGCATTGGCATCACCGCCCAGCAAGCCAAAGGCATTCGGTACGCCAGCCTTGACCGAGAAATCATCCATTTCATTATTCAGAACGATGCCGGTGCCGGTGGCAACGATGCCACTGCCGAAGTTCAGGTTCAGGGTATAAGTCGTGGCCACCACATTGCCGAACTTGTCGGCCACGCTGTAATGCGTGGTCTGGTCGCTTTCATAGGGCAGGGGTTTGCCAGGTTTGATTTCGGCGGAAGGGGTGGCGCGGTCTGGTTGTATTTTCTTGACCAGCTCATCCGCATAGGCGCGCGAAGTCAGGCCCTTAAGGGGAACTTTGTAATAGTCAGGATCCCCCAGGAATTCAGAGCGGTCAGCATAGGCCAGTTTCATAACTTCGCTGAGTTGATGCAGGGTTTGCGCACTGTTGGCCCCTTGTTCTTTCAGCGGGTAGTGTTCCAGCATGTTCAGCATCTGTATGATATGCACGCCGCCGGAACTCGGTGGCGGCATCGATACGACTTCATAGCCACGATAATTGCCGCGCACCGGGATGCGTTCCACGGCCTTGTAATTCTTCAGGTCACTGGCAGAAATCAGGCCTTCATGCTGCTGCATTTCAGCGACGATTTTTTTTGCGACCGCACCTTCATAAAATGCTGATGGCCCTTGTTCTGCAATCAGGCGCAAGGATTGCGCCAAGTCTTTTTGTAGCAAGCGCTCACCTGCCTGCAAGGGCTTGCCATCCTTGAAAAAAATCGCCCGGCTGGCCGGCCATTTTCCCAGCTGGTTTTTACTGGAATCGATCAGCTCTGCCAAGTGTGGGCTGATCTCGAAACCCTGCTCGGCCAGGCGTATCGACGGGGCGATGACGTCTTTCCATTTCATGCTGCCATATTTGCGCAATGCCAGGTCCATGCCTGCCACGGTGCCGGGTATGCCGACGGCCAGATGGCTGTACAGGGATTTGCCGGAGATGACATTGCCTTTCGCATCCAGGTACATGTCGCGACTGGCTTTTTCTGGTGCCAGTTCACGGAAATCCAGAGCGATATCCTTGCCTGATTTGCTGTCATGAATCATCATGAAACCACCGCCACCAATATTGCCGGCGTTCGGCAAGACCACAGCCAGGGCAAAGCCAACTGCCACTGCCGCATCGACCGCATTGCCGCCACGCTTGAGTATCTCAAGACCCACCTGGCTTGCCAGCGCCTGCTCAGTCGCCACCATGCCTTGTCTGGCATAGACTGGGCTGATGATGGGATAGCTGGTGTCGTATTTGATGCCGGCAGCGAGTTGTGCCTGACTGACAGGGCTGACTACAGCGAAACACAGGGGGATGAGCAGACTCAGGTATAGCTTGCGGGAGGAAGAGGAGACGAAGGAGGAGGAGGGAAAGGGCATGCGAATAACTCCGGAAATCAGTGATGGCATAAATAGTAATACCAATTCTGACATGGCATGCGGATAAAGTATCCCGGGTCAACAAAATAAAAAAGCCGCCCGAAGGCGGCTTTCATCAATTTGCATGCAAATGCAAATTATTTTGCTTCAGCTTCTGCAGAAGTTGCGCCAGCTGGCACAACTGCGATAGCAACAGTAGCGTCGCCACCGTGTACAACAGCTGTCACGCCTTTTGGCAATGTCAGTTGAGATACGTGGATGGATTGACCGGCTTCCAGTTTGGACAGGTCAACTTCAACGAATTCTGGCAAGTCTGCTGGCAAGCAGGAAACATCCAGTTCAACGGCAACGTGGCTGATCACTGCAGAAGACAGTTTCACAGCTGGGGATACGTCAGCGTTGATGAAGTGCAGAGGCACTTTAACGTGGATTTTTTGGTTAGGATCTACGCGTTGGAAATCAGCGTGCAAAACCAGTTGTTTGTACGCATGGACTTGGAAGTCGCGCAACAATACTTTTTCTGCTTTGCCATCAACTTCCAGATCCAGAATGGAAGAGTGGAAGGCTTCTTTTTTCAATGCATGGTACAGCGCATTGTGATCCAGAGTGATGGCGACTGGTGCTTCTGTACCGCCGTAGATGATGCCAGGTGTTTGGCCAGCAAGGCGCAGGCGGCGGCTCGCTCCGGTCCCCTGTACATTGCGTGCAAATGCGATTACTTTCATGGTGTTACTCCAAAAAATGCAAAACATTGATTTGTTTTGCGGTATTGAGCCCCCGCGACCAGGGGCCCAGAAAATAGCCCTGCCATCTAACAGATGGCAGGGCCGGAAATGATTTAGTCCGTGAACAGGGAGATGACAGACTCGCCCTTGGTGATGCGACGGAAAGTCTCGGCCAGCAGGCTGTCGCAAGACAATTGACGAATCTTGGGACAGGCACGAGCAGCTTCAGACAGGGGGATGGTATCGGTCACGACCAGTTCATCCAGCGGTGATTGCGAAATACGTTGTATCGCAGGGCCGGACAAGACAGGGTGAGTACAATACGCCAATACCTTTTTGGCACCGCGCTCTTTCAATACTTCAGCTGCTTTGGTCAGTGTACCGGCAGTGTCTACCATGTCATCCATGATGACGCAGTTACGGCCTTCAACTTCACCAATGATGTTCATGACTTCAGAAACATTTGCTTTTGGACGGCGTTTGTCGATAATGGCCAGGTCGCAACCCAGGCGTTTTGCCAGAGCGCGGGCACGTACTACGCCGCCTACGTCAGGGGACACTACCAGCAAGTCTTCGTAATTCTTGGCAACCAGGTCGCCCAGCAAAATAGGTGAAGCGTAAATATTGTCGACAGGGATATCAAAGAAACCCTGGATTTGGTCAGCATGCAAGTCCATGATCAGGACGCGGCCTACACCGGCTTCTTCCAGCATATTGGCAACGACCTTGGCAGAAATCGCCACACGCGCAGAGCGTGGACGACGGTCTTGACGGGCATAACCAAAATAAGGGATGGCAGCAGTGATACGACCGGCAGATGCGCGTTTCAGGGCATCGACCATCAACATGATTTCCATCAGGTTGTCATTGGTAGGTGCGCAAGTGGATTGCAGGACGAAGACATCTTTGCCGCGGACGTTTTCATTGATCTCGACCATCACTTCGCCGTCAGAGAATTTGGAAACGTCTGCTTTGCCGAGGGGGATGCCTAGTTGTTTGGCAACACCGGCAGCCAGTGCAGGATTGGCGTTGCCAGTGAAAACCATCATGTTGTCATTTGCGCGCGCATTTGCCATGGCTGGGACCTATCGGCTGAGATTTTGTGGGTCTGGCTTATTTTGCATGGGTTTTATACAAAACAAGCCGCTGATAAAACTGAAAAAGCCGCCGCACAATCTATGCGGCGGCTTTAATTTAATGGCAGGGGAAGAAGGATTCGAACCTTCGCATGCCGGAATCAAAATCCGGTGCCTTAACCAGCTTGGCGACTCCCCTACACAACCGTTTTGCCTGTTTCCAAGTTCGCCGCTATTTTAGCGTTAAACCGGCTTCAAGCCAAATATTTTTCGATCCCAATTTTTTCGCCATCGGGTGGCGGCTCAGTGCTTTTGCTTTCCATGATACCCAGCGATCCGATACTTGCTGTAACACTTGCTCAGCTGCTGATTCTTCAGCAAAAGCGCAAAAAACGCAAGCCCCTGATCCTGTCATCTTTGCATCGCCGTATTGTGAGAGCCATTGTATGGCTGCATCAACTTGCGGAAACAATGCGCAGGCAACTGTTTGCAGATCGTTTTTCCAAGTTTGCTTTGCATCACCAGGAAAGTCCGCTATTCTGACGGGCTTCGTGTCTCTTGTCAACTCCTTTGCCGAAAAAATTGCAGGCGTGGGGACTTGTACACCCGGTTCCAGCACCACAAACCAGACCTCTGGCGTTACCAGGGTTTGCAATTCTTCACCCACGCCTTCAGCAAAGGCATTTTCACCAAACAGGAAGAAAGGCACGTCGGCACCCAGTTGCAGTGCCAGTCGCATCAATTCTTCTCGCTGCAAGCCGGTTTCCCATAAGTGATTCAGGGCCAGCAAAGTCGTTGCTGCATCGGATGAACCGCCACCCAGACCGCCGCCCATGGGTAAATGTTTGCGCAGTGTCAGATTGGCACCAAGCGGGCAGCCTGTATGGTTTTGCAATAAGCTGGCAGCGCGGACGATGAGGTCACTGTCGGCAGGCACGCCATCTATTTCATTGGTCCGGCAGATCTGGCCATCGGCACGTACTTCCACATCCAGGTAATCGCAACGGTCTATCAGCTGGAAAGCGGTTTGCAGCAAGTGATAACCGTCGGCGCGGCGGCCAGTCACATGGAGGAAGAGATTCAGTTTGGCCGGGGCCGGGCAATTGTCGAGTCGCTTCATTTCCATTCATTCACCACGATGCGGATAGAGACATCACCTGCTTGCTCAGTATATCTTTGCAAGTCTATACGTTTGGGAAAGCTGGGCTGTTCATGCCAACTGGCGTAACGCAGTTTCCAGCCCTGAATATTCAGGGTCTGGTCTTCTGCCTTGACGGCGACGGTCTGTTTGCCATCGATGGCGACAAAGCCTTGCAACCAGTCACGCAAACCTGCTACTGGCAAAGTCCAGCCCAGGGTATCTTGCAAGAGTTGGTCGAGGTCGCTGGCGCTGCGCGTGCTCTTATCATTGAGTTCCAGTGTTGCCCCTAGCGCATTCTGGTTGATGCGGGCCATGACCTGACCCAACTGCGACAACAGATTGATACGTATGCCCTGGGCATCCTGTTCCCATTCAAAACTGCCAGGCAGGCTTTGTGGCTTGTTAGCTTGCTGGTATTGTATGGAGATCTTGCCGCTGATTTGTATCTGCGGCTGGTATTGCCGGGTATTCGCTGCCTGAGTGCTGGCTGTCAAGGGATGCGGTGCTGGCACCTGGCTATGCAGGCTGGCACAACCGGTATTGAGCAGTGTTAAAAAAAGGGCAGAAGCCACAAGCTTGAAATGAGTAGAAGATGGCATGGGGGCTAAGTTGATTCAGTAGGTATCGTATAAATTGTATGGCAGAGTATCAATAAATAAGGCGGACAGTATCTGTCCGCCTTGGCATCAAACCTAGTACATCAATCAGGGTTTGACTTTTAATCTTTCCAGTGTTGATTTCAGGGTTTGATTATCCGGGTCTTTTTTCTGGGCATCGCGCCAGATTTTTTTTGCATCATCTTTCTGCCCCTTGGTCCACAAAACCTCACCCAGATGGACGGCGATCTCGGCGTCAGGGCGCATTTGATAAGCGCGGCGCAAAGCCTGTTCGGCTTCGTCATACTTGGCCAGCCTGAACTTGACCCAGCCCAGGCTATCCAGAATGAAAGGATCATCCGGCGCCAGTTGATTGGCTTTTTCTATCAGGGTATTGGCTTCGTCGAGTTGTACATTACGGTCGGCAAAGGAATAACCAAGGGCATTGTAGGCATGCTGGCTGGTCGGTGCCAGCTCTATGACTTTACGCAAGGATGTTTCCATGCCGTTGATGTCTTTTTGCGACTCAGCCAGCATGGCAAAGTCATATAGCAAATCAGGATTATTGGGTTGCTGCTTGATGCCTTCTTCGAGCACGGTCTTGGCCTGCTCTGGCAGACCAGCATCACGCAAGAGCTGTGCTTCTGATTGTATCAACTGAATTTGCTCAGCTTCATTGCTGGCCTTGATTTGCTGTATGAAGGCACGTGCTTCCAGCAGCTTGCCCTCTTTGGCCAGCAAGAAAGTGCGGCGTATCTGCACATTGAACCAGGCCGGGTTGCGGCCGTCGTAAGCTTCGACCTGGGCCAGCCAGTCTTGTGCCGCTTTATAATCCTTGCGTTCGGCAGCGATGCGCGACAGGTTCACCAGCGCGGTCGTCGGATCACGTTCTTCACCAGACTTGCCATCCAGGGCTTTCAGGTATTGCAGGAAATAGGCTTCAGCTTTTTGCGCCTGATTGCGCTCCATTGCCAATACACCCAGAGTATAGATGGCACTGACATCGTCGGGTTTATCACGCGACAGGGTTTCAAACTCATGGGTGGCCTGATCGAGTTGCTTCAGGTCTATCAGGATGCTGGCATAGGCCAGTCTGACATCGCGTGCAGTCGGATTTTTTACCAGAAAGGCAGATAAGGCCTTGGCTGCCTCAGGCTGTGGTGATGCCTGGGCGATTGTCAGCACGGCCAGTTGCGAATCCGGCTTGTTCTTCAAGACTGCCTGTGCCTCAGTAATGGCGCGCTGGTTGTCGGCCTTGGTATAGGCACCCTGGGCCAGGGCCATATGTGCATCAGTACTATCTTTATAGGGTTCGAGCAGGGTTTCCAGAGTGCTGAAGGCAGCGTTTTTATCGCGTGCACGTGACAGCAGACGCTGGGCTTGCAACATCGTCACACCCAATTGTTTGGGGTCGGCGGCCTTCAGCTTCTCGGCATAGACGCTCTGGATTTCCGCCAGGTTATTGTTCATGACCATGAAGCCCAGGTAATACTGGGTAGCTTCGTTGGAATTCGGTGCCAGTTCGCGCCACAGGCGCACAGCTTGCAGGGCTTCCCCCGATTGCTTGGCAGACAGGGCGATTTCAGCGGCGCGTCGTGCAAGGCGGGGATCGCGGGTTTGCTGGGCAACCGAGTACAGGGTGACATAAGCCCCTTGCCAGCTACCGCGCTGGTAGGCAACTTCAGCGGTAATGATTTTGTAGAATAATTCTTCTGACAGCGCCACTTCCGGCAATTTGTCTTCGTAGGCTGGCGGACTGCTGACTCCGTGCAGGGTTTGCTCTGCAGACAGGGCCGCCTGGGCCGCGTCGCTGACATGATGGGTGTCATCGACAGCCTGGCTACTTTGCTTGCCTACGGTCGCACATCCGCTGACCAGTGCCACACTTAAGAGTATCGTTGCGGGCCGCCATAGCGAAGCCGTGATAGTCGATACGATAGCGGATACAATAGGCTTGAATAATAATGTAGGCAGTGTTTTCAAAACGAGTCCGGATTTGACGTTGATAACTGATTTTACGCTGAAGCTGGAGAACTGTGGGTTCTGCAGCGCTTATACACTGTGTCAAATTGTAATGGTAAAAGTTCCCCTCCATGCCAGAATTACCTGAAGTAGAAGTGACACGTCGCGGCGTAGCGCCGCATCTGACCGACAAGCAAGTCACCGATGTGATTTTGCGTCGTGCTGGCCTGCGCTGGCCCTTCCCGGCAAATTTAGCCGACTTGTTAAGTGGCCAGCGCATACTGGCGACCGGACGCCGGGGTAAATATCTTTTATTGCATTTCCAGCATGGTACTGTGCTCATCCACCTGGGCATGTCTGGCCATTTGCGCGTGCTGGATAAAGACGTGCAGCCAGCAAAGCACGACCATATTGATATAGTGGTTGGTGATTTTGCCTTGCGCATGACCGACCCGCGCCGCTTTGGCGCCGTACTCTGGCATGATGCCGCCGATGGTGACCTGGAAGAGCATTTATTGATACGTCAGCTCGGTGTAGAGCCGCTGGAGGCGGGGTTTACCGCAGAATTATTGTATAAATTGACCAGAAACCGTAGTGCCCCCATCAAGCAAGTCTTGCTGGCCGGGGACATTGTGGTCGGTGTTGGTAATATTTATGCATCTGAAAGCCTGTTCAGGGCTGGCATAAATCCTAAAACTCAGGCTGGACGCATCAGTCTTAAGCGCTATACTTTATTGGAAGCGGCCATACGTGCCACCCTGGCTGCAGCGATAGAGCAGGGCGGTAGCACACTCAAGGATTTCATTGGTGTGGATGGTCAAAGTGGCTATTTTCAACAATCTTATTTTGTGTATGACCGCACAGGCGAGCCTTGCCGGGTCTGTGGCGAGCCCATAAAACAGATAAAACAAGGACAACGTAGTAGCTTTTATTGTGCAAAATGTCAGAAATAAACCCACAAATATGGCTGAAATGTAAGCAAAATTCGATTTACACGTATTTTTTTAACGCTTCCATATATACTTGGAATATCAAAAAAGTTAACTGAGGGGAACATGAGCAATCTGGTTCAGAAATTCCAGGAGTACAGCGACTGGCGCAAAGGAGTGGTCAAAGCGCTGGAGCAGTACCGGTCATGGATACATGGATCGGATATGGCCGATGCCGCCAGTGATCAGCGTATTGCACGTCTGATGGAGCGTCTGGTTGACGACAAACTGTCCATCGCCTTTGTTGCTGAATTTTCACGCGGCAAGTCCGAACTCATCAATGCCATCTTCTTTGCTGATTATGGTCAACGCATATTACCGTCATCTGCTGGTCGCACCACCATGTGCCCGACCGAGCTTTTGTATGACGACACTATCCCGCCTTGCATACGCCTGTTGCCTATAGAAACCCGTGCCGAAGCGCAATCGACCAGTGAATACAAGGGCCAAAGCCATGTCTGGACGGTGCTGCCGCTGAATATCAATTCCGGCGACGGCATGCTGGAAGCCTTCAAGCAAGTCAGCCTGACCAAGAAAGTCAGCATAGACGTGGCCAAGCAATATGGCCTGTTTGATGAAAACGACCCTGATGCACCGCTGGAAGTCGATGAAGATGGCCTGGTAGAAATTTCTCAATGGCGTCATGCCATTATCAATTTCCCCCATCCTTTATTGAAAGAAGGCCTCATCATCGTCGATACGCCGGGCCTGAATGCCATAGGTACCGAGCCTGAACTGACGCTGAACCTGATCCCGAATGCGCATGCCGTATTGTTTATCCTGGCCGCTGACACTGGCGTGACCAAGAGCGATATCGATGTCTGGCGCAATAATATAGGCAATGGCCCAGGCCGCATGGTTGTCCTCAATAAGATAGACAGCATGTGGGATGAATTGCGCACACCGGAAGAAGTGGAAGCGCAAATCGTCCGCCAGATCAGCACCGTTGCCCATACCCTTGGTCTGGAAGAAAAGCAGATTTTCCCTATCTCGGCGCAAAAAGGCCTGGTTGCCAAGATCAATAAAGATGCCCCTTTGCTGGCCAAGAGTCGTCTGCCTACGCTGGAATATGCCTTGTCCAAGGAGTTGATACCAGCCAAGCAAAACATCATACGTGCCCAGCTGACTTCAGAAATCAATGAAATCATCCATGCCCAGCAAGCGGTTATTTCTGCCCGCAGCCGCAGCATGGTTGAGCAAATGATGGAATTGAAGAGCTTGCGCGGCAAGAATATGAACGTCATCGAACACATGATGAAGCGTATTGATGCCGAGAAAAAAGAATTCGACGCCAGCCTTTTACGCATGCAGGGTACGCGCTCAGTCTTCACTCGCCTGTCTACCGAGGTCTACACCAGCCTGGGCATGGATATCCTGCGTGAAGAAATCCGCAAATCGCGTGAAGCCATGGAAAAGAGCAAATTCTCTATCGGCCTGCGTGAGTCTGTGCGCCAATTCTTTGCCCAGGTGAAGCTGAACCTGCAGACATCCAACAGAAAGACCGATGAAATTTCGGAAATGATGACGGTCATGTACCGCAAGTTCTCGACTGAGCATGGTCTGGCCCTGTCTGCACCTATGTCATTCTCGCTGGATAAGTACATCAAGGAAGTCGAAGCCATAGAAGGCGTGTACCAAAAGCAATTCAGTACCGCCACTTTGCTGACGACACCGCAAGTCGTCCTGATGCACAAGTTCTTTGATTCTGTCGCCGCCCGCGTCAAGCAAAGCTTTCTGCAAGCCAACCGCGATGTCGAAGCATGGCAAAAAGTCGTCATGGCACCGCTGGAAGCACAGATACGTGAACACAAGGGCCAGTTGAAAAACCGCATGCAGTCGATACAGCGTATCCATGTGGCGACCGATAGCCTGGAAGACAAGATAGGTTCTTTTGAGAGCTTGCAGGCAGATATCGATGCACAGAAAAAAGCCCTGACTGATCTGGAAGACAGCCTCAAGACAGCATTGAATGCCGAATTGAAGGCACTCAGGGTAGCTGCCTGACACAATGAAGTCCACAGTATCAAGTAGCAAGGCTGGCCCGCAGGGCCAGCCTCAGTTTCATGCTCAGGTTGAGCCTCAGCCTGCCAAATCCCCGTACTTTGATCCCAGTTTTTCTGCCGCGCTCATTGCCTGGCAAAAGCAACATGGCCGCCATGGCTTGCCCTGGCAGCAAAGCCATGAAGCTTATCGTGTCTGGCTGTCTGAAATCATGTTGCAGCAGACTCAGGTGACAGCGGTCATTCCTTATTACCAGCGTTTCCTTGAGACTTTTCCTACCGTGTTTGACCTGGCTGCAGCGCCGGTCGAGCAAGTCATGGAACACTGGAGTGGGCTGGGTTATTACACCCGCGCCCGCAATCTGCATCAGTGTGCCAAACAGGTAGTGGAAAAATACCAGGGCAAATTCCCGGCTGACCCGGCCTTGTTGCAAGAGCTGCCTGGCATAGGCCGTTCTACGGCAGCGGCGATCACGGCATTTTCTTATGGCACGGTGGCCGCAATTCTGGATGGCAACGTCAAGCGAGTATTTGCCCGTGTGTTTGGCATAGATGGTTACCCCGGCACCAAACCAGTTGAAGATAATATGTGGCTGCGCGCCCAGGCTTTATTGCCAGCGCAAGACATAGGTGCCTATACCCAGGGCCTGATGGACCTCGGTGCTACCTTGTGCTCTCGCAGCAGCCCCAAATGCCAGCTATGCCCTTTCCAGTCGCGCTGTGTGGCCTATGCCCAGGACCGGACAGCCGAGCTGCCTGTGCGCAAGCCCAAGAAAGCCCAAAAAGAAAAACAGGCCATCATGTTGTTACTGCAAGATGGCGCTGAAGTTTTGCTGGAAAGACGGCCACCCACAGGCATCTGGGGCGGTTTATTGTCACTGCCAGAGCTGGCAGGCATGCAAGACTGCCAGGATGCTGCTTTCTCTGTCGATGCACAAATGGCGACCGTGCGCGCTCAAGCGAGTCGTTTTGGCGAGATTGCCAGCATCCAGGTCTTGCCAGTGTTTGCCCATGTGTTCACCCATTTCAAATTGCACATCCTGCCGGTGCAGGTGCAGCTCAGCAAGCGACATTTGCAAATCGCGGAAGCCGATCATGCCTGGCATCCGCTCAGTGATGCTGCGCAACTGGGTTTGCCTGCACCTGTCAAGACTTTGCTGACGAATCTCGGTACACAGGCCAGCCTGGCATTTACTGAATAAACAATTACGCTTAGACTCCTGATTTTGCAATTCGCATCATTGCTTTTCAGGAGACCACTTTGAACCAAAGATTCATGCTCGGGCTCGTGTCCGGGCTGGCACTGTGCAGCAGCATGGCGGCTTATGCCGCCGCCCCTGCCACCACCAAGGCTTGTCGCTTGCCAGACTTCCCCCAGGAAGTGCAGTGCGGGCAAATACAAAGGCCACTGAACCCGGCCCAGCCGCAAGGCAAGCAGATAGACATACACTATGTCGTCGTGCCCTCGCAAGACAGGAACAAACTACCGGATGCCGTCTTCCTGCTGGCCGGTGGGCCTGGGCAAAGTGCCATCAATGTCGCCAGTTGGGGCACAGCCCTGATGTCGCGCCTCAACCGTCGTCGTGACCTGGTGTTTGTCGACCAGCGCGGTACAGGGCGCAGCGCGCCGCTGGAATGCCCTGCGCTGGAAAAAGCCGATGAAGTCTTGTCCCCAGAGCAAAAAATCAAACTGACCGATGATTGCATGCGTCAGTTGCAAACCCTGCCTTATGGTGAATTGCAATACTTCAGTACCAGCATCGCCATGCAAGACCTGGAAGCGGTACGCCTGAAGCAAGGCTATGGCCGTATCAATCTGGTGGGCGCTTCGTATGGCACCCGTGCCGGACTTGAATATTTACGGCAATATCCACAATCCGTGCGTCGCGTCGTGCTCGATGGCGTGGTGCCGCCGAGCATGCGTCTGGCGAGCTCCGATGCGCAAAAGGCGCTCGATGCCCTGTTCCGCGATTGTGAAAAAGAAGTCGCCTGCAATACCAGTTATCCTGACCTGGCAAACCGCTGGAAAAAACTGCTGGCCAGCCAGCCACAAAAAATCAGCCTGCTACACCCGCGCCTGGGTACACCCATCAAGTTTGATATGACGCGCGATGGTTTGCTGGGCCTGGTGCATAAAACCCTGTACAGCCCCAATTCGCTGGCCGCCTTGCCCTATGCACTGACACAGGCAGAGCAGGGTAATTATGCGCCCTTGATTACCATGAGTGGTGCTACCAGCTTGCCCGGTCCTGGCGGGATTTCTTATGGCATGCATTTATCGGTCTGGTGTGGCGAAGCCTTTGCCCAGTCAGCGAATTTACCTGCCAGTGATGATTTTGAAAAACTCATGGCTGAGATGTATACCCAGGCTTGCAAAAAATGGCCACGTGCCGAGATACCAGCGGGCTTCTTTACCATCCCTAAATCTGCTACTCCCGCCTTGCTACTCAGTGGCGGCATAGATCCGGTCACCCCCAGCAGGCACGGTGCAGAAGTGGCCAAGGCACTGGGCCCGAATGCAGTGCATGTACAGATAGAAAACACTGGTCATGGTTTGCTGGCACAAGGTTGTGTGCGCGATGTCGTGCACCGCTTTTTGAATGCCAAGGAAGACAGCGAAGCCATCAAGGTTGATACCGCTTGCGTGCGCCAGATTCCACGCGCCCTGGCCTGGCAGGCGCCGACGCCAGCTTCTGCCAATAAAGCTGGCAAGGAGGCCAAGCCATGATTATCGTTCATGACTTGCACAAAGAATTTGTGCGCCTGGGTAAATCCTCAGGTAATGCCCTGGTCCAGACTGCGCGCAGCCTGGGCTTGATGAAAAAAAACCGTGAAGTGGTGAAGGCGGTCAGTGGCGTCAGTTTCAGCGCTCAGGATGCCTGCATCACCGGCTTGCTGGGTGCCAATGGTGCAGGCAAGACCACCACGCTGCGCATGATTGCTGCCCTCTTGCAAGCTGATAAGGGCGACATCAAGGTGGATGGCACGGCCGTCAAGGCGGGTACATCTGCCACGCAATCGCAGATGGGGGTCTTGTCAGATGCCCGCGGCCTGTACCCACGCCTGACCGCCAGGGAAAACATTCATTACTATGGGCTCTTGCATGGCATGGATGCCGGGCACGCCGAGCAACGTACCCTGCAACTGGCGCAATGGCTGGACATGGATAAATTGCTGGACCGCCGCACCGATGGTTTCAGCCAGGGTGAGCGCATGAAAACTGCGCTGGCCAGGGCATTGGTGCATGATCCCAAGAACATCATCCTGGATGAACCCACCAATGGGCTGGACGTGGTGGCTACCCGCGCCCTGAGAGAATTCCTGCGCTTCCTGCGTTCACCCGAAGGCGGCGGCAAGTGCATTATCTTCTCTACCCACATCATGCAGGAAGTAGAACGCCTGTGTGACCAGGTCGTCATCGTGGCCGACGGCAAGGACGTGGCCCATGGCACTGTCGATGATTTGCTGCAGCAATCTGGTGAAAACAATTTCGAAGATGCATTCGTCAAACTGGCATTTTTGCATCCACAAAAATCCCTGGCAGGAGTCAATTGATGAAAGCCACTTTAGCTATCTTGCGCAAGGAATTGCGCGATGCCTTGCGTGACCGTCGTACCCTGCTGGTGGCCCTGATCAGCTCATTGCTGGGTGTGCCACTGATGCTCTTGATTTTTTCCGTGGTGCTGACGCAAGTGGAGTCACAGGAAGAAAAACGCAGCGTACTCGTCAAGGGTATAGAGCATGCGCGTGGCCTGGAAAATTTCATACAGCGCCAGGGGTATAAAATCAAAACTGCGCCCGATGATTATGCAGCCAAATCACAAAGCAAGGAACTGGATCAACCTGTTTTGCTGATCCCAGATGACTTTGATGAAAAGCTGGCTACAGGTGACAAGGGCACGCTGGAAATTGCCTTTGATACTTCGAATCGTCAGGCAGAATTTGGGGTGCGCCCGCTGCGTCGCTTGCTGGACGGCTATTCGCAAGAGGTTGCGACCATGGGTCTGGCCATGCGTGGTGTCTCCACAGAATTATTGCAGCGCATAGATGTGCGTGAACGTCATATCAAAAAGCCGGAAGAACGCAAAGCCACCATCACCACCATGCTACCCATGATGGTCTTGATGGCCATCGTGCTCGGTGGCATGTATGCTGCCATTGATACCACGGCGGGCGAGCGTGAACGTGGCTCGCTGGAACCGCTGATGATGAATCCTGTCACCGGCTGGCAACTGACTATCGGTAAATGGGGGGCCGTTGCCATCGTCGGCATGGGGGTGGTGGTGCTGACCATAGGTAGTTTCTTCCCCTCGCAATGGCTGATCCATAATGAAACCCTGCGCGCTGAATTCCAGTTCAATTTCAAGGATGCTTTGGGTTTCCTGCTGGTCTTATTGCCGCTGGCGGCCAGCATGGCAGCGATACAGATAGCGGTCTCGCTCGATTGCAAGAGCTACAAGGAAGCCCAGGTGCGTAACCAGATGGTGACCATGTTCATTCCCTTTGTTTCTTTGGTTCCCATACTTTTCCCTGGCCGTGAACCTGCCTGGTTCCAGTGGGTGCCCGTGCTGGCGCAAAACCAGATGATGAACCAGGTATTAAAGGGAGAAACCATGAGCACAGTGGCAGTCGGCATTGCCTTCCTGGTGTGCGCCTTGATGAGCCTGGTCAGCCTGGCTTATATCTCGCAAAAAATGCGCAGGGTAGTCATGCATTGAGTGCACAGACTGTGTGGCCAGATGTTAAATGCATGAGTAACTGGGGCATTCCCTGGACAAAGAAAAAGCGCACCGTGGTGCGCTTTTTCTTTATTTACTGAGCTTATCTGAGCTTATCTGAACTTTGAATTCACTTTCAGCAATTTGTTGTTACGCCATGGGCGCGGTTCCCTGTCCTTGACAGTATCAAATGCTGCCGGTGGCGGGGCAGGGCTGAATGCTGTAGTTGGGCATGCGCCGGTGCTGGCATATTTCAGGGCAGCTGACAGGCGTGGTTCATTTTGATCACCTAAAGCATAATTTAAACTATCGGATACCCGGCAAGTCGGCGTGAAGCCATTCGTGAAATCCCCCTGATTCAGCGCATTCACACCAGAAAACTGGATGGCAAAATAGGCCGTATTACAGTTATTGGTCTGGATAAAACCATAGGGTTTGCCGCAAGTGGTGTCGCCGATCAAAATCACGTCCATGAAGGGTTTCAGGCCATTGATGACAGATTCACTGGCCGAGCAAGTGTTACTGCCAGTCAGGATAAATACGCGTGGCAGATTAAGTTGCGGCAAGGGACGATAGTAGGAGTCTGTATCGTAGAAATACGAAATATTATCCGCAGTCGCGTCAGGATGTTTATCGTTGAACTGCAATTTCTCAAAGACATTGTTGACTGCCTTTTTACCGGCGATCATGGCTGCCAGCTCATTGGCAATGTACAGGTAACCGCCACCGTTATAACGCAAGTCCAGGACCAGGTCACTGATGCCCGCCTGCTTGAACTGGGTGATGGTGTTAACCAATGGGGTCTCTGCCGTGCGTATATGGTCAGTAAACACCATATAGCCTATTTTTTTGCCATTCACATTCAGTACCTGGTTTTGCAAGACCGGGGCAGTCGTGACTGTGGTGGCTGTCATCGTTACCGGGCGACTGGAGAAGGAACCGCTATCCTGGATCTGGAAGCTATGGGTTTCTGCCTTGACCGGGTAGATGGCATCATATTGCGCATCATTCAGGTAAGAACTGATAGGGGAATTGTCTACGCTGACCAGGGTTGCGCCACGCTTGATCTGTGCCTTGTCGGCAGGCGAGCCAGGTTGCACATAACGTACCCGTATGGCACCACTATCGCGGGTCAGGCTAAATCCAAAGCCAACATCAGCACCGGTCTGGAAATAATCATCAATACTGCCTTGCTCGGAAGTAAAGCTGAACCTGTCCTTGGATTTGACGATCAGTGCCTGGAAATAATCCTGCGGCGTGCTATATAAGGATTGCGGTACATTGATGATATCTTTGTACCACAGATAGACATCATCCAGATGCGCGCGCACCCAGTTTTTCTCGCCTGCTGGCGTGCAAATATTGGCCAGGCTGTCTGGGTTGCCATATTGGCTTGTGGTAGTTTGATTAAGGTCATTGCCACTGACACCGATCAGGTCCAGGGCGGCGGACGTAGAGCTGCTGGTGACTGCGGCGGCAATGGCCATGTTCTTGGTGATATTGTCACTACGCGTCAGATAACTCAGGCCTTGTTGTACCGCAAAATAATTGGCGACATCAAGCTTGTTATTGAGTAATGAGGCAACCCAGGACCAGTTGGGGTCATTGGCGGTGGCGCGCGCGGCAACCAGCACAGCCCTGACGATACTCCCCTTGGAAGCACCTTTGTTGAGCTGGCTGGACCAGTAATCGACTTCCGCCGCATTGGGCGCAGTGCTGCCACTACGGCTCAGTACATTTTTATAGATCAGGCGGATAAAGTTATCATTCGTGATATTGCTGGTATAACCAGTCAGTTCTGGTGATTGCGCAGCAACCAGGTAAAAGCTTTCGGCAATTTGCGCTTCATTCGCGCCAGCATTCACCTGGTCTATCCAGTAAGCCAGGCCATCTGCATCTGGTACACAATTAAAGAAGGCAATGTACAGGTCGATCAGATTATTCAATCCTGTGACGGACAAGGTTTTGGCCTTGTCAGCGATCGTCAGATTGACGCGGAAATCGGCAAATTGCAGTACCTTGATACTGGCGTCTACGGTGGTTGCTGGTTTGCTGGCGGTAGTATCAAGTACAACATAAGTCGAGCCCAGGCGGGTGATCCTGTAGTTTTGACGCTTGCCAGCAAACTGCATGACGTCTGCGCTGACTGGTGCGGCCTGTATCAAAGGGGCTGGCGAAACGCTGACTTGTTTGGCATCCTGACTATTATTGCTACTACTGCCACCACAGGCGCTCAAGACCAGGGTTACTGCGGACAAGGCCAGCAGTTGCTTACTGCTTTGCTTAAAACTCAACATGGTTATTCCACTATCTGATGACGAAAGACGATTCTAAGATAAATAAGTAGAATGTCAATTTGAATTGAAAATTTTTGTTAAAAAACCTTTTCCCACATCATATCCTACTCTATTTGGCTTTTTACATATGAAGACACGCTGCAGCTGGGCCAATCCCTCTAATCCCTTGTATTTGCATTATCACGACCATGAATGGGGCCAGCCCTGTCATGATGAAGTACGCTTGTTTGAGATGCTTAATCTGGAGGGCGCACAGGCAGGCCTCTCCTGGGAAACCATACTCAACAAACGTGAAAACTATAGAGTAGCCTTTGATGGCTGGGATGCCAAAAAAATTGCCAGTTATGATGATGCCAAAGTCGCCAGCTTGCTGGGCAATGCGGGCATAGTCAGGAATCGCCTCAAAGTCGCTGCAGCCATCACCAATGCCAAAGCATATTTGCGTCTATGTGAAGAGAAAGGCAGCCTGGATGCCTATCTGTGGGCTTATGTCGATGGCAAGCCCATCATCAATGGCGGTGAACGCATCATCACCACAGAATTATCAGACCGTATCTCCAAAGACTTGCTGAAACGTGGTTTCAAGTTTGTTGGCTCTACCATCATCTATGCCTATATGCAGGGTATAGGCATGGTGAATGACCATGCGACTGACTGTGCCTGGCGCAAGCATAAGAAGTAAGTTCATTTCCTGACATTGACCCGGCATATGACTTCCGGCATTTGTCAAAGCAAATCAGCTCTGTTATTGTCTAATACTTAGTAAAAAGTTGGTAAAAATGAAGCAAATTACACCCAAACTGCGCTTGCAGGCCGCCTGCCTGAGCCTTTTATTCATCGCCCATGCAAGTCATGCAGAAATTTATAAATGGGTAGATGCCAATGGTAAAACACATTATTCCGAGAAAAAGGATGATGCTGGCAAAGCCAAGGTAGAAGAAGTAAAAGTCAAAGGCTTGCCTGAGTCGACCAATACCGCTCCCTCGCAAAGCTGGCAAGACCGGGAAATTGAATTCCGCAAGCGCCAGGTGCAAAAACAGGAAGCCGATGCCAAGGCAGCCAAGGCGAGTGAAGCCAAGCCGCCCGCCGCCCCTGACTATCACCAGGAAACCGATGCCTCACGTTGTGCCCTGGCCAAAGACATTCTCAGTGGCAAGGCTGCTCATGGAAATGGTGCCAAGACCGATGCCAATGACAGGACCATCGCTGAGCGGGATAAGAGTATGTTTTGCCATTAAGTCAGGTCTTTGTATCTGAGGCTATATGATACAGGGGGCTTTGGCTTAGCCCCTGTTGACGCTCTTAAGCCTGCTTATTGTCGTCGGGCTGCTGCGCCAAAGACTGCAAAGGCGCAGGGCTGTTTACCGTATCCAGCAACTCAGCTGGCACGGCCACGCGCACAGGTTTGCTGTGCATATTGGTGGCTGACAAGACATTGCCCTGGGCTTCGGGGCTGGCGTTCCAGACTGGGTCGTCTATGCTTTCAAAAACCGACTTCAATTGCTGGCCCCAGGTATTGCGTATCATCTGGAAATACTGGTTTTTTTCATCGATGGTGACGAAGTGGGTGATGGCCAGTTTATTGTCTTCATACACCAGCAAATCCAGCGGCAGGCCCACCGAGATATTGGAGCGCAAGGTGGAATCCATAGAGATCAGCGCGCACTTGGCCGCTTCATCCAGTGGCGTGGCCGGTGTCACCACACGGTCGAGTATGGGTTTGCCATACTTGGCTTCGCCGATCTGGAAATAAGTATTTTCATTATGAGATTCAATGAAATTACCGGCAGAATAAATCTGGAACAAACGGCAACGCTCGCCCTTGATCTGGCCACCAAAAATCAGGCTGACATTAAAGTCTATGCCAAATTCTGAAAGTGACTTGGCATCGCGGTGATACACAGTGCGCACGGCCTCACCCAGGATGCGTGCAGCCTCATACATATTCGGTGCAGTCCAGATGGTCTTGCCAGCAGCATCGACATGCTCGGACACCAGCTGGCGTATGGATTGTGAAATCGACAAATTACCCGCAGTCATCAACACCATGGTGCGATCACCCGGGTTTTCAAACACTGACATCTTGCGGAAAGTGCCCACATGATCGACGCCAGCATTGGTGCGCGAGTCGGAAAGAAACACTAGCCCGGCGTCTAGGCGCATGCCAATACAGTAAGTCATAGTGCGGATTCTTGTTCTGTCGAAACTTGAATTCTACCCGAAAGCAGGGCGGCGAAATACGCTTGTCATATTGGTATGCAAAGCTGCAATGAAATCTTCGTGATACTGCATGGTTTTTTCTATTTAAAAATCCCAACTTGCAAAAAAGAGCATATATTCGCTTTGTACTATGTCTTGCCTTATTTGTATTGTTTTTGTAACTGCTGGTATGTGACCAAGGGATTGATGATGCAAAAGAAATCTACACTTGTGCTTGCGCGCAAATTTTTCCAGGCAGTACAGGTAAGGCGGCAGGTTTTATTGGCTAGCCTGAGCCTGGCGGTACTGACGGCTTGCAGCGGTGGCGACACGTCTGCCGGCAGTACCGGCAGTGCCAACCCGCCGCCACCTCCTGCCGACAACAGTGCCAGCCTGAAGCTGCTACCTACCACACCGCTGTATAGTAACAAGACAGCAGGAACCTGGTTGTGGGATACCACCAGCGTGCTCAGCAATAGCAACAAGCTGACGACCGCAGATAAAACCCAGGTCAATGCCCTGATACAGTTTTGCAAAGACAAACAAGTCACAGAAGTGTACTTGCAGATCAATCGCGACATCCCTGTCAGCAAATACCAATATCTGGTCAGCACGCTCAATGCGGCAATGGTTACTATAGGCGATACCAGTACGCCTATCTCAGTGCAAGCCCTGGATGGCGCTTCTAACTGGGTAGTGGCCGCTGGTGAGGCGCGCAAGAATGCTTTCCTGGATTGGGTCTTTGCCTATCAACAAATGGCAACAGTGGCACAGCGTTTCAGCGCCATTCATTTTGATGTGGAACCCTATACCGCAGAACCGTGGAAAAGCGATCTGGCAGCAGGCGTCCTGGCGTATCAAAATTTTGTGACCAATACGAAAAACCGTATCGCCACCAAAAGTGCCAGCCTAGGATGGAATATCAACATGGTGGTGGATATCCCCTTCTGGTATGACGAACGTCAGTACAATAATAGCTATGGCAGTGGCAACCTGGCAGAATGGGTTTATCAGAACGTGCCCATCGTCGCCATCATGTCTTACCGCGATACCAGCGGCCCCATATTCGATTTCATCAAGAACGAACTTGCCTATGGTGTGACCTACAACAGGCGCACCATAGTTGGCGCAGAAACCTCTCAACAAGAACCGTCCTATGTCAGCTTCTATGAAGAAGGCGAAGCCATCATGCGTACCGAGCTCAATCGTGTGGTAACTGCCATCAGCCTCAATAGCAGTACTGCCGGAGCCCAGTATTCGTTCGGCATACATGACTACACGAACTGGAAGAGCATGCCTCTGTCACCGCGTTGATGCTTACCAAATAAAGTATGCCAGATAAAGCATGAAACTCACCTGGGTGTGACATGCACCGTCACACTCAAGGTTTCCAGTCCGCCACCGCGGCGCACCCCACGCACCGGTGCGGCTGAATCATAGTCGCGTCCTATGGCCAGACGGCAATAGGCATCTGTCATCAGCACGGCATGCGTCACATCGACGCTGACCCAGCCGCTATAGTCGCTGTCTTCTACCCAGACATCCACCCAGGCATGGCTGTCGGCATGACCAGTGGATTCAGGATCAATATAACCAGACACATAGCGCGCCGGAATACCGCGTGCATGGCAGCAGGCCAGCATGATATGGGCATGGTCCTGGCACACGCCACGGCCCAATTGCAGAGCATCGCTGGCGCTGGTCGTGACGATGGTTGCACCAGTCTGGTACTCGACTGCACCACGGATGTGCGCAGCCAGATTAAGTAGTGCAGCCGTGCTGGTCTTGCCGCTGTCAGGCAAGTGCGTCAGAGCAAAGTCCACAATTGCTGGCACTGGCTCGGTCAGCCGTGTTGGCACAGTAAATACCAGCGGTGAAAACGTGTCGGGATCGGTGATGCGCCCCTGATAAGGTGTCGTCAACTCCACCACACCCTCGGCAATGATGGCAACCTCATGATGCTGGCCAGTGATGGTCAGCGTATGCGAGGGATTGCCATAGGCATCAACAAAGGCGTGGCGCTGCCCTGCGGTTTTGATTTGCCAGGAGATCGCATGCTGGTGCTGCTCGGCACGCGGTGTCAGGCGTAATTGTTGTATGGTGTAAGTCAGCGGTGCTGAATACTTGTAGATAGTCTGGTGACGTATAAAAAGTTGCATGATATTTTCTCAGGCCGCCAGCGGGACCAGGAAATCGCGACTGACACGATTACCCAGGTCAAAAATGTTTTCCATGAAGCGCGTCAGGTTGTCATGCAAACCTTCTGCCAGGATCTCTTCTATGCGGGCAAATTGCAATTCTGCATGCAGCTTGCCAGCAAAACGTTCAGTGTCTGCTGATACATCATTGCGCACTTCCTTGAGGTTGGCGACTACCTCATCCATGCACGCCAACAAGGAACGTGGCATGTCACCCCGCAGCATCAGCAATTCTGCCACCCGTTCTGGCGTGATGACATCGCGATAGACCTTGCGGTAAATCTCAAAGCCAGAGACTGAACGCAGCAGCGCTGCCCAGTAATAAAAATCCCTTTGCAGGCTGTCATTGCCGCGCCCACTTTCCTTGGCACCATGGAATTTCACATCCAGTATCCGCGCCGTATTATCTGCGCGTTCTATGAAAGTGCCCAGGCGGATGAAGTGCACGGCTTCATCTTTCAGCATCGTGCCCAGCGTCACGCCACGCGATAAATGCGAACGGTACTTGACCCATTCAAAAAACTGGCTAGGATCGTTTTCCAGTATCGTGTCCGACAAGTTGTCCTGCATATCCAGCCAGGTGGCATTCTGGGTTTCCCATACCTCGGTTGTCAGCGTACCGCGCACGGCGCGCGCATTCTCGCGTGCTTCTTTCAGGCATGATGCAATCGACGACGGGTTCATCGGGTCCCTGACCATGAAGTCCAGCACATCCTTCTTCGTCAGCAAACCATATTGATGGTCAAAGGCAGACTGTAATTCAGAGATGCCCAGCATGGCACGCCAGCCGCGTTCAGCATCTTCGGCAGACTGCGGCAGCATCGAGGTCTGGATATTCACATCCAGCATACGGGCAGTATTTTCTGCGCGCTCGGTATAGCGCGCCATCCAGAACAAGTGATCAGCGGTACGGCTTAGCATATATTTTCTCCCAACTTAAATTTTTTCTAGGACTTACGCAAAATTGTCCCGGCAAGGCGTAGCGACGAAGACAGTACTTTAGTACGGCTAGGCGCTGCAACGCAGCTGGGGCGGTTTTGCGTAAGTCCTACTGATTTAATTTTCAAGTATCCAGGTATCTTTGGTCCCGCCACCCTGTGAAGAATTCACCACCAGCGAACCCTCCTGCAAGGCCACCCGCGTCAAACCGCCTGGCACCATGGAGATGGTCTTGCCAGACAAGACAAAGGGTCGCAAATCTATATGGCGCGGGGCGATGCCGCTTTCAACAAAGGTAGGGCAGGCCGACAATGCCAGCGTAGGCTGTGCAATATAACCATCAGGCTTGGCCAGCAAACGCTGACGAAAATCTTCTATCTGCGCCCTGGTCGAAGCCGGGCCCACCAGCATGCCATAACCACCGGCACCATGCACTTCCTTGACCACCAGCTCAGCCAGGTTCGCCAGGGTATACGACAGGTCTTCGGGTTTGCGACACTGGTAAGTCGGCACATTGTTCAAGATAGGTTCTTCTGTCAGATAAAACTTGATCATGTCCGGCACGAAAGGGTAGATGGATTTATCATCCGCAACGCCTGTCCCTATCGCATTCGCCAGCGTCACACGACCAGCGCGATACACCGACAGCAAGCCCGGCACACCCAGAGAAGAATCAGGGCGGAAAGCCAGAGGATCAAGAAAATCATCATCAATACGGCGGTAAATCACATCCACCCGCTTGGGTCCACGGGTAGTACGCATGAAGACCGCATTGTCATTTACAAACAAATCCTGGCCCTCAACCAGTTCCACCCCCATTTGCTGGGCCAGGAAGGCATGCTCAAAATATGCCGAGTTATACATGCCCGGCGTCATGACGACCACGGTAGGGTTATCCACCCCCATAGGCGCGACTGAGCGCAGGTTATCCAGCAACATGTCAGGATAATGATCTACCGGCGCAATCTTGTTACGCGCAAACAGCTCAGGAAACAGCCGCATCATCATCTTGCGGTCTTCCAGCATATAAGACACACCAGACGGCACCCGCAAGTTATCTTCCAGTACGTAGAACTCACCCTCGCCAGCACGCACAATATCCACACCCGCAATATGGGCATAAATGTCAGAAGCGACTGAAATACCCTGCATTTCAGGGCGATATTGAGCATTTTTATAGATTTGTTCAGCTGGGATAATGCCGGCCTTGATGATATTCTGGTCGTGATAAATATCATGGATGAACATATTCAGCGCCTGCACCCGCTGCGCCAGGCCCTTTTGCAACTGCGCCCATTCACCCGCATGGATAATGCGCGGGATGATATCAAACGGGATTAGCCTCTCAGTACCCGCATCATCACCATACACGGCAAAGGTAATACCCACTCGCCGAAAACTCAGGTCAGCCTCAGCCCGCTTGCGCTTCAAGCGCTCGGCAGGCTGCTGCGCCAGCCAGTTACAAAACTCACGGTAATGTTCCCGCGTCAATTCTCCGCCCGCGCCACCAAGTGCGGCGGCACCCGGTGCAGCATTATCATAGGCATGCATTTCATTGAAAAACTTGGCCATGTTCTCGTCTCGTGGTTACGGTTCCATTACAGCATATCAAGAAACGTGCCAGATAACATGGTGGTTAACCCTAGCGTGGTTTTTTTGTCGCCAAGGAGCTCAAAGTGGCCGAGCTGACAATAGTACAATACGTATTTCATCAAGGCTCTTCTGAAAATCATGGGAACATACATAAGCATCAGAGGTTGGATCGCATGTCATGAAGAGTCTATTCCACAGATCAAGGCAGTAATTTCATCCTTCATTGATAAAGCCGGGGACTACGGCTTCGATGCGCCAATCGCAGAAATGTATAACCAGGGCTGGGTAATTCCAGACACACATATCAACTGGACGCACTACATATTTTACGGTGCAGACATACGAATTCAGTGCCTCGACTACATCAGAGATCAACTGAAAACACTCTCAAAAGAAATCATTCATTCAGAAGAGTGGACGACAGACTATCTGACAGGGATATTTCACGCTGATCATGAAGCTGGCATTGAAAGTTATATCTGGAAATTATCGGATGGCGAATTCTATGAAGAAGCGAAACATGACAAATTATAGCGCCGTCACCCCCGTGATGATCAGTGAATGTATGACCTGCCCGATATTTGTGAACACGTGTTGTGCCCCTAAGCCGCTGACAATCTTCGATGCCCGGCTTAAGTGGGCTTGGTCTTGAGCATGGCTTTGGCAGCGATGCGGTCAGGAAAAATTCGAGTGATTAACTCAGTGTCGCAATACTCTTCGTATCGGGCGATCTTACCATCTCTGAAATGGATCACGAAGACATAGTCGTTGTCATATCGCTGGCCGTCAGCAAAGAAAGGGTCAGGTCTTAAATTCATACATTTTCCAAGAATAGAATTGTCGTAACGTAAGACCTGACCCCTTCTTTTCGCTCTTCGTATCGGGCGATCTTACCATCTCTGAAATGGATCACGAAGACATAGTCGTTGTCATATCGCTGGCCGTCAGCAAAGAAAGGGTCAGGTCTTAAATTCATACATTTTCCAAGAATAGAATTGTCGTAACGTAAGACCTGACCCCTTCTTTTCGTAATGCAATACCTGCATCTATATTTTTGCCGGTGACCATGAATAAGCACTAAAGACTCAATGGATTTCATAGATAGGAGAAAAGAATGTCAGTATTGAATGCTACTGTCGTGAGAATTGAGGCCATAGGCTTTGTAGAAGCGATGCGCCCTCATGCTGAGGATGACTACTGGGGTGGCGAAGAGGCATGTATCACATTAACTAAGGGTTTTACTCCTGATGCTTTAAAGGGGCTCGCAGACTTTTCTCATGCTGAAATTTTGTTCTATTTTCACGAGGTCGATGACGCAAAAATTATCTCGGGCGCACGCCATCCCAGAAACAATAATGCATGGCCTGAAGTGGGTATTTTCGCTCAGCGTGGCAAGAACCGGCCAAACAGAATCGGCAGCACCATTTGCCGTATCGTTCGAGTGGAAGGTGTAAAGGTTTTTGTTGCCGAGCTTGATGCAATCAATGGAACAGCCGTGCTGGATATTAAACCCGTCATGAGAGAATTCCTGCCGCGCCAAGAGCTTCAACAGCCAGCCTGGTCGCATCAAATAATGAGTGAATATTGGAAAAGAAAATAGTACTTGGGCGTTTTAACTCCATCATTCCATAACTCATGGACAGTTCGAATATTGTGCCTTTGGAGAGCGTGTCTGGCAAAGCCATGCCGAAAGTAGGTAGACTGAAACTAAGGCGTGATGTCGCAGAGTACCGTGTTATATTGCCGATTTGCTACATTTAACACCTTAACCATCAAGGAAACAATATGTCACTTCGTCTGCTGCAACTATTGCTGCTTGCCTGCTTCAGTTCGAACGCCATTGCCGCTCAGACAGGCGCTGATTCGACGATCTCTCGAATTGATCACATCTTGATTGAGCAGAAAACGACTGACGACTCATTCCAGCTCTTTGCGAACCAGCTTCAGGTTCCAGTCATTTGGCCAATGGTGAAATACGGGCCTTTTAGCAGTGGCGGTCTTTACTTCGGAAATGTCGTGCTTGAGTTTGGCCAGTTTGCCGCGCTAGGAGGCGTTGCACCAGAAAGCACACGCCTCGCGGGTATCGCGTTCCAACCACTTAAGTCGGCAGCCGCGAGCATGATGGAATTTGATCAGCATCAGATTGCTCATGGCCCGGCAGAACCGTTTACCACATATCGTGAGGGCAAGCCGCAGGCCTTGTGGACCAATGTCAGAATCAGCGGAATTGGACCTGCCGATTCCTGGCTGTTTGTCTGTGAGTATCACTTCGATTCGAAGCTTCGCCAGACTGCGGCACACGACGAACTACAGAAATTCAAAGGCGGACCTCTTGGTCTCCTGGGTGTGAAGGAAGTCATCATTGAGACGCCCGACTTGCAGGCAGCAAGGGCACGATGGAAGAATCTTCTTTCGTCGGCAATTGAACAAGAGGCTGGCGTATTTGCACTATCATCTGGACCCATCATCCGGCTTGCTCAAGGGAAGAGTGAAGCACTCCGTTCGTTGACGATAGAAGTGTCGTCTTTGTCACAAGCCAGGGCAGCTCTCACTGCGCAGAGCATTGCCTATGACGACAAAGGGAAGGAAATCCTCCTTGGCAATGGTAACGGTAATGGCAACACGCGCGGGCTCCCCTTTCGCCTGGTTCAGCGTGATTGATGGCTGAGCCTGTCATTGAGCGGATGTGAAGGGGCAGGGTCAAGTTTCATCGGACTCCCTGCATGGGGTCAAAGCGCCAGCCTGTCGCATCCTTCTCGAATCGCACATCACCCTTATCACCGGATTCCCATTCGGCGGAGGCGTGCGCTTTTGTCCCTTCAACCATAAGGTTTGACAGGCGAACCTTGTCAAGGTAACCCCAGACAAATGAAGAACCAACTCCATACCTTCTATGGTTCGCTTCCAGTTCTGCGGCCAAGCTACGCGAGTCATGGATTTTTGCGATTGCTGCTTTGTACGCGTCAGGGGAACTTCCCGTACTTGCAGGCCAATTGTAACGTTTAAGTATTTCTTCACAGCCAACTGACTGTTTAAGGCCTGCTGCAACTGCCTTTGGATTAGATCCGCCTAGGCAAATCATGACGGAATTTCCCAGTTCATCAAGGACGGCTTGCTCAGTCAAAGCGTCAAAGTAAGTTTTCAGATCATGATTTTTGAGTCCTGCTCGCACTGCCAGAAATGCTGCCTCCGGCGATTCGGCGCGATTTGGAATGGGCTCGCTACAGGAGCACACTGCAAGAATCATTAGTGTGAAGAGAAAAGTGTGCTTCATGAGATTTAGTGCCGAAAAGACTGGCGCATCGCGTCCGAGTCGATTGTTGAGTTATGCATCATGATTCGATCCCAGACTCGATAATACATTTGTTATTATTGCAGCATATTGCAGCTGAGCTATGAACAAGATCAATTATGTCACGCCCCAAATACCATCTTGAATGACTCAAGGTGTGGGCACTATTCGATAGAATCTGAATTTACTTTTTGTTACAATGCTGCGCATCCCCTGACTGTATGTCATTTGCTTTAGCTGATTGCGGTCATCACTCAAATTCTGATTCTCTTCCTATATGATGAAACTTAAAAGCAAGTTAGTACTGACTCTCTCGATTTTTTTATCTGCCTGTGGAGGTGGTAGTGGTGGTGGCACTGCAACTGCCGTGAGCCCTGGTACGGCTTCGGGATCGGATGGCGCCACTCAACTGGCTTGTACCAATAAATTTGGCCGCACCTGGACTGCGATCGATAATGATTCGAGTAAACCAAGGGTTGGTTATTTCAGTAATGTGGTGTACGGCAATGGTGTGTTTCTTGGTGGAATAAAAGAGTATGGATATAGTCTCTGGAGCAAAGATGGTGAAAATTGGACCATTTCTTCACCATCTGCTTACCATGGAAGCGGCGTAGTGACTTATGCGCTCGGGAAATTTATCACGCTCAACAGGGATTCATCCGGAAACTTGATAGTCTCTAGCACTACAGACGGGGCGAGCTGGGATAAGAAAATCATTGCACAAACCTCTGCAAATTCCAGCTCGACTTTACCCTCGTTTTACCCTTCCGACCTGGTCTCCGGAAATGGCAGGCTTATTGTTGTTGGTAGCAACAACAAAATTATCTGGACTACAGATAGCCAGACATGGAATCTTGCCGCGAATATCAATGATCTGAAAGTTGCAAAAGATTACGATTTTAATTGGGCGGCTTTTGCTAAAGGAAAATTCTATACCACCACAAGTGCAGATCCGCGAATGCTATATGTCAGTACGGATGGCAATATCTGGCAGGCACAGAAAATTAGTGGCGACGGCGTTTTCCCTACAGCTGTTATTACAGGGATGCAGTATCTCAATGGGCTATATATTGCCGTGGATGCCAATGGCGTGATCGCCAACAGCAGCGATAGCGTCAACTGGAAAACTGTTCTCAGGGGGAATATGAGTCCCATCATTTATGGGAATCAACTGGTGATAGGTGCCGGACAGGTGATGACTATCGATTACCAGAAGAGTTACGATTATGCAGAGGTCGCGTATAGCTGTGATGGTGTGACTTGGGCAAAAACAAAATTTGAATCCGGTAACTTTATTAACACGGTTGCCATTGGTGATAACGTGGCAGTAAGAGCTGGTGTCAGAGCATCTTTCTCCAAATTCTGATTCATGTTTGCAGTACTTTGCACGCCTCTTATTCACAGGGGTGTGCAATTAGTTTCAGCAGCATGTAATTAAAGCCTTGCGTTGGAGTATTTAAAAAACTCATTTTGAATAGTGCAGTGGTACAGAGACCTCTGGATTCCCAAGCTTGCGGACGATAAGGCGCCGCTACATCATCAACATCCCGGCAATGTGTGGTATTGCTCAATTGCGATGCGGTTAATACGATAGTGACGCATGAAATAGATACTGGCCTCCTTGTTGCGCTGCAATTAAAATTCGATAATAAGAGTGTAGATTAATTTATTTTTGTATGAAAAAATTCTATCCGCGGCGAAAATATAGTGTAAGAACAGGCTTACGCAGTCTCCATTTTCTGCTTGCACTTTTTCTCCTGCTGCCATGTCACTCTTATGCTGAAGCTGAGGAGAAAACTGAGATTCACGCTGAGAGTCAAGCTGGTGGCGGTGTGAGAATGTGGGAAGTGACAGGCATCGCCAAAGATGGGAAATATCTCAGTTTTCATATCCTTGGCGTGACACATAATGGCCTGGAGGTGGAATATGATGATTATTTTTTCAAAAAAGTTTTGCCTGTTTTTTCCAGAGCAAGTGCCTTGTCCGCCGAGCTGGCACCATTATTACCTAACATGGCAGGAGAATGTCCTGTCCCGTTGGCGCCGACCATGGCAAACAAGGAAATGATACAGGCAGCGCGTGAACAGATACGTAGTGTTCTGCAAGCAATGTTTGATCGTTCACCCAAGGCTGTCATTCCTGGAGCCACGCAAGCAGAGCAGGAAGCAATAGATCAGATGGTGAAAAGTAATAAGGCTGCTCACGCTAAGCAGTTGGCCGAAAGCTATTCAGAATATGGTCTCGTCGTCGCTATGAATACTTACTTTCAAGCGCAGAAAAATGGCAGTGCATTGTATAAACCCGAGTCTAAAAATAAACTGGAAGCTCTGATACAACAGGCAAAAAAAGAAACAGGTTTTACAGATGAGATTTCCATACGCCCAGATCTGGTGGACTATTTCAGAACACATTATCCGCAAATAAAAGTGGAGTCCATTGATGCACCACAAGACGTGGTTGATGCATATTGCAATTCTCGGCCACACCGGGAACTGGAATTTCAACATCATTTACAGAGATGGGCATTCAATGATAGTGAGGCCGAGGTTCTTCAGATGCTCAAGGACAGGCTTCAATTCAATAGAGATTTAAAAAAATCCATAGAAAATGGAAAGATGGCTGATACCTTGTCCCCGTTTTCCATGGAATCGCAAACCGGGGTGATTTGTACGCGTAACCCGCGCTGGCTCAAGAAAATGCTGGCATCAAGTCTGGATAGCCAAAATAAGTTCTATGCGCTGGGCCTGGCGCACTTGCTACCCCGGGAAGATGGGCGCAACCAGTGTGACACTCTATTAACCATGCTCAAAAAAGAAGGCATGTCCGTGAAGCCGGTGTCTCCCACACCATGAAACCTGGTGACACAGTCATGATGCGCACGTCGCCAGGATATGTATATAGAGTGTTTTCCAAGACTGCCGCTCAACCCCCAAGTACAGCGTTTTCTGACTTGGCCTGAGTGTGAAAAACTGACCACCAGCATCGTGCCCGGCAGGTGATGACTATCGATTACCAGAAGGGGAAATTCTCAGAGGTCGCGTATAGCTGCGGTGGCGCGACTTGGGGAAAATTAAAAATTAGTCCCGGCAGCTTTATCAACACGATTGCCATTGGTGATAAGGTCGCAGTGAAAGCAGGTAGCTCACCTGGTTTCAAAAGGACGCAATAAAGCCTTGCGTGCTATGTACTGGCATTAAGTAAATATACGGCTTGCTGCTATTTGGCTGGACATACATCGGGATTTTTTTTGCATACTCGCGGGTTTGATAAATCAACATACCGCGTCTTGAATTGTTGATAGCGTTTGCCATCGTACTGATAATTTGCCGCAGAATAATAGCCTGCAGTCTCGCTCGTGATTTCCAGATTTTTTAGCATATGCGATTTCTTCCCTTTGAGACTCAGCGTCTGACCGCCACTGTTGAGCACCACCCGGTAAGCATTGCCTTCATGTTTCAAAACCCAGATCACCGCTGTGGCAGCACCCCATGCACAACCATCGGCTGTTTTTGCGACCCAGTCTGATTTCTGTGTGTCGCCACTAAGAGCTATCGCGCTGCCTATGAAGCCGCCATCGGCACAGTCGCGGTAATCAGTGGTTTTTGCATGGGCTCTTACTGCATTTAATGCGGTAGGAGGTAGCTGGGATAAGCTGTCGTCTTCAATATTGAATTCTTGCGAAAAAGCCGGGTTGACCATGCACGACAAGCAGATTGATGAGGTCAGAAAAATTTTGTAAAAGGCAGTCATTTTCAGATAATTCTTCCCTTGAGTAAGACCCACAGTCAGTCCGGGGTATTTAAAAAAACGCATTTTGAATAGCGTAGCACTACAGAGATTTCTGGATTTCCAAGCTTGTGGTCGAATACGCGCCGCTACATCATAAGCATCCCGGCACTGCGTGGTATTCCATACATGAGCGGGTCTGTGTCTACTGAATTTTGTTTCAGCCCATTGTGTCATGAATGGCAAATCTGATCAAATTTATCACTCATCACTCACTGGGCTTGCTGATCAAGGCCTGCTTCCATGCTAGGGCTTCGCGGCTGAAGCCGCTCCTACAGGTAGGCTCTCAGTGCATCATGTATCACATCTGCAAAGTGGGGTAGTCTGAATAAATTTGCAGGGTGCAGGCTTGCCTCATCTTGCAAAGGCTGCTTAAGGCTGTCGCACAAAATCCACCAGGTCCAGCGTTTTCTGATCTGGCCCGGGGGTAAAAAAACTGACTACCAGCATGGTGATAAAGCCTGCAGGCACGCCGAATACACCAGCCGAGATGGGGGCGATGCTGAACCACTGGTTGGCGGGAGTGCCGCCGAACAGGGGGTGGGTATATAGCATGTAGAACACGCAGATGACAAAACCGCAAACCATGCCGCAAATGGCACCCTGGCGATTGGCGCGTTTCCAGAAGATGCCCAGCACCAAGGCCGGGAACAGCGTCGATGCAGCGACCGAAAATGCCGTCCCCACCAGCGACAAGATATCCGCAGGCTTGAGCGAGGCGACATAGGCGGCGATCAGGGCGACGACCAGCAGCAGCAATTTGGAAATGGTCACGCGTTTTTGTGTCGAGGCTTGCGGGTCTATGATTTTGTAGTAGATGTCGTGTGACAGTGAGTTGGATATTGTCAGCAGCAAACCATCGGCAGTCGATAGTGCCGCGGCCAGGCCACCGGCAGCCACCAGGGCGGAGATGACATAGGGCAGGCCAGCGATTTCTGGCGTCGCCAGCACCACGATGTCGCCATCGAGCACAATCTCAGCCAATTGGACTATGCCATCATGGTTGATATCGGTGATCGTGACCAGCGGGTTATTGCGGTCTATATTGGCCCAGTAAGTGACCCAGGCCGGTAGCTTGGAAAATTCGCTGCCCACCAGCGAATTGTAGATATCGTACTTAACCAGAATCGCCAGTGCCGGGATGGTGATGTACAACAGCATGATGAAGAACAGTGACCAGAAGACCGAGTCGCGGCTTTCCTTCACGGTGGGCGTAGTGTAGTAACGCACCAGTACATGGGGCAGGGCAGCCGTACCCATCATCAGGCATAACACCAGGGCCATGAAGTTGTTGCGTTTGTTGTCGGATTCTTTTTTATCCCTGGCGGCATAGGGCGTGTATTTGGAAAAACCAGGTTGCGCCTTGGCCAGATAGGCATTGCGGATATCGTTCCAGCGCAGCTGTGCTTCATAGGCGGATTTTGGGTAATTGCTGAGCACCCGGCCTGCTGCCTTGATATCGAGCAAAGAGGCATTGCCTGATTTTAATTCTTCCAGTTTTTGCTGTAGTTCATACCGGCCATCTTCCCAGGACTGCGGCAATTGCTGTATCTTGATTTGCAATTCATCGGCGCGCTGGCGGTAGATGGCCCGGACTTCTTGCTCCCTCGGATCTGCCTCAAAACTTTTTTCCTTGCTGACCAGCGCAGGCAGCACGGCACCATAAGATAATGGTGCCACCGGATTATTGGTATGCTTGATCGATAGCCAGGCCACCGGTATCAGGAAGGCGATGATGATAATGATGTATTGTGCCACCTGGGTCCAGGTTACTGCACGCATGCCGCCAAGGAAAGAGCATACCAAAATGCTGGCCAGGCCCAGGAAAATGCCGACAGAAAAATCCACGCCAGTAAAACGCGAAGTGATCAGGCCCACGCCGTAAATCTGCGCGACTACATAGATGAAGGAGATAAACACGGTGGCAAAAACGGCCAGTATCCTGACTATATTATTTTCTGGTGCACCGGCAAAACGCGCACCCAAAAAATCAGGGATAGTGTATTGCCCGAACTTGCGCAGATAGGGGGCAATCAGCATGGCGACCAGGCAAAAGCCACCAGTCCAGCCTATGATGTAGGCCAGGCCATCAAAGCCCTGCAAATACAGGCCGCCAGCCAGGCTCAAAAAGCTGGCGGCAGACATCCAGTCTGCTGCGGTGGCCATGCCATTGAAGATAGCGGGCACGCGCCGCCCGGCTACATAGTATTCGCTGATGTCCGAGGTGCGGCTGAGCACGCCTATGCCTGCATACAGCACGATGGTGGCGAACATGAACAGATAACCTATCCAGGCCCGCGGCACGCCTTCTTTTTCCAGGATCGCCAGGCTGATGAGGAAGACAATAAACAGCAGGGTGTACCACAGGTAATAACGTGTCAGTCTTTGGGTAAAGCTTTTTTGTCCCATATGCTTAGTTTCCTGTCAGTTTTCTGTTTGCTTGCGGCTAATCCAGTGCATGCCCAGAGAATAGATGGCCAGTATCATGACAAAGCTCAGTGTCAAACCCTGGGCTGCCATGTAGAAAGAGAAAGGCCAGCCAAAAAAAGTCAGTGCCGATAATTCTCGCGCGAAAAACAATACGCCAAAACACAGCAGCCCCCAGCAGCAGAGCAGGGTCATGGTCAGTCTTTTGGTCTGACGCCAGTATTGTTTGCCGACGCTGCCACTAGTCTCAGGTAGCTGGCTCATGACAGCCCTTCCATGGCAAGTTCATCATAGGGATTCAACTGAAAAGAGATGCGAAATATACAGCCAGGATAAGCCGGGTCTTGCGGCTGGGGATTGTCGACTATCTGTATGCGGGCTTCATGCTGGCTGGCGATTTCGCGCACGATGGCCAGGCCCAGGCCACTGCCCTGCACATTGCTGCCCAGGATGCGATAAAAACGTTCAAACACATGTTCTCTTTCTGCCAGTGCTATGCCGGGGCCATTGTCTTCTACTTCCACAATGGCCAGCGCCTGGTCGTGGTCTATGCGCACGCGTACAGTCACGCTATGCTCTTGCGGGGTATAGCGCAGGGCATTGTCGATGAGGTTGCTGAGCATCTCACGCAACATCAGGGGGCTGCCAAAGACCAGCACGGCATTTTTATCCTGTTCAAAGCCCAGGTCGATTTTTTTGGCGAAGGAGGCTGGTATCCAGTCTTGCACGACATTGCGCGCCAGGATGTTGAGGTCGATTTGCTCGCGCGGCTGGTTGGTGGGCGCCAGATTTTCTGCGCGGGCCAGTGTCAACAACTGGTTGACCAGGCGGGTGGCAGCTTCTGAACTGGTGGCCAGTTGCGTCAGTGATTGATGTATTTCTTGCTGATCAGTCTGGCGCAAGGCCAGTTCAGATTGCATGCGCATGCCAGCCAGCGGTGTCTTCATCTGATGGGCAGCATCGGCGATAAAGCGTTTTTGGATGGCAATGGTTTGCGCCAGCCGCGCCAGCATTTCATTGAGTGATGTGACCAGGGGCGTGATTTCTTCCGGTACATGGCGCGAATCTATAGGGCTTAAGTCATCTGGCCGGCGTGCCCGTATTCTCTGCTGCAATTCTGCCAGCGGCGACAGGCCGCGACTCAGCGCAAACCAGACCAGGGCCAGGGCGATAGGCAAAATGATGAATTGCGGTAGTATCACACCCTTGATGATTTCATTGGCCAGCAGGGCACGTTTTTCCAGAGTCTCGGCGACTTGCACCAGGGCCAGATGCGGGTCTTTATTGGGGCCGCGATGACTGGTCTTGTTGAGGTCGATATAGCTATAGGCAATACGTATATCGATACCGCGCAGGACGGCATTCCTGAATTGTACCGTGCCTATCGGCGGTCTTTCATCGTCCAGCGGCATGGGCAAGTCACGGTCGCCATCAATGATTTCATTCTTGGTGACCTTGATCTGGAAATAGATATTATCAAGGTCATCAGCCCGCAAAATATCACGCGCTGGATTGCTGAGCTGGGTAACGACCTTGCCGTCTATCTCTTTGACTTGCTGTGACAATACCAGGACATTGTCTTCCAGCGCGCGGTCAAAAGGTTGGTTGGCAATAGACTTGGCCACCAGATACGTGATGGCGATGCTCATGGGCCAGAGCAAGAGCAGGGGGGCCAGCATCCAGTCGAGGATTTCTCCAAACAAAGAGCGCTGGATTTTTTCTTCAGGCTGCTTGCCTGCCGTGCCGCCAGGCGTGGCTGTGTCGCTGGTAGCGCTGCCTGGCTGTTCACTCATTTTTGTTCAGGGTTTGCGGGTGCTGCCGCTGTTGCTACAGTAGCAGGAATAAAGAATTTTTCCAGGCAATAACCCAGACCGCGTACGGTGGCGATACGCACGCCATCGACTTCTATTTTCTTGCGCAGGCGGTGTACATACACTTCAATGGCATTGTTGCTGACTTCTTCCCCCCATTCACAGAGGTGATCAACCAATTGTTCCTTGGAGACCAGCCGCCCGGTACGTTGCAAGAGCACTTCCAGCAAGCCCAGTTCACGCGCAGACAAGTCCAGCATTTGCTCATGGATATAGGCAATGCGCCCGACCTGGTCATAAGTCAGTGGCCCATGCTTGATGACAGTCGGGCCGCCACCAGCGCCCCGGCGCGTCAGGGCCCGCACCCTGGCTTCCAGTTCAGACAGGGCAAAGGGCTTGGCCATATAATCATCCGCCCCCAGGTCCAGGCCTTTGACTCTTTGCTCTACGGAATCTGCTGCCGTCAGGATCAGGACAGGCAGGTGGGAATTGCGCGCCCGCAAGCGGCGCAAGACTTCCGGGCCGCTGAGCTTGGGCAAGCCCAGGTCCAGTATCAGCAAATCAAAATCCTGGGTCGTCAGCGCTGTGTCAGCCGCTTCGCCATCGTTGACGCAATCGGTGGCATAACCGGATTGGCGCAGCGAACGGGTCAAACCGTCAGCCAGGACACTATCGTCTTCCGCTAGCAAAATACGCATGATGTTTTGTCTCTTGTTTTTTCTTTTGGTAATGGCAATGGCCCGAAAGGCAAGCAGGTCTGCTCTTGCTGCATTGTCACCAAAGAAACAGATGCGCTACCAGTCAGTTCAAGATGTCACTTTCGGGCATATATACATTTGATCTATGTCAAATTTCCACTACATCCCGGCACGAAGAGGGATGTAGCGATGGCATAACTGTAACCTAAAACCAGGCTTTGCTCGCTGTAAGATCGCGCTGAATCAGCAAAGCCCTCAGCTTATTTGTTACATTTCTTGTCAGCCTCGCGCTGGACGAGAATTGCCACTACCCGTGTTGGCACCACCAAAGCGATAAGAAAAACCTATGTAGATCAGGCGACCATCATAACGGCGGATACTGCGCTCTCTTAATATATCGGTATCAACCTGGGTTTCAGTCTTGTTGGAATTGAAAATATCGGTCACATTCATGACCAGGTTCAGGCTCTTGCTGATGTTATGGCGATAACTGAAATTAGCCGTGGAATTGGGCTGGCGATATCCTTCGCCAGAGACGGTGCGGCCCTGGGTATTGATGCTCAGTTGCAGGTGGTCATCATCCGTCAGTTGATAATTGAAGCGGCCGCGCACGCTCAGGGAGTTAGCCGGGCGGCGCACTTCTTGCCCGGCGGTGTTGACATAAGTCTGCTCGCCAAACAAAAGATTGCCACTGGTATTGATGGAAAACTTGGGCGTGACCTTGCCACTGAGGGTGAATTCCAGCCCGCTGGTATGACTGCCACCACCATTTTCCGGCGTGGTCAGCAAGATGCCGTCACTGAGGAAGTAGCGGTGATACACGATGGCATCGCTTTCCTTGCGATAATAACCACGGATATTCATGTCCAGCTTGGCTACCCTGGTTTCATAGGCAAGTTCAAAAGAATCAGTCTGGGTCGGTTTCAGTTTTGGGTTGCCACTCGATTCATTCAAATCATCGCGATATACCTTGAAGGGGTTCAGTTCGCTGGCACTGGCACGGCGTATGCGGTGGGCATAGCTGAAACGCAGGGTAGTATCTTCGCTTGCTTTATAACTGGCAAAAAAACTGGGGATATAACTGATGTAGTGATTGGTGGCTTCAACATTGGCGCTCTGTTGCTGGATATCGATATGGGTGTACTCGGTTCGCAAACCTGCCAGCACACCCCAGTTTTCATCCAGCCGCAACTGGTAAGAACCATATAACGCCAGATTGCCTTCATCCAGGCTGTAGCGATTGCTTCTGTCCTTGTTGATGACTGGCACGCTATTGACGGGGTTGATATCAAAGTAGCCGGTATCAAAATCACTTTTATTATCAGCGATTTTATAACCGAGCTTGATCAGGCCATCATGATGCGGGCGCTCATAGTCGCCGGTGAAATCGACTAACTTCACGCTGGTTTTATTATCTTGCAGGCTGTATTTGTCAGACAAAAAACCAGGAGCGACGGCGTATACATTGGCATAATTATTCTGACTGGCATTCTCGGATGAAGATACCCGTAAATCCAGTTTCAGGGTTTCACCATTGAGATCGCCCTTGTGATCATAGCGGCCACCCCAGCTGTAATTGCTGCTGTCACCCTTGCGCAGGCCAGTGCGTACATAGTCACTGAGCAAGGTATTTGCCTGGTCATAGGTCTGGTAATGGTTTTCGGATTGCTGATCATTGTTCCGAATGGAATAGGCAAAGCTGGCAGCCAGCGTATCTTTTGCGCCCAGGTTATAACTCAGCGTTGCATTCAGACACGAGGAATTATTCAAGCCCTTTGCGGTCGAGGTCTGGCTGTCATGTGTGAGCGTGTCCAGACGATCACGGCTGACATCGCCTACCGAATTGCGGCCATCATGGCGCACATTGACGCCGCCTTGTATGCCAAATGCCCCTTCATGATAGCTGCCCGAGAAAGCACTATTGTAACGACCGGCTGAACCACCATTGGCATTGATGACACCAAAACCACCAGGCTGGCGCGTGCGGCGCATGACCAGGTTGAGGATGGGCCCACCACCGGCCTCATTGCCAAACTGCGCACCGGGATTATTGATGACTTCGACAGATTCAATATCATGCGAAGGCATGGCCAGCAGCGTGGCACCGCGGTTATCCCCCTGCAACATGGCAGATGGCTTGCCATCGATCAGTATCTGCACCTTGGTGCTGCCACGCAGGCTGACCGTGCCGTCAGGATCGACATTCACCGAGGGTATATTATTCAAGGCATCGGCTGCCGTGCCATTGCTGCTGTTGACATCGGATTTGACATCATAGACCTGGCGGTCTATGCGATTGCTGGGGCGCTCGGCAGTGACCGTGACTGTGGATGCATCGACTTCTGGCGTCGTGTCTGGCTTGACTTCGGCCTTGACGTCGGGCTTGGCATCTGGCTTATTTTCAGGCTTGGTTTCAGTTTTGGTTGCAGGTTTATTGTCAGACTTGCCATCAAGCTTTTTCTCTGCTTTGCTTTCTGGTTTGGTCGCCGCATCCGGTTTGGCCGGTGTTGTCACTACTTGTGCTGACACAGTATGCACCCATAGTGCTTCGCTCAATAAGCTAGCCAGCAAGAGCGCGCGCAAGAGCCGCGGATGTTGTCGCTGGTTTTTTGGGGATATTGTGGTCAAAGCCATCGCCGGATTATTTCTTTTGTGCTGAGTCATAAATTTACTTGAGGGAGCTGCTTGGCGACGGCTGGAGCATCAAAGGCCAGAATTTTACCGTAGTTCAAAAAACCTCTTTTGTGGAGCGGCGCTTTTTATTCACTCCGTTACAAATAAACACAGGCAAACACTGGTCACCATCAAATTTAGCTAAACGAGAAGTTAAAAATATGTCGATGGCGTGACATCCATATACAACTTAGACTTTTTCATGTCGAATCAAAAAAGCTTGTGTGCCTTGCTCCATAAGAGTCAGCCAGACACCTGAATGATTTTGACGAGCAAAATAAATTCAGAATTCCCGACTTGCAAAAAAATAGAAGCACAAGCATGCGCGATAGCAGCATGCCAGGACCGCTCACGTCTGTAACTCGGGTAAGTCAGCCAAACAGAGACCAGGACCATGCAAAATAGAAAAATGAAAATACGTGAGACCGTAATGACGCGCGCGCTTTGCCTCGCTTTTGGCAGCATGATGCTGCCTGTTGCTGTGCAGGCTCAGGACAATACGCCAGAAGCCGAAAAAAGCCAGCAAAGGGTGGAAATTACCGGCAGCAGCATCAAGCGCATAGACAGGGAACAGGCGTCACCCATACAGATCGTCAAGCGTGATCAGATAGAGCAAATGGGTGCCAGCACCCTGCAACAAGTGCTGGCCAATATCAGTGCCAATGTACCTGACCTGAAAGATTCGCAAAGCCTGTTCACCGGCATGGATGGTGCATCCTCCGCCAATTTGCGCGGCCTGGGCACGCAAGCCACCCTGGTCTTGTTGAACGGCCGCCGCTTGTCCAGCTATGGCGCAACCTATGGTTTCCAGTACCAGTTCGTGAACATCGATTCCATCCCTGTTGATGCGATAGAGAGGGTAGAGATACTGGCCGATGGTGCATCCGCAATTTATGGTTCTGATGCGATAGCTGGGGTCATCAATGTCATCACCAAGACCAATTACCGTGGTCTGGATGTGCGCGTGAATGGGCAAAAATCCATGCAAACCAAAAGCAATGGTGAATATGGTGCCGCCATCACCTATGGTTTTGGTGACCTGGAAAAAGATAAATTCAATGTCTTTGGCACACTCAGTTATTACCAGCGTGATGCCGTTTACCTGCCCCAGATATTGTCATCCATACCGGATGATTACTACAAATACCATCCCAGCTTTTTGACCAATATGCGCATCGCCGAAGGCAGCGGCCCGGGCGTGCTCAACCCCGGCACCCTGTTTGCCTTCAGCAATGTAGGTACCAACCGCGCACCGGCCCAGGGTTGCCCCACCCCTTTGTCACTGAAGGCAGATGGCAGCAATACTACCTGCGCTTTAAATACCCTGAACCTTGGTAAATTCTGGGTGCCTTCATCCAAGCGCACCAATGGCTTCATCAGCGCCCATTATGATATCAATGATAATGTGCAAGCCTTTGCCGAACTGGCTATCACCCACATCGACCTCAGTACTGATGTAGGTCCGCCCAATTTCAGCAGCGGTGATTATCCTTCCTGGTATGCGCGTAATACCGGCGTCAAGCTCAATACTCTGACCTTCCCTTATCTGTCGGCTAAGAACCCTTACAACACTTTACCTGCAAAATTGCAGGGCAATATGGGCGGCGTTGCTGGTATTTCTTACCGCTTTCTCGATGCCGCAGGCCTGGCCAAACAAAGCACGGTCGACGATGAATTCCGCCTCGTCACTGGTTTGAAAGGTAATACTGGTCGCTGGGACTGGGAAACCGCACTGACCCTGGCAGAAACCCATAGCGTCATGAACCAGCGTGGCAGTAACCCCAGCGTCAGTGGTTTGCTGGCAGCCTTTGGTCCTTACACTACCGACCCCAAAACTGGTTACACCATCATGAGTGATAATCCAGCCTATAAATTTGGTGTCGACAATGCCAGCAACCGTTCCCTGCTGGAAAAAATGTACCCGAATGTGCAATACCCATCCTGGGATAAGGTTGCCAACCTGGACGCCAAAATCTCAGGCAAGATCGCCACCCTGCCTGCAGGGGACTTGATGATGGCCGCTGGCTTCAACCTCAACTATGAAAACTATTCCAGCCCTGGCGACACGGCAGCTGCGAATGGCGATATCTGGTGGCAGGGTGGCTCCTGGTTCAAGGGACAGCGCACCAGCCAGGCCTTGTTCGCCGAATTTCTGGCACCCATCACCAAGAGCATAGAAGCCGACTTTGCCATCCGTGACGACAAATATCCCGGCTTTGACAATAACATCGTGCCTAAGGTCGGCTTGAAAATACAAGCCCTGGATAGCTTGCTGGTACGCGGCACTTACTCAGAAGGCTTCCGCGCCCCCAGCCTGGCAGAATCAGGCACGGGCGGTATCTATGCCGTGAGCCAGGTACAAGACCCCATACGCTGTGCGCAAACCAATGCGATTGCCGACGTACTCATGAAATCGGCCAATGCCAGTGATGTGACTACTGGCAAGAACTTGCTGAACTCGGAATGCAGTGCCTACAACATAGGCGGCGTCACCAGCCCCAACTCAAAACTGATGCCAGAAAAAGCCAGGATATCTACTATCGGCTTTGTCTTCCAGCCGACCAAGGACTTTGATATTTCTGCGGACTATTATTTCATCAATCGCAAAAATGAAATTATCCCGGAAAACTATAATCAATTGCTGGAACGCGCCATCGCCAAGTTTGGTCCTGACATAGCCGACGTACCTGGCGTCATGCTGCGTACCCCTGTCTCGCCACAGGACAAGGCCAACCAGGGCCAGGCTGCCGCAGTGTGTGCTGCCAATCCTAGCTTGTGCAGCAAACTGCCGGTGTATACCGTTGGCCAGGTGGGCGGCATGATAGGCAGCTATATCAACCAGTCACAAACCCTGGTCGATGGTTTTGATGTGAATGCCAATGCCCGCTTCGGCCTGGGTGAATATGGCCGCCTCAACCTCGGCCTGCAAACCACCATCGCCCGCCGTTTTATCGTCAAGGGTGCTGATGGTGAATGGCAAGATAATTCTGTCGGTGCCTATAACAACCCGCGCATCACTGGCCGTTTCTCGGCCCTGTGGAATTACGGCCAGTGGGACCTGGCCCTGGCCGCCAACTATACCGGCCCGCAAAGACTGCAGGGCGTGGGCGGCTGGTATGACCCCTCCTATGATCAGGAATCATGCGAAACCCGCCTGGATACGCCCAAGTCTTTATGCAGCAAGGGCATCGCTGCCATCACGACCTGGACCAGTAATATTTCATGGCGGCCAAGAAAGGATATGAAGCTGGATTTGAATATCCAGAATCTGTTCAATCACAAGCCAGAGTATGATCCGCGCGGGAATTATGGGGTCAATAACTATGATAATTTTTTGGGGAGGATAGTGAAGCTGTCGTTTAATTATCAGTTTAAGTGAGGACGTGTGATTAACGCGTTGTTGATGCAATGATGTAGGTTGGGCCGGGCCTCGCTAGGCTACGCTTCACCAGCCCAACACTGGGCCTATGATTATCGTTTCGCTGATGCAAGAGCTTGTTGTTTTAAGTTTAAATCCTTAATAGTCTGAAAACGGTATTTGCGATTGCAGGCCGGTGGTAGACCGGCGGCTACCCACCTTTTTGCTTCGCCAAAAAGGTGGGCCAAAAAGGCGACCCAGGCGTAGCCGCCCCCTAAAGGTGGTTCCCGTTTGTGCGGCACAAAAAATGGGAAGGCCCGAAACTCGCTACGCTCAAACAGCGGTCCTTCTTTTTCCATTTTCTGTGCCGCACAAACGGCGCCTACACATGGGAACTGCGGAAAATCAAACCCAACAGCAACAGTGCTGTAGGTTGGGCTACGCTTCACCAGCCCAACACTCGGCCTATGATTCGCGTTTCGCCGATGTAAGAGTTTGTTGTTTTAAGTTGAAATCCTTAATAGTCTGAAAACGGTATTTGCGATTGCAGGCCGGTGGTAGACCGGCGGCTACACATGGGAAATTCGGAAAATCAAAATCAAAAGCAACAGCAACCCCAAATTCAAAACCCGGGTTACTTTACGTTCAAGAGTAATATATTCATCAAATAGCATCATCTATCTTATCAAGACAAGAACGAACACCACCATGCCCCCATCCACTAATTTCCCCACCTATCTCAATCCCATCCCCCTGGTCGCCATCCTGCGCGGCATTCAGACCCATGAATGCGAAGAAATCGCCCTGGACCTGTATCAGCTAGGCTTCCGTTGCATAGAGATACCCCTGAATTCGCCCGATGCCTTGCGCAGCATAGGTGTGCTGGCCAGGGCTTTGCCAGCTGATTGTTTGCTGGGGGCAGGGACAGTATTGCGGCTGGAGCAGGTGGGGCAGGTGCAGGATGCGGGTGGTGCTTTGATCGTCATGCCGCATACGGATGTGGCCCTGATTGCGGCGGCCAGGCAGCGTGGCATGTTCAGCTTGCCTGGTGTGGCCACTATCAGCGAGGCTTTTGCAGCACTGCATGCAGGGGCGGATGGGCTCAAGTTATTTCCGGCAGAGGCAGTGCCACCCACGGTCTTAAAAGCCTGGCGCACAGTCTTGCCTGTCGATAGCCTGTGCCTGCCTGTGGGCGGTGTCAAACCGGCAGGCATGCAGACGTATCTGCAGGCGGGGGCGAATGGTTTTGGATTGGGTGCCAGCCTGTATCAACCGGGCTGGTCGGCGCAGCAAGTCATGCTGGCGGCCAAAGAATTTATTGCTGCCCTGGCACAAACCAGGCAAGAGTAGTAGCGTTATTGCAGGAGTAGGCTCGCGGCTGCTTGCGGGCTTTTAGTTTCAGTCATTTTTATCTGCATTTTTATTGACTTCAATGATTACGCGTGTAATCATTGTTTATCGATTACATCTGTAAATGAATAAATTCTGGAGCCCGCAATGAAAAACATCGCTATCAGCGAAGCCGAATCGCTGGTCATGGAAACCCTGTGGCAGCAACATCCGATGGCAGCCGAGGAGGTCAGTGCCATCCTGGTGCAACAGCAGGATTGGCAGGAAGCTACCGTCAAGACCCTGTTGAATCGCCTTTTGAAGAAGGGCGCGATAAAGGCAGAAAAAGATGGCAGGCGCTTTTTGTATTCCCCCGTCCTGAAGCGTGAACAATGGCTGATGTCCGAGAGCAAGGGTTTTCTGGACCGAATGTTCAATGGTCGTATTGCACCTCTGGTAGCGCACTTCAGTGAGCAAAAAAAATTATCCAGGCAGGATATCACCGAACTCAAACGCCTGATCAGGGAGCTGGGTGATGATGAATAATCTATTGCAGACAGGCTTGCTGATCTGCATGGTCGCTAGCGTAATCATTGCCGTCATCTTGCTCATCAGGCTGCCATTGCGCAAACTGTCAGGTGCCAATGCAGGCTACCAACTCTGGGTCATGTTGCCATTGGCCTTGCTCGCCATGCTGCTGCCGCATCGCCAATATCTGGAGATGAGCGTGGACCTGAATGCACCCGCAGGCAAACTCATGGCTGCGGCCACGATGCTGGAGATGCCGGTCACCAGCATCGGGCCCATCTTACTTATCACTGCATGGCTGACAGGTAGTGTTTGCTTCATGGGCATGCTCATGGTTGCGCATCTGCGCTTCATGCACAAGCTGGGCAGGCTGACTGAGAATGAAGGTGTCTACCTCTCCAGCAGTGTAGAGGCTGGCCCGGCACTGGCAGGTTTCTTCAAGCCAAAAATCATTTTGCCCGCCGATTTTTTTGTGCGCTATAGCGCAGAAGAACAGGCACTCATCATCCGTCATGAACAAGTCCATTTGCGCCGGGGTGATGTGTATGCCAACAGCCTGTTTGCCTTACTGCAATGCCTGCTCTGGTTTAACCCGCTGGTACACCTGGCAGCCAGATATTTCCGTCTCGATCAGGAGCTAGCCTGTGATGCCAGTGTCATCGCTGCCCAGCCGCAAGCCAGGCGCAGTTATGCCGAAGCCATGCTCAAGACGCAGCTTAGTGTTACCCCCAGCACCCTGGCCTGTCATTGGCCTTCTCATCATCCTTTGAAGGAAAGAATCATGCAATTACAAGAATCAACACCTGGTTTTTTAAAACGTAGTATTGCCCATCTATTGCTGAGTGGCCTGTGCGCGAGCACTGCCTACAGCGCCTGGGCTGTTACACCTGTCAAAACGGTAGTCACGCAAGCTGGGCAAAAGAAACAGTCCAGCGTCAAAACCATGGCCGACACTTATCTGGTGAATACAGACATCCATGTCGGCGGTGAAACCATTACTCCCCGTGTCATGGTGGAACAGGGAAAAGAGGCCAAAATCAGCCTGACATCAAAAGAACCACAAGCCACATGGGATATCAGTTTCAACCTGGTGCCAGCACCTGCCAAGTATAAAAACGCAGTCCTTATCGCCATGCAAGTCAGGAAGGATGGCACTCTGGTAGCAGAACCAAAACTCGTCACCGGTCTCAATCAAACAGCCACTCTCCAAAAAGAGTCGACAGATAAACAAGAGGATTTTGATATCAAGATGACGGTCAATTTGGTGAGAAATCCTGAATAACTGTGATCCTGTCTGATTCTGTCTGATGAAGGGCCAGGCCGGCCATTCTGCTAAAATATACTGGAGCAGATTTACCATGAGAGAAACCATGCACCGCTGACCTATATGGTTCCGTGCACTCTTCCAGCATCATGCAGTGAAAAGGAAAGTAATTCGGTGCTAACACACGCAACACACGCAACACACGCAACACACGCAATCACAGCAACCAGGGCATACCAGGAGATCAGTCAGGTCTATGGTGAGCGGCGTGCCGGGCGCAGCCAGGAATTGTTGATGAAACATATCAATGATGGTTTGGAAATCATGATAGCTCTGGATGCCAGCATGGCTGCCTTGCAGGCTTTTTGCCTGCATCCACTGTTTCAGGCAGATCAGGAATTAGCCACATATGCACCTCTGGCATCTGTTTTTTCGCCAGAGGTCATATTGCTGGTTATGGAATACCGCCGAGCAGCCAATGCCTATTTATGCAAGCCGCATACGGATGCCTGGGAAATGGCTGATCTGCACTTGTATGTAGGGTGGATATTGCCAGAAGTCAGAAAAATGCTGTTGGCTGACAAATTGCAAAACCAGGCTGATTTTTTAATCCATCATGCTGACACCCATATACGCAAAGCAGAATTGAAACACTACTTTCAATTGTGGATTGAATACTTGAACGCGATGAAATAAGGTCTATGACATGAGCAGATCAAACATGCTGTCCGCAATCAAAAAAACTACTACCGTCCTGATATTGTTTTACACGTCTGCGACAATGGCCGCGACCGATAAAGTTTGTACTGGCGATGCTGCCCTGAGCAAGCTTGAAGGCTACTGGAGCACCAGCCATTTTCTGAAACTCTTGAAGAAGCATGGCAGCTGGACTACTGCCATGACAGCGACTGATGACCAGCAAGTGGCCCTCACCGTCAAAGATGGTCGTATCAAACAAAATCTGGCCTGGCATGAAGGCGATGAAGCAAATTATTGCCTGCGCCTGCAAGGGGACAAAGTCTGGTTACTTGGTGATGGCAAAAAAAGAGCTGAGCAAGGCCCCTATCAACGTCTGGGCGGGCCTGGCCAAAAAGAAGCCGACCTGTATCTGGCGCGCCTCATACAAGGTTGCTTTATCAGCCAAGAAAAAGAGCAATGGTGTTTTCAGGACGGCAAACTCAGTATCAATGGCAAGCCATCCAGGGCCAGCCTGTCATTGGATTTATCTGAACTGGATTTATATGGCACCCCCCTGCGCGTAGAGGGCCGCAAACTGCCATTCTGGTATCTGGTCAGGCGTGGCGATGCCTGGGCAGTGTTTGAAGATGATTATGCGAGCAATGAAAAACGCTTGCCTGTCGACCCCAACACCAGCAAGCCCTGGCGCTTGCTGAGCAAGCAATAGCCATGCACATGTTTCAGATATATAAACTGCGTCGCCATTTTTATATTAAATATATCGCCCTTCTGAGCTTAGTATTGCTGCTGGCGGGATACCTGGCAGTGATGTGGAGTATCGCGGCCTATCCGGCCCTGCTGGTGCAGCAGTTCGCTGCGACTGAAAAAACAAAAGCAGATGCTGCCATTATCCTGGGCGCATCCGTCTGGAAAGACAAGCCTTCCCCCGTATTTGCCGAGCGCATCAACTATGGCATACAACTCTACCAGAGCGGCCAGGTAACTCACCTGATCTTTACGGGTGGTTTGAGTAAGGGTGATACCCTGTCTGAAGCCGCTGCCGCCCGGCAGTATGCGATTGCTGCAGGTGTACCAGCCTCGCAGATATTGATAGAAGAAGTCTCGAAGAATACTTATCAAAACTTGCAGCAAGCATGCAAGCTCATGCAAGTAAATCAATTAAAAAGCAGTATGGTAGTCAGCGACCCGCTACACATGAAGCGCGCGATGAGCATGGCACATCACTTGCATCTTCAGGCAACTTCTGCCGCCACACTCACCAGCCTTTATGTAGGCTGGAGTGCTAAAGGCCAGTTTTTGCTGTATGAAAGTCTTTTTTATGTGAAGTACAAATTGCTAGGGGAAGTTGAAAATTCCTGCATAAGTAAAAAAACATAAGCACGAACCAGATTAATTTGATGATGTGATCTAATCGCTGCCATTTCCTCGTAGGAGCGGCTTTAGCCGCGAATGGGTTTTACTCCTGCGTATATAAGCGGCACGGCAAAATGTTCGCGGCTAAAGCCGCTCCTACATGTATCAGTCTAGATATGGTGTGCTTGTGCGGCCAGCACTGTACTTATTTTCCTTAGACTTCCAGATCCCCATTCAGGCTTTAAACAAGGCTTCGAGCTTTGCCAGCATTTTAAACAATCCCCTATCTTCTTCCGAATAGGGATAATCAAAAAATTCTATCTGCATCCATTGCTCAGCCTGCCCGGGATGAACATAGATTTCAAAATCATCGACCAGAATGGATTCTTCCACCCTTGCATCGGGTATATATTCCAGATTCTTGGTCTCGCCTTGCCAGTTCACGTATTCAATATGGGCAAACCAGGCAGGTGCCTTGCCTTCTTCCACCAGTAGTCGGGCGATATGTCGGAACTTGTCTTCATTGACTGTCGTGAACATGACCAGTCTTGGGAAAATCAAAGCGCAACGTTCCAGGAATTCAAACAGGCCAGGGCGTGGAATCTGGCTCATGGCGTTAGAGATCAAAGTGCCTTCGAGGTCCAGTGCGAGCGTAGTTATTTTTTGAGTTGTCATGATGCTTAAGAAGATTATTCGTTTGATGACCGGCCTTCATCATAATCAGGCTGCTGGCAGCTTACCTTCAAACAATTGCTGATGCGCAGCCAGCGCAGGCAGGAGTTTTTCTATGCAGGCATTGATGCGGCGGACACGGCGCAAGTCAGGGTGGCTGAGTATCCATAGCGTAGAGCGAAATTCTTCCATGGGCAAGCCCAGGCGTTTCAGGGCTGGTGCACGGTCACCCAGGTAGCAAGGTAGAATGGCCATGCCCATGCCTGCATTGGCAGCGCTGGCGACATTGCTGAGGCTGTTACAGCGAAATACCGCCTGCTCAAGCAAACCTTGCGCGGCCTGCCATCTGGCTGAGTCCAGATGGGCCAGCGTGGCATCGGCCATGACCCAGGGACGATGTGCCATCTCACTGCTGTGCATATTTGTCCAGGTAGAAGGATAGTAGATGCAAGAGGCAATATCACACACACGACGGGCGATCAAATGATACGGCGGCGTGCCGCCGGCACGTAAGGCAATATCGGCTTCGCGTTTTTCCAGCAAGAACATGCTGTTGCCAGTGCTGACTTCAAGGCGTATGCCCGGCAATTGCTGCTGTACGCTGGCAAGAACAGGGGGTAATAGCTGGAACATCAACGTATCTGTTGTCGTCAGGCGCACACTGCCCGTGGGTTTTTCATCCAGCCCGGCGATGCCCAGTTCCAGGCGATGGATATCCTCTTCAATTTGCTGTGCTACCGTGATGATGTCGCTGGCAGCAGTACTCGGTACATAGCCTGAGCGCTTGCGTTCAAACAGGGTGACTGCGAGTTTTCTCTCTATCGCCCGCACACGACGAAAAACCGTGGGGTGGCTGCTGCCCAGCGCAAGTGCAGCCTGGTTCAGGCTACCCGTCCTGGCGACCGCCAGGATAATGCGCAAATCATCCCAGTCCAGTCTGGCTTGTTCATTTTTGAAATCTGTCATTGCAGTCATGCGTCTTGTTGTAGGCGAGTGGCAAGATTACCATGGCTGTCAATTCAATTTGGAGTCAATAATGAACAACCCCGAAATTTTCCAGCCCAAAACCACAGCTGAAATCGATCAGATGGTAGCCCGTAATCCTCTGGCTCTGGTCATCAGCGCCGACGGTGTGAATATACAAGCATCGCCCCTGCCTTTGATCCTGCAAAGAGATGCTGAGGGCAATGCCAGCTTCATAGGGCATTTTTCCATCCATAACCCCCAGCTTGAGATCATCCGCAAGAATCCGCGTGCCTTGCTGGCTTTTACGGGTGTCCAGGGTTATATCTCATCTGCCTGGCTGAGTGACCGCCGTTATGCCCCCACCTGGAATTATGAAGTGGCCCATTTTGAAGTCGATATCTACTTGGAAGAAGGCCCTGCAGCTGCCATGCATGCACTGGGAACCCTGGTCAGCCAGATGGACGCGAATGAAGCACACCCCTGGAAGATAGAAGAAAGCCCCAGGGCAGAACAATTAGCAAAATTCATTGTACCTTTTCACGCCACAGTCTTGTCTTGCCAGGCGCAATTCAAACTTGGGCAAGGTGATCCAGAGAGCCTGATACAAGACAGCCTGGTGGCGCTCCGGAGAACAGGCAATCATGGCCTGGCCGATGCCATGAGCAGGATGCATAAGCTGGATAGTTAAGTCGGATAGTTAAGCCGGATTGCTGCGTTGGATGCATAAACTGCAAAGGCTGAAAACAGCAGTCAGGTGCAAAACATGGAAGGCAGTTTTTATGGATTTGCAGAAGTGGAAGAACTATTTTCTTGAGCGCTTTGAAGTAAGCATATTTCAAACTCACCGTAGGGTATGCCGTGCGCACGACTTTCCTGATATAAATGCATGCGGCAGCGGCGCGCACGGCGCACCCTACCAATGCCTCTGTGCTATCTCTGTGTCTCAGTGTCTCTGAGGTGAGATTTTTTGTCTTTTCAAAAACTCCAAATGAATGTTAAGTAGGGTGCGCCATGCGCACCGCCCCCAATACGGAACACATAATAAATTTAGTCGTCAAAGTTATAACGCTCATCCTGCCTGCGCAAGACCTTGCCAGCGCGTTTGCCAGTCAGCTTGCCTTCTGCCATAGCAATCTCGCCATTCACCAGTACCCACAGCACACCTTTGGCAGCCTGTTTCGGCTGCGCAAAAGTGGCAGTATCGCTGATCGTGGCCGGATCAAAAATCACCAGGTCGGCCCAGCAGCCGCAGGCGATGCGGCCACGTTGTTTGAGGCCAAAATGATCGGCAGACAAAGTCGTCATGCGGCGTATCGCTTCAGCCAGGCTGAACAATTTTTCTTCGCGCACATAATGACCAAGCACCCGCGGGAAAGCACCCCACAGGCGTGGATGTGGATGCTCATCATGCGGCAGGCCATCAGAGCCTATCATGGTATGCGGATAGCTGAGTACGCGCTGTACATCATCTTCGCGCATCTGGAAATACACCGCACCGGCAGGATGCAGGCGGCGCGCCGCTTCTTTTTGATCGACTTGCCATTCAGTGGCGATATCGGACAGATCACGCCCCGACATCGCCGGGTAAGGTTCGGAAAATGTCACCATGATGCGGATGACACCATCGACATAATCGGGGTCAAGCACGGTGGAACCGGCGGCATAGGGGTAGGCATCCAGTCCCACTGCCTGGCTGCGGCGACGTTCGCTGATATACGCCAGGGTCTCGCTCGTGCGCCCCCAGTTGGCCGGGCCCGCGCATTTGTGATGTGAGAGTATGACGGGCAATTGCGCCGCTTGCCCGGCATCGCAGGCTTCTGCCAGGGCATCCATGACACCATTATATTCATCACGTATATGCGAGGTATATACACCACCAGCCTGGGCGGCGATTGTGGCCAGGGCGATGACTTCAGCATTGTCTGCGGCCTTGCTGGTCTGGTAAAACAGGCCAGAACTGAAACCCAGTGCACCCGCCTGCATGCCTTCTGCCAGCAGGGTTTGCATGCTGCCGATTTCGGTAGCGCTGGCGGGACCTGTCCAGTCTGCCATGGCATTTACACGCAGGGTGGAGTGGCCTATCAGCATGCCGACATTGACGGCGGGCTCAGCACTTGTCACGGCTGCGACATAGTCGGCCATGCAGTCAAACTGGTAGTCTTTTTGCGTGCCTATCAGCGACAAGGGAGCAGGCACTGCAGCACTGGCTTTCAGGGGTGCAAGGCTGATGCCGCAATTGCCGGTGATGACTGTTGTCACGCCTTGCGTCAGTTTGGGCTGCATGGCGGGCTGTTGTAAGACTACCCTGTCATCATGGGTATGCACATCGATAAAGCCAGGTGCCACGGCCATGCCCCTGGCGTCTATGATGTGTTGCCCTTTCAGACTGGCAGGGGCGGCGATGGCAGCGATCTTTTGCTCGCGTATGCCTATATCGGCAGGGTAGGGCGCGCAGCCGCTGCCGTCATAGACCTGGGCATTACTGATCACCACATCATAAGTACCGTCTGGCATCATCAGAATATGGTATTGATGGCAGACTGCACGCGATAAGCATCATCGACCACCAGCATCAGCGGCCATTTGTCAAAGGTCGTGCAAGGGTGGGAAATGCCGCAGGCGATGAGGTCACCGACTGCCAGGGTCTGGCACAGGCCGCTGTCTTTGGGCAGGCGCAGGTAAGCATGCTGGTCATTCATTTTTTCTATCTTGCAACCGGCTGGCAGGGGAAATGGTGCGCTGGCATGGCCTGGCTTGTGTGTGGCAAAAGGCAAAGGCATATCGATGTCGTAAGAAGCATCGCGCTTGCCCATGGTCAGGATGGCCAGGTCGTTTTCAGGGCGTGACTGCACCATGCTCCAGACTTCCAGTGCTGGTCGCAAGCCGCCTGCTGGTAAGTCAGTAACGCGCTCATGCATTTCTTCCACCAGGCCATGATAAAAACCATGGTCATGCGTGACATAGCAACCGCTACGCAAGATGGGTAGCAAAGGGCGCGAGAGTTTTAATTCGCTGACAAATTCCTCACCCACCAGATCAAAATAAGCCGAGCCACCGGCAGAGATTAATATCTCAGGCAAGTCAAATAATTGTTCGCGATCAGCCTGCTGGCATACTGCGCCCATGTCTTGCAAAAAGCTTTTCACTTGCTGCAAGTCTTGCTCACGGTTTTTACCAACCAGCAAGCCTTCATAACCCTCTACGCCTGCCAGTTGCAGGTAAGGGCTGCGGTGGATATGACGGGCCAGTTCCAGTGCTTCTTGCGTGCTGCGGCAACCTGTGCGGCCACCGGCAAAGCCCAGTTCTACCAGCAGCGGTAAGGTTCTTTGCAAGCCTGCTTCACGCACTGCATCCGCCAGCATGTTGACACCTGCAATGGAATCGCAAATTGCATAGAAAGTGAAGTCCGCATCTTCAGCCAGCAAGGCCAGCGCAGAATGGATATCGCTCTTGCTGATGAGCTGGTTGGCGATAATGACGCGTTTCACGCCAAAGCGATGCGCCACACGCATCTGGTTGACATTCGCCAGCGTCATGCCCCATGCCCCATTGCGCAACTGCATGTCAAACAGTTGTGGGCTCATGGTGGTCTTGCCATGGGGAGCCAGTACAATATTGCGGCTGGCGCAGAAAGCCTTCATCCACAGCAAATTATGTTGCAGGGCGCTGTCTTTCAGCACGGCCACTGGGAAGCTGGTGTCGGCATTCAATACATTCCAGGCTTGTGCGCCCAGGTCTTTTTGCAGCATTGGGGCGGTCAGCGCCAGACCCTTGGTACCGGGTAGCAGGGCTTGTTCATTCAGTGATGTCAGGTTCAGCATGGGGTTCTCTTCATTCTTTCTTTTTTTGCCTGTCAATTCAGGCGCAAGCCGGTTTGGCTATCAAACAGATGACAAAGTTCAATCGGGAAGTGCAGGGCCAATTTTTCACCGGTCGCCACTTGCAGGCGTTCACGTGATGCCAGGCAGCAGGGATGCTCATTCTGTACGCCATCGAGTTTGCCATAAAAGTAAGTCTCGGCACCGGTAGGTTCTATGCTATCTATGCTCATCGCCAAAGGGATGATACCAGATGGTTTTGCCTGCACATGCTCAGGCCGTATGCCCAGCGTAATAGCCTGGCCTTGCTGCGCGGCAGATGCAGGCACTGGTATGCGAATATTGCTGGCGGTGCGCAAGCAGGGCTGGCCTTCTTCCATGCTCAGTATGCCTGCGATCAAATTCATGCCAGGTGAACCTATGAAGCTGGCGACAAACAGATTGGCTGGCCTGTCATACAAATCCAGCGGCTTGCCCACTTGCTCTATGCGCCCGGCATTCATGACGACGATGCGGTCGCCCATGGTCATGGCTTCGATCTGGTCATGGGTGACATACATGACCGTATTTTTCAGACGCTGGTGCAGGGACTTGATCTCGGCCCGCATCTGCACGCGCAATTTGGCATCAAGATTCGATAGCGGCTCATCAAACAGAAACAGCGCTGGCTCACGCACCACTGCACGGCCCATGGCGACACGCTGGCGCTGGCCGCCGGAGAGTGCCTTGGGCAGGCGGTCCAGGTAAGGTACAAGATTGAGCATCTTTGCCGCTGCCTCTATGCGCGGCCTGTAGCTGGCTTCTTTTTCTTTGCGCAACTTGGGACCAAAGGCGATGTTTTCATACACAGTCAGGTGCGGGTAGAGTGCATAACTCTGGAACACCATGGCAATATTGCGCTGCTGGGCGGGCAAATCATTTGCCCGCTGACCGGCTATATAAAAATCGCCACCAGTAATCTCTTCCAGCCCCGCCACCATGCGCATGAGGGTACTCTTGCCACAACCCGAAGGCCCGACCAGCACCACGAATTCACCATCAGCAATGTCCAGGTCTATGCCATGCACAACCGGGGTTTGCTCATAGTGCTTGACGATGTTTTTTAACTGTACGGCTGCCATGCTTGCTTCCTGATTATTTTGGGGAAAGACCTCTCAACACAGAGACACAGAGGGGGCACAGAGGCCACAGAGAACGGCAAAATCGATTTAAGGTCTTTTTGTTTTTCTCTGTGCCCCTCTGTGCAAACTCTGTGTCTCTGTGTTGAAAGGTCTTAAAAGATTCAAATTTCCTCTTGCGTCAATTCCATAGCCATCACGCGGTTGCCTGCCATCAGGCCGCCGTCTACTGGCAGGGCGACGCCGGTGATCACGCGTGCTGCATCAGATGCGAGGAACAGCACAGCATCGGCGATATCATCCGGTGTAGCAAAGTCTTGCAGCGGATACCATTTCTTCAAGTCTTCAAACACTTGCGGGTTTTTCTCGGCACGGGCTTGCCAGGCCTGGGTTTTTACCGTGCCGGGGCAGACGATGTTGGCGCGTATGCCATGTTTGCCCAGCTCCATTGCCAGTGCCTTGGTATAGCTGATCAGGCCAGCCTTGGCGACGCTGTAGGCGGGGTGGCCCAGTGAAGTCATGCCATTGACTGAGCCGATGAGGACGATATTGCCCTTGCGTTTGGCCTGCATACCGCTGCGCACAGCTTCCACGCTATGGAAAGTGCCGTTCAGGTTCAGGTCCATGTCCTGTTTCCAACTGCTTGCTGTCGTGCTGGCCAGGTTCAGGCTTTGTGCGGCACCAGCGTTGGCGACCAGTACATCAATGCTATTGTCTTGCAGGGCTGCAGCCAGTGCGGTTTGCAAGGTAGCAGCGTCGGTCAGATCAGCGGCGACGGCAACACAGTTTTCTGGTCCCAGTTTTGCCACCAGGGCGTCGAGTGCTGCGCCGGGCAGGTCCTGGGCATATACCTGATCGCCATTCGCGATAAAGCGCTGGCACAGCACGCTGCCTATGCCGCCGCAGGCACCGGTGATGAGTACATGACGTTTCATGCTGTGTCCTTTCCAAACTGGCTATTGAGTGTGGTGGCAAGATGATCCAGTTGTTTTTGCGGTAGCAAGCCATAGTTGTAAAACGCAAAATCACTGATGCCGAGTTCACGCAGGCCCGTGATGGCGGCATCCAGTTCTGCACCAGTGTTGAGGTCAGGGTAACCGGGGCGCAAGATCGCACGTATCTTTTCTGGCCGGTTGCCTGTGGCATGCAGGGTATGGCGCGCATCATTGATGGCACGGGCGGCGCTGGGTTCGTAAAACGGTACTTCCAGATAATCTGCCGCATCGGCCAGGGCAGCCAGGTCACTGCCTTCCTGCCAGCAATCAGCCGTCGGCCTTTGTACCGTGGGGATGATGGCCAGTTGCGTTGCCTTGGGCAATTCTGTGGCGATCTGGCTCACCAGCTTGGTGACGCGGCGCTGCCGCAAGCTGATGAAGGCGCGCAGCTCTTCATCCCTGAGCAGGTCTGCCTGTATCCAGTCTTGCGCCTGATGGGCAGTGACGGGCACGGGGTTGCTCAGGTAGTCATTGATATTGCCAGCAATACGCTGTTGCACAGCCTTGATCTGTATACCCTGTTCAGTCGCGGCACGCTGGCAAGCATCGCAAAAGCACATACCCAGCATGACATCCAGCCAGGCATTCGAGGGCACCTGGGCAAATTCATGATGGTAGCCATGCGCATAAGGTTGCCAGCCCGGGCTTTCCAGTATCAGGCTGCTGAGTTCATATTGCTGCGCCAGATCACGGCAAACGGCGCGTGCATATTCCAGCACCGCTGGCTGCATGGGGCACAGGCTATACACATAGCGGTCACCAAACACATTTTGCGTAGTCAGATGCGGGTAAGCTGCACCCAGACGGGTGTTATGCAGCAAGACTGTCCATGCATGCACACGCAGACGGCCATCGGCCAATAAATCTGCCAGCACATGACGGATGGCTGCATCACTATGTGCCTGTGGCTTGATTTCGCCATATCGCTCTTGCCGTGGTTCAAAATACAGCACGCCATCTTCAGGGAAAATTACCTTCGGCCCCTTGCGTGCATGTGGCCGCAAGAATTTACCTGCGTGGTAACTGCAAGCCAGGCTGACATCTGTGACGCCCATGGCCAGCGCCGCATCGACAAAGGCCGTTACGCCCATATCCAATACATCCCAGGCATATACATAGATGGAACGGTAGGCGGTATCAATTTGCATGTGCATGGTGATATGAAACAAATTTAAAGAGGTTTGTAAGCCGTGACTTCTATCTCTATCTTGCAGTCAACCATCATTTCAGAGCGCACGCAAGAACGTGCCGGTGGATGCTCGCCAAAGTAGTCAAGATAGATGCGGTTGAAAGTCCAGAAGTCACGTGTGTCATCCAGCCATACCGTCACCTTGACGACATCGGCCAGAGTACAGTCAGCCAGCGCCAGCACCTTTTTGACATTCTCCATGGTACGCCGCGTTTGTGCTTCTATGCCACCATCTTCAACTTCGCCATTGTCCTTCATGGCGACCTGGCCAGAACAAAACACAAAATCCCCAGCCCGCACCGCAGGCGAAAACGGCAACCTCTGCCCACCAGCACCTGCAGGGATGTTGCCGTAACGTGTAATTTCTTTAGTCATAAAATTTCCTGTATTAATTCAAAACCATTAACCACAGAGGCACAGAGGAAGGAAAGACTGCTTGCAAGCAGTCTTCGTTCCGCAGGCGAGTGGCATGCCACTCGAATTCCCTGCTACACCACAGAGGGGGCACAGAGAAAATCAAAGGAAGAGAGACATAGAGTACATTTATCACTAGAGGTTTTCTCATGATTTTCTCTGTGTCTCCGTGTCTCTGTGGTGAGCCTTTTGGTCTAAAAATTCACTTAACCGCACCCAGCGATAATCCTTTTACCAAATACTTCTGCAACCATGAAAACAGTACCGCCACCGGCAACGTCGCCAGCAAGGCGGCTGCCATGACGTGGTGCCAGTTGACGGTGTATCTGCCTGCCACCAGGTCGACGATCTGTACTGTCACGGTTTTGTTTTCTGCCGAGCGTATCAATGTATAGATCACTGCAAATTCATTCCAGGCGTTGATGAAGGTGAAGATGCCTGTGACCACCATCGCAGGCATGGCCAGTGGCAAAAACACCTTGAGTACAGCGCGGGGTTTGCTGCAACCTTCGAGCCAGGCGGCTTCTTCCATGTCGCGCGGGATGGTGGCAAAATAAGATTGCAGCATCCACACGGCAAAGGCGGTATTCAGCGCGGTATAAGTAGCGACGACGCCGATGTGGGTATCGACGAGGTTGCCATCTCTATACGGTATCGCGGCAGCCAGGCGGAACAGGCCCAGCACCAGCAGGATAGGTGACAGCATTTGCGTGACCAGCAGGAAGCGGCGATAGCCTGCCTGCCCGGCAAAACGGAAGCGTGCCATCGCATAAGCAGCAGGTATGCTGATGCCCACAGCCAGCACGGTCGACAGGGTACTGATGATGATACTGTTTTTAAGCGCCGTGCCAAACTGGGTTTCTGCCCACATCACGACAAAATTCTCCCAGGCTATCTGCGTAGGCAGCCAGCGCGGCGGGTAAGACAAGACTTCGTCTGCCGGTTTAATGGCAGTCAGCAGCATGACGGCAAATGGTAGCAGGATCACGATGACCAGGGGGGACAGGGCCAGCCAGCAAAGCAGGCTGCGCTTAAACTTGCTCTTATTGCTCGGCATGCCCGCCCCCTTGCATGCGCATATAGATGCCAGTAAAAGCCAGCAACATCAATAGCATCACCAGTGATACCGCCGCAGCCTCGCCCGGCCTGCCAAGGCGGAAAGCCAGTTCATAAAGGTAAGTGACGAGGATATGCGTGCCATTGTCCGGCCCGCCCTGGGTCATGACCCAGATGATGGGGAAAGAATTGAACACATAAATCACATTCAATACAATCGCGATATTGATGAAAGGCCTTAGCAAGGGCAGTGTCAGCTTGCGAAACTGTTGCCAGGCATTTGCCCCTTCCATGCGCGCTGCTTCATAGATATCAGTCGGCACTGACGACAAACCACCGAGAAAAATCGTGACCGTGAACGGCACAGACACCAGTATGCCTATCATGATCTCGACCGGAAAAGCCAGCGCCGGATCAGCCAGCCAGTGCAGGGGTTGTTTGATAATGCCCATTTGCTGCAAGCCCAGGTTGATGAGACCAAATTCATCATTGAAAGCCCAGCGCCAGATGATGGCGGTCATGGTCAGCGAGATAGACCAGGGCAGCATGGTAATCGTGCGTGCCAGGCCACGGCCATAAAAATCCTGCACCAGTATCAGCGAAGCGGGCACCGCCACCAGCACCGTGCCACCGACGACACAGATGGTCCACACCAGTGTGCGCCACAGCGTTGCCATGAACACCGGGTCGGCAAAGATAGCGGCAAAGTTGGCAAAGCCAGAAAAATCCCGCACCTGGCCAAAGCGCGATACCTCGTGCACAGACTGCCAGACGATATTAAAAAACGGATAGCTGACGATGAAAAGCGCCAGCGCAAAGCTGGGCAAAATCAGCAGCCACGGTGCCAGGGGGCGCTTGCTCATGTTTACTTCTTCAGCATCTTGTTGGCTTGCAGGGCTGCGGCTTTCAAGGCATCTTCCGGCTTGCTCTTGCCCAGATAGACGGCTTGCATGGCATTGGCGACGATTTTTGAAAGGTCTTCCCAACCTGCAATGACAGGGGCAAACTTTGCCGTTGGCAGGTAGCTGATAAAGCTTTGTGTCACCACGTCATTGAAAGCCGGGTCTGCCGCTTCTTCTTTCGTCGTTGGCAAGAAACCTTCACCGCTGGTGAAAGCGACACGCGCTGCCTTGCTGAACAAAAATTCAGAAAATTGCCAGGCCGCCGTCTTGACCTTGGAGTTCTTGAACATGATCAGTGAATCAGTCGTGGCAAAGGTCGCTGCATTGCTACCCTGGGGGATGGCAGTCACGCCATATTGCAGGCCGGGTTTCTCTTTTTGTATTTGCTTGGCGAGAAAAGGCGCAGTAATCACCATGCCCAGGCGGCCCTGCTTGAACAGGTTTTGCACATCTTCGCGGCTGTTGCTGGTGACGCCGGGCTGTGTCAGGCCCTGGTCGATCAGGCTCTTGTAGATATTCGCCGCCTTGATGCCTGCGGCACTGTCAAAAACAGCCTTGCCATTGGCATCGACAACTTCACCACCGTTAGTCCACAGCGAGTAAAACCAGTAAATCTCGGTTTCAATTTCCTTGCCTTGTATGCCAAAGCCATAGGCACCTGTGGCCTTGATCTTCTTGGACGCTGCGATGACTTCATCCCAGGTCTTGGGGCCGTTGGGGTAGCCCGCTTTTTCCAGCATGGCCTTGTTATAGTAGAGGCCGCGGGCAGAGGCTGAGATGGGCAAGCCATAGGTCTTGCTGGCCACCTTGCCAGAGTTGATGAAGGCACCGATGAACTTGTCCTTGAAGGTGGGCGTCATGCGCGCATCCAGCGGTTCGACCACATCATCCCTGACCAGATCAAGCAGCCAGCGTGTGGCGACGATGGAAAGGTCAGGGTTGGTGCCGCCGACGATATCTGTTTGCAGTTTTTGTTGCAGGCTGTCCCAGTTGACTTCTTCTACCTTGATGGTAATGCCGGGGTTGGCCTTGCTGAACTCCTTCGCCATTTTTTCAAAATAGGGCAGGGTCTGGTCACTGTAGTGGGCCACGGCGATGCGCACGGTTTCTGCGTTTGCGGTGCTCATGCCCAGCAGGGCGGTGGCCAGACTGGCAAAAATTCTTGTGTTAATGCGGGTCATGCATGTCTCCAGATTTTTTCAGGCGGGCGCTTATTTTTATTTTATTTTTTTATTTTATTAATCCGCGGGCTGTGGCAACTTTGATCGCACCCAACCCGGCCAGATGCGTCTGGACTTCGTCGCTGACGACGGTCACCTTGCCTGAGAAATAATCGTCGTTCTGTATCAGCAGGGCCAGGGCTTCTTTCATGATAGGCTTGCCGCAGATGATGACAGGTGTGCCTGGCAGCATCTTGATGGCCGTGCTGTTTTTGAGCGTCAGCAAATCTGCCCCGAGGATGGCACCCAGCAGGAAATTGGCCCTGTCATTGCGCTCATAGATCGTGAACTGGTCGAGTATGCGCACATTGAAGCAGGTGCGTCCCAGGCCTATGGTTTGTGCGGATTTGGCACCAGCCAGTAACATCTCCGTGCTGATGGTGTTGGCAAAAGAAGATTCCAGCGATTGCGCCAGGATGGTGTTGTGGGTGATGACATACATCAGTTCACCCGCCAGCGTGGTCACGCAACCGGTGATGCGGTTTTTGTCATCGATGCAGACAAATTTGGAATGCGAACCCGGCATCACCATCATGGCCGGCCCGGTGATACCCAACTGGTCGATGACGCCGATGACTTCGACTTCTTCACCGCGCATCATGTCCATGGCTTCGCAATTGTGCAGGCCTATGTTGTCAACCACATTGCGCACGCCGGGCACAAACCACAAGGGCTTGGCAAATACTTCAGGAATCGTCACCGACACCATGCCACGCGCCAGTTGCTGCAAACCTGCCGGGGCCAGCACATGCGGCAGTTCAAACAGGCCGACGTTGGAGCTGATCATGCCTGAACCCAGCACCAGGCTGATATCGTCTTCAGTCAGGCCAGCCTGTTCCAGGGTTTTGAGCAAAGTGGCACGCACGCCTTTTTGCAGTTTTTCGCGATTGCCTGTCATTGCCGTATCACGCACACCCACTTCATGTGCCTGATGCGCAATCACGACGCCATCGCGCCAAAGGGTCACCCTGGTATTGGTGGTGCCGGTATCTATCGTCAGTATGTGGGTCATTGCAATAAGAATCTGTATAAAGTGCTTGAAAGTGACGCAAAGCTTAACCATGCATGCCCTGTCTTGCCAGCGATTAATTTTTGAGACTGCGTTTAGATTAATTCAATGTCGGTGAGCGTGATCTGTTTGCGAATTTAGCATTCTCGTAGGTTGGGCTACGCTTCATCAGCCCAACACTGGGCTTTGAAACGACGTATACGTTGATTGAGGCCGAGTGTTGGGCTGGTAAACCGTAGCCCAACCTACGGAATAACGAAGGTCGAAGTTTTTTTAAGTTTTTCTCTTGCATTTCTCTGTGCCTCCGTGTCTCTGTGGTGAGGGGTTTTGTTCTTATTCTTCCAACCCTCCCACGAATACTGCCAGAAAACCAACATCCCATCGCCACAGAAAATTTCAATCTTTCATTAAGTTAAATTTAATGAACATCTGTTACCGTATCGTTTTTTGATGGATGCCCATGTCTAAACGCCTTCCGCCCTTGAATTCGCTGCGTGTTTTTGAAGTTGCCGCCCGGCGGCTGAGTTTTACGCGGGCGGCGGAAGAGTTGCATGTGACCAATGCGGCAGTCAGCCACCAGATCAAGTTACTGGAAGATCATCTGGGTATAGATTTGTTTCAAAGAAGCAATAATGTCCTGAAGCTGACAGAAGCAGGGGAGTTGTACCTGCCGCGCATACGCGAGGGTTTCAAGATTTTCCAGCAGGCGACCGATGCTTTGCTTAATGATAACAATGCCTTGCTGCGCGTGGGCGTGCCGCCGTCTTTTGGTTCCAAATGGCTGGTGCCGCGCCTTTACCGTTTTTTGAACCGTCATCCGCATATACGGGTGGAAATCGTTTCTGAAGTGGACCGTACTTACCGCGACTGCGATATTTCGATTGATTTTCGCCGCACCCAGTTTGCTGACTTTCGCATCGAACCCTTTATTGCGACTGAAGTCTTCCCCGTCTGTAGCCCGGCCATCGCCGAGCAATTGCAGACACCCACTGACCTGTCCAGGCAAACCCTGCTGCATGAAGTCAGTGCCATGAACGACCCGGATTACCCCAGCTGGCAATCCTGGTTTGCCACCCTGGGTTTGCCCAATCAAGAGTCGCGTCAGGGGCCATTGTTTACCCTGGCGCTGATGGCCTTGCAGGCCGCCATAGACGGGCAGGGCATAGCACTTGGGCAGGCTTTGCTGGTCGAATATGATATCGCCGCTGGCCGCCTGGTGCGGCCATTGAATGTAGAAACCCCGCTGCGGCTGGATTATTACCTCATCTATGCAGCAGACATGAAAGAGAACCCGGCTTTCCAGGCCTTCCATCAATGGCTGGTCAGCGAGGCAAAAACGCGCTGATCACGCTTACTGCTCTGGCATTGGTACAATGCTCGTTTTATATCTTTTACCCCGCCGCCCCGCCTTCATGCGCACGCCTGCCGATATTTTGATACTCAGCCCAGCCAGAACGGCAGAAATATTCACCGGCTTTCAACATATGTCTGCCCGCAAGGTCGAGATTATCAGCGATGGCCTGGACAGGCAAAGCAGCATCCAGATAACAGACAGGCAGCTGAGTCTGCATTACCGCCATGGCGATATCCCTTGCCAACTGATGATTTTGGCGATCGCTGAAGTCCTGCATGACCAGCACCATCACCCCGTCCAGCAAGTCTTGCCAGGGGTGCGCGAGTTGGTCTTGATAGGGGAAGGCAAATTCATGCTGGAACAAGCCCTGCATTTGGCGGGCCATGGCCGCAAAATCACGCTGATACGACACAGGGCCAATGACGCCTGTCGCCGCGTGGTCCAGCATTATTTATCACGCCTGCGCCATGCTTTTTGATAGTCTCGCAGCGTCGTTCAAATTTTCTTGATGAAGGCAAAAAATAAATCTCGCTGTTGCAAAAGACAGTGCGCAGTTACATTGCTGCATGCGCCATTATTGTCGGCAGCTCTGCCCTGGTGTTTAGCGCCCCACATTCAAAGATAGGATGAAATACCAACATGCAAACTTTGCACGCCATCATACGCAAGACCGTCATCGCCAGCTTGATCTTCCATACGTTTAATAGCACCAGTCTGGCAGCGCCCCTGGGCAATATGCAAAAAATAGCGGCAGATGCCCATCAGATAGAACTGCTGACCTCAGATGGCAGCATCGTACGCATTAGCCTGCTCAAGCCTGATCTGTTCCGCGTCTGGGCAGGCACGAAAGGGCAATTGCTCGGTGCTGGCGACAAGGCGGCACCTATCGTGTTGAAGCAGGATTATGACAAAGTAGCTTACCAACTGACGGCACAGGCGGACTATCAGTTAATACAGACCTCAGCCATGGCCTTGCGCATCTACCGCGCACCACTGCGCCTGGCCCTCTACAAGCCTGACAATAAAACCCTGGTCTGGCAAGAAACCCAGCCGCTGGAACTGGGGGACAAAGCCAGCTTCCAGACCTTGTCCAGCAGCACAGATGAAGTCTTCTTTGGTGGTGGCCAGCAAAACGGTGCCTATGCCTTCAAGGGCAAGCAGATGGAAGTGTCTTACTCAGGCGGTTGGGAAGAAGGTGACAGGCCCAGCCCCGCGCCTTTCTACATGAGCAGCAAAGGCTATGGCGTCTTGCGCAATACCTGGAGCAATGGCAGCTATGATTTCCGCTCGAATGAATACCTGAGTACCAGCCACCAGGAAAAACGTTTCGATGCCTATTACTTCGTCGGCAATTCCATCAAGGACGTGCTGGCGTCTTATACAGAACTCACAGGCCGCGCCAGACTCTTGCCACGCTGGGCCTATGAATATGGTGATGCCGATTGCTATAACGATGGCGACAATGCTAAAAAGCCCGGCACCGTGCCCGGCAACTGGACAGATGGCCCGACTGGTAAAACACCAGACGTAGTCAATTCCGTCGCCGCCAAATACCGTGAACACGATATGCCAGGCGGCTGGATCTTGCCCAATGATGGCTATGGCTGCGGCTACACCAATTTGCCCGATGTGGTTGCCGGGCTGAAGAAACATGGCTTCCGCACCGGTCTGTGGACAGAAAACGGCGTCGATAAAATCGCATGGGAAGTCGGCACCGCAGGCACACGTGCGCAAAAGCTGGACGTGGCCTGGACAGGCAAAGGCTATCAGTTTTCACTCGATGCCAACATGGCCGCAGCCAAGGGCATACTCGACAATTCCGACGCGCGCCCCTTTGTCTGGACAGTCATGGGCTGGGCTGGCACACAACGCTATGCCGTCACCTGGACGGGTGACCAGTCCGGTAGCTGGGACTATATACGCTGGCATATCCCCACCCTGATAGGCTCAGGCCTGTCTGGGCAAGCGTATGCCACTGGCGACGTCGATGGCATCTTTGGCGGCAGTCCGGAAACCTTCACACGTGATCTGCAATGGAAAACTTTTACGCCCGTGCTGATGGGCATGTCTGGCTGGTCCAAATCTGAACGCAAGCACCCCTGGTGGTTTGACGAGCCCTACCGCAGCATCAACCGCGACTACCTCAAACTCAAGATGCGCCTGATGCCGTATATGTACACCTATGCGCATGAAACCGAGTTGACCGGCGCACCGATAGTACGAGGCCTGATGTGGGACTATCCACAAGATACGAACGCCAATAACGAAAACTACAAATACCAGTTCATGCTGGGTAAAGACTTTCTCGTGGCCCCGGTCTACCGCAGCCAGGCTGCCAGCAAAGGCTGGCGCAAAGGCATCTATTTGCCGCAAGGCCAGTGGATAGATTACTGGGATGGCCGCGTCGTACAAGCCGATGCCAAAGGCAAAGTCATAGACCAGCAAGTCACGCTGGAAAAGCTGCCCGTCATGGTACGTGCCGGTGCCATCCTGCCCATGTACCCGGTCGCCCTGTATGATGGCCAGGTAGCCAAGGACGTGCTGACCCTGGATGTCTACCCGCATGGAAAATCCAGTTTCGCCCTGTATGAAGACGATGGTGAAAGCCGCCAGTATCAGGCAGGCAAATCCAGCCTGCAAGTCTTCGCAGTCGATGCCCCTGAAAACAAGGCAGGCGATATCCGCATCGATGTCGGTGCAGTCAATGGCAGCTATGCAGGCATGGAAGCACAGCGCGTCTTGCAACTGCAAGTGCATAGCCGCGTAGAGCCAGATACCGTCACTTTTGGCGAGCAGACCTTGCCCGCCTTCAAGACCCGCGAAGAATTCCAGAAAAGCAGCACAGGCTGGTTTTACGACGCCACAGAAAAATACGGCACCGTGCATGTGAAGACAGTGAAACTGCCAGTGGAGAAGGCTTACAGCTTCCGCCTCGTGATTGCCGCCAGCAAGCAACTGGCAATGACCGCTGATTACCCGGCTGCACCTGACCTGGGTAACACCATTGCCGCAGACAGCCTCATCGTCCTGAACCGCCCGGCAGAAGAACCCGGTCATCCATTGGAGAATGCTTTCGATGGTAAGCCCGGCACATGGTTCCGCACCCTGCGTGACCAGTCACAAAAAACCGGCGCCCATGAGTTCAGCCTGGCATTGGGTGAGCGCCGCATGGTCAGCGGCTTTGAAATCGCCCCGCGCAATGACAAGAACTGGCAATATGGCCAGGTCAAGGACTTTGAAATCTACCTGGCCGATACCAACGGTGAATGGGGCAAACCTGTCTACACGGGCCGCCTGAAGCAACAGCAGGAAAAACAGAAAGTAGAATTTGCTGCCAAGGCAGGCCGTCTGTTCCGCTTCCGCGTACTCAGTACGCACGACCAGAATGATGATGGCGAAGCACAAGACCCCATGGTGCTGACCAGCACAGGCGCGGCCAATGCCGCCAAGGCATACAACGCCTTCAACCCCGTGGTCGTCACCCCCATCACCATTTCAGAGTTCAGCATTCTTGAACACCCCATGCCCGACAAACCCAAGGCGCAAGTGTATTTGTCGGATGCTGTCGCCAGTAATAAAACGAGCTATGCCAAAGACCTCGCCTACAAAGTCCAGCCAGTCAAAACAGAGGCAGGCATGCAAATGAACGGCCTGCGCTTCCGCAAGGGCCTGGGTGTAGCAGGCAATAGCGAAGTGGCATACAAACTCGCAGGCGACTGGCAAACCTTCCGCGCCGACGTAGGCATAGACGACACCTGCCGCAACAACGGCGGCCTGCAATTCCAGGTCTGGGGCGATGATAAATTATTGTTCGACAGCGGCCTGATCGCCGCACCAGCCGTAGTCAAGCCAGAACTGGATATACGTGGAATCAGCAAGCTGGTGTTGAAGACGACGGGTGTCAAGGCGAATGGCAAAGCCGGCGTGTGCGCGAACTGGGCGAATGCGTCGGTAATCGGGTTTGCGGGCGATAGGGTGGGGAAGTGAGTTTGTAGCTTACCTTGATTGTTCAAAGTGCTTCACCTCAGATGTTGCTATTTTCGTGAGCCAGCTAGCTTATGGCTATGCTGGTCACTCTTAAACAGACTACCGTAGGTACGATTAGCGCAAGCGTAATCGTACGCATGGCTTTTTAAAAGACGATTATAGCAAAAATTTTGAGTGAGTATGGGGTATTGCCGTTATCTCAGCAAATTGCATGCGTACGATTACGTTGCACTAATCGTACCTACACGGGGTTTTTTCGGTTTTCCGGATTGATCAACGAACGCCGCTGGGCTCCTGCCTACGCAGGAGCGACGGGTTTTTTGTTTTCAGTAAAATTTTTGTGAGTTGTTGTTCATCGATTTATCAGTGAGCATTTAAACTGCCATCTAGTCGAGTCACTCAAATGCGCAACCGTAATTTGTGTGATGCTGGCAAGTAGTAAAGTCCGCAAGGAGCTTAGCCTCAAATCCGTCGCTCCTGCGCAGGCAGGAGCCTAGTGGCGTTTGTGGTAAAAGCCATGCATCCAATTCATCCACATCAACTCGCGTAGGTACGATTAGCGCACGCGTAATCGTACCTACGCTTGCTAACTATATTCAATTTAGACGATTGCTGTAGCAGTATCTGCAGAAGTAATTATTTTGTAGTCAGTTCATTTAAAAGCTGCCTAGCGGCTGTGGTCAAAGTAGCATTGTTTTTGGTAATACTTGCTTTGATTAAAATATCTATAGTTTTTTGCTTTATTGTTTTTGTTGCCAACTGATATGTTTCCACCAGTGAAAACCATCTGTTTTGAGGCCCCTCGTACCAGCAAAGTTTTTGTAGAATTAGTTCATCACCGAGGAGGCATTCATTAAGATAATATTCCCATTGATTGTTTGTTAGTCTGTCAAGTAAACTGGCTGCTTCAGATAAAGCTGCATGAGATGTTCCATATTTATTGCCTAATTGAACAGCTAATACTGCTGACATACTAATGGGGAATGCTGGCCATGGAATTGTTGTCCCCAATTTTGCAAGAGCTGATATAGCTGCGGGCTCATTATAGAAATTGTTCATTGCAGTGTGTACGCTAATAACATTTGCAGCTGCTGCCGCAAATGTTTGGGAGCGTAACGACTCGGGTACATAATCAAATCCTCGAACACCAGTAAGTGCCTTTTTAAGCGCTAAAACCGCAGGGGAGATGGCCGCATTGACAGCTTCCGCGTATGATTGACCGATAGACCATTTCTCTGCGTCACGCAGCGTTTTCCATAGAGCGGGGACAAGTACGACGATATTTCCAAGTGTGTGTTCGAATTGTGCTCCTGATTTTGTCTTTATGCCAGCTAGTAAAATACTCAATGTGGTTTTTTTAAAAAAATAAGGGGCAACCTGGAGAGTGATAACTTCAGGATCATTTTCCTTAAAGGTTCTACCTTGAAGTTCCGCTCGGAAAGAAACAAACTCGGCTGGAGCTATGTCCCCTTCTCGCCCAAGTACAGCATTCACACAAGTTCTAAGAAAAGAAAGAGCTTCTTCCCTTGTCATTTCTTGAGTCTCTGCATCTTCAATGTTAAGACTATCAAAATGCGCCAATAGTTCTAGATGTTGAGTTAAACGAGTTGCGTCGGTTTGGTTGATAAGCCCAAGTTCGCGAGCGAGCGTGATAGCTTCATAGTCAGAAATACTAACAGTAGGAACAGAGTCTTCGTTTAGATCTGCACGTCCCAACATTTCGCCCACGAATGCCATTCCTAAAGAAGCAAGTGCTCGCTTTAATTGTGACAACGCTTTATTTAAAACGAACCCAGCCATCATTTCGAATGCTTCGGACTGAAAGGCTGTGATGATTTGCTTTTGGTCTCTCGAACTCAAATTCTTAGCGACGTTAGCAATCGCTGGAGCATTGTCGGCAGATTTCGGTACGATAGTGCCGGTAGGCTCTTTCCAAACGACGACAGAGTTATTCATTGGTGCTGTCCATGGTTCGTTGGAGAAATTGAGTTCCTCCATCTTGTGATCTAAAAAATACGGCATCTAAATTGCTGCCGATAAGGCTACACATTGAAGCGTAAGCTCGACTACGTGCACCTCCTGCCGACGGTGTGTTTGTAGCGTCACTTCTTATGAATGCACGATATCCTAAAACATTACCTGACCCGTTGAAAATTGTAATTCCGTCACTGCAAATAAAACCAGATACTAGCTCTACAGCAGTCTGTAGGCGGCCTACGGATGTTGCTGTCTTTCCTTCTTCTATATGTCGCGCAAAGCGCTCATACAAGTTTACTGGTGGCATTAATGGGACGACATCCTGCAGAGAGTTGGGGAGCGCATTGATTCCGCATGGAAGCACAGCTATTAGCGTCCCATGACTGTTCTTGATAGCAGAGGTCAATAATCGTTCTACGAAACCTGAAAATAATTCACTCTGAGTTCCTGCACCATTCGATATAGCTTTTGCAAGCCCTTGAATATGTGCTTGATTGTTCAGTTCATTTACATCTACATCATCGTTAAATCGGAATTCAACTCTCTTGCCAGCACTTGTGCGCACTTCTACTTTGTTAATAGCGCTTTGAGCAATCTTAACAATTGGAAATTCAGTCGTGGTGTCATTAAAAATTACCTCATCTACTGAAAGAGACGCGGGATCGCTGCTGCCGCAAAACACACCAAAACAGTATTTCGTTCCATCATCTAAGCGTTCAACGTAAATTCGCCAGTTGTCTCGACAAAGTGGTGCGGCAGCCTTAAGAAGTTTTGAAGCCGAATTGTCATCTAGTGGAATACTTGTAGACAGAGGAACATGCTCCCCCATTCCAGCGTGCTGCAAAAGTTCCGAAATAGAATTGCAGATAAACACAGTCGGAGTCATTGAAACTCCTTCTTCAGTGTATGCTGCAAGTCGAGACACTACTCCTGTAACTAACTTAGAGGTGCGAGAACAGTCCCAATTTACTTCGCGCATTAAATCCAGCACGTTTGACTGTAGGTGAGATCTAAAAGAGACGCTTCTTGCTGTCGTCATTCTGAGTTACTTTCAAGGTAAGTTCTGAGAATAGTAGCATATTAACATTGTTTATATAGCATTTTCTAGATATAGCCTGTGTAGATACAGTTAGTTCTAGTTGGGTCTGTCAACTAAAATTGAAGATGCGCGACTTTGTCTCTCTACCTCGAAGCTCTCTAGTTTCTCAGAAATCGTTACTTATAACCTTGCAAGCTCAACTTAATCGCACGCATGTAAATTTACTGTAAATACCTCAAACAAGAGATAGTTTTCACAATATTCAATTGAATTTATCATTCATGACTTAACCACGCGTGCAAAAAACAGTCACGGATGATGCAAAGCCTTCAAAACCAACTCTGGTGCAGCAGCAAATACTCTGAGTAGCGAATCTGCCGCACCAGTTGGCTCGCGTCTGTGTTGTTCCCAGTTTTGCAGGGTCTTGATACTCACGTTCATGACAATCGCAAAATCGCTTTGTGACAAACCGGTTTTCTCGCGTACTTGTCTGGCATCGATTTTTGCATGCTGAATTGCTGGTGTAGTGGCTGATTTGTTTCCTGGTTTTGCCTGGACTTTGTTCGTCTTGCCAGATTTATTCAATGTCGTAGTACGAGCAGGTTTGGCCTCGCCTTTAGCGATCTTACCTGCTTCTGTAAGACTTGCAACCAGGTTTGCGAATAATTCTTTGTCCATTTTTAACTCCTTGCATTTACTGCTTACAATGATTTTGCCAAATCTTTGAGTATGCTTTTTCCCCGGCGGATAAGTTGTCTTTCACTGATTTGGGGTAGATCACCAGCATGTAGATTTGATCATCTGCTGATTTGAAATAGTAAATTGCTCTTGCTCCGCCGCTTTTACCTTTACTGCCGTAATTGACACGTATCTTTCGAATTCCGCCACCGCCGCTAATCAGGCTGCCAGATTCGGGATTTTCTACCAGTTCGTTTTGTAATTGCCGGTATTCCTCGTCAGTCAACAAGCCTTTCAACTGACTGGTGAAAATCGTAGTTTCTATAAAAACCATCGACACCCCTTCAATACATCGGTATTTTATCTTCAAAATATACGCCATTGGCGTATATTTCAAATTGCATGAAAGCCAGTGCGAGCAAATTCAAATTATTATTGAGCCTGGTATTGTGAAATTTACATTTTCCATTTGTCTTGCCGTTGCAAATGACCCTGCTGGCTGTGCAGCATTGTGTTTTATCTGGAGTTTTATGCCTGTACCTCAAAGCTTGCACTCAACCACACACCTTGATCAACACTTCCCCATCAGGTTAATATAAATCAGCCATCACCCTCAATCACCTAGAAATCTTATGCCAAAGTTTTTCAAGTTCCCCATCTTGCTGTTAGTCATTGCCTGCCTGCACGCATCACCCGCCTGGGCTGATCTGGGTTTTCCTGATTATCTGAAACTACCGCCGCAAATCGTGTTGAACACGGATCAGGCCTTGCAGGTGGAGAATGTGGCGGAGGCTGAGTTCGTGGTGGATGCTGCGGGCACCAGCAAGCTGTTCAAAGGCAAGCGCTTTGCGCGCTGGATGACTTATAAGCCTGCTGCGGGTGAGCCTGCGCTGGGTTATTACAATGGCAGTGAGGCGCGCATCTATACGGCCATGCAGGCGACATTGAGCAAGAGCGGCTGGCAGACTGTGCGCGCAGATGATAACAAGGCGCGCTGGACCATGCGTTATCAGGCTGGTGGCAAGCAGGCCTGGGCTGAGGTGAAGATGGATGCGCCGCAGGCGCAGGTGTGGGTGGAGTTGATAGAGTCTGCCGATGCGGGTGCTGCGTTCAGCGTTCCCAAGCCTGGCAAGCAGCCTGAAAAGTTTGGCGTCAAGGATGATATTCCTTATCTGCTGCCCTGGCCTGGTTCCAAACGCATAGGCGAGGGGCGTGGGGATGGGCCTATGGATGTGGCTGAACCAGGCAAAAGCCAGGAGGCGCAGTTGGTGGGGCAGGCTGTGGAGACACGCAATTACCAGGGGCCGACTACCCTCTCCAAGCTGCAGTTCATTGGTGAGTATCGCGAGGCTTTGATCAAGAATGGCTGGACGGTGATCTTCCCTGCCAGTGCGGCTGCAGTGCGCGACTATGGCATGCTGGTGGCGCACTATACGCAAGATGGGCGTGACATCTGGGCGCGCCTGAACTATGAATTTACTGCTTCACTGACCATCAGTACCACTGACGTGGGCAAGACTGATCTGGGCAGTGCCTTCGCCAAGGATTGCCATGTGCCGCTGTATGGTGTGTTCTTTGATTTCAACAAGGCCACGCTCAAGCCTGAGTCAGATAGCGTGCTGGGCAAGGTTGCCAGCTTGCTCAAGACTGATGCCAGCATCAAGGCCGAGGTTGAGGGGCATACCGATAATGTCGGTGGCGACGACTATAACCTCAAGCTGTCCGATGCCCGTGCCGCCAGTGTGCGCAACTGGCTGGTGCAGCATGGCATAGATGCTGCGCGCCTGACTTCCATAGGCTATGGCAAATCTCGCCCCGTGGCTGATAACAGCACGGACATTGGCCGTGCACGCAACCGCCGGGTAGAGCTGGCCAAGCTGGGTTGCCGGCCTTAGCGCCATGTAGGAGCGGCTTTAGCCGCGAATATGCGCGGCAAGGGCCGTGTCACTGAGTTCCTTGTGCGGCTTGTTCGCGGCTGAAGCCGCTTCTACCTGGGAACTTGGTGAGTCAAGGCCGCCCATTTAAGCGCGGCGGCCTTGCCTCACCTTGTCAGATAAAAAAACTTTCCGCCTGCCATCAAGATTTCAATTGCTAGTGTAGTTGATGCTTTTTAATAAATGCAACTTTATGGTTGCATTTATTGGACTCCTCTTCTATCATGCATTTGCAACCGTTTGGTTGCTTAATCGTGAAAAGGGGATTCTATGAGTCATTATCAGCAAAGCCTCGTGATCGGGGCTGATCCTGCGACTGTGTATGCAGCGCTTGCCACCCCTGAGGGTTTACGGGGATGGTGGACGCAGGATTGCGATGTGGCGGTGGCGCTGGGTGGCAGCAGTCATTTCAGGTTTGGGCCGCATCATAAGAGCATGCTGGTCGAAAGGCTGGAGCCGGGGCGTGAGGTGCGCTGGTTATGTGTTGAGGCACATATCGCCGTCGACAGGCTGGTGCGCAAGGATGAATGGCTGGGCACGCGTCTGGTCTTCCGTTTGACGCAGGTTGGAGCAGGGCGCACGCGGCTGGACTTTGAGCATGTCGGCCTGGTGCCTGAGCTGGAGTGCTATGCCATGTGCAATGATGGCTGGCGTTATTACCTGGCCAGCTTGCAGCAATTGCTGGAGACAGGAAAGGGAACGCCGTTTGAACTGCTGACAGTGGCGGCTGCCTGAGCCTTGCATGGTTCAGGCTGCATGCCACCATTGAGATGGCACGCGCATCAAAAATCTGTATTAATGATTTTAATCAACGAAAAAATTCAGGAGTGAATGCTATGAGTAGCACGACAGAAACCGACCGCATAGAACGTCAAGTCATGATCAATGCCCCGCGTGAACGCGTGTGGCGCGCGCTGACCACTGCCGAAGAATTTGGCACCTGGTTTGGTGCTAACCTGAAAGGACAAAGTTTTACGGTAGGCCAGCGCACCATGGGGCCGATTATCCATAAGGGCTTTGAGCATATCCAGTTTGATGTGGTGGTAGAGCGCATTGAACCGCAAGATGTGTTTGCTTATCGCTGGCATCCTTATCCCATGGACCCGGCGGTGGACTACGATAGTGAAGAACCGACGACGGTGACCTTTAGCCTGAGCGATGTCCCTGGCAATGGCACCTTGCTGACGGTGGTGGAGGCAGGCTTTGACAAGGTGCCGCCAGGCCGTCGCCTGGAAGCCTTCCGTATGAATAACAATGGCTGGGAAGCCCAGCTCCGTAACATCGCCCGCCATGCCGAAGCCTGAGTCAAAGCCGACATCCGGGGTGGCTGAATCTTCGCAGCAGGGGGCGGGCATGTCTGCCTTGATACAGGCCAGTGATACCATGGCAAATGTGTTTGCTGCCCTGGGTGACCCTGTACGCCTGAAGCTGGTGGCGGCCTTGTGCGTGGGCGGCGCGTTTTCGATTGCACAGCTGACAGCCAATACCGACATCAGCCGCCAGGGGGTAACCAAGCATTTGCAGGTACTGGCGCAAGCCGGTGTGGTGCGCGATATCAAACTGGGGCGTGAACGGCTATGGCAACTGGAACCCGGTCAGATCGCCGAAGCCAGACGCACGCTGGACATCATAGGCCAGCAATGGGAAGTGGCGCTGGGTAGTTTGAAGGCTTTTGTGGAAACTGCCTGATGTCGTTTAGTGGATAGCATTGTAACTGTACATGCTTGAAATCTGATATGGCATCAGATAGATAAATAGCCTCCATCTGGAGGCTATTTTTTTGCAGTCAGTGTAGTCGGAATACCGTCACCCCTTGCACCCCATCTGCTTGCGCAATTTCCCCATGTCGTTTGCGGCGGTGGATTTATAGATATTTTCCGGGATATGGCCATATTCTTCGCGCATGAGGTTGAAGTGGTTTTTACTGCCAGCAGGCAAAAACCAGATCAGGTAGCCGCAGGTGATGGGGGCGATGCTGTTTTTGGTTTCATAATCAACCGCGATATAGGTGCCGGGCTGGGGGGAGTTTGCCGGGTTTTCATAGACCGTGATACGCCACAAGTCGCTTGCCAGTAATTTGCCGGTTTGCGCCTGGTAGGCGATGACCCTGGCTTGCCATTCAGGCAGGGTCTGGAGGTTTTTCATGCTGGGGCTGAGCATGTCATAGGCCGTTTCATAGTAGCCATTTTCTATGGCTGACATATAGGCATTGCTCAGCTTTTTACCTTCTACCTTGAGCTTGAGTTCCTGGTCGCTATCGAGTTTGATGGCGGCCACGGCTTTCGGGCGTTCAGGTATGTCGGCGACGCAGCTCAGCATTTGCACCATATCGAACACTGGGCTTTTGTCCGTGGTCTTTTGTCCACCCAGGGTTTCGCTGGCCGCAAATTTGTATTTGCCATATTGCGGTATTTTGCCTGCGCACAGGGTTGATGAAGGATCAGACATCATGACTTGCGCCTGCTCTACCGTTAAGCTGACATCACTGGTCAGCCGCAATTCATATTCAGAGGCTGACAATTTCTTATAAGCCAGATCAGCGGCTCCCGCAGCTCCGCTAGTGAGGGCAAACAGGCCGGCAGCAAGTAGAGTGATATGGCGGAATGGCTTCATGGTTCATGGCGTGGAATGGACAATGCCACAACCATACGGCAGATGGTTTGATTTAACAACCAGGCTTACACTTGGTATCTTTCTGGTTGGTCAACCCATGCAAACTTATGCATCATGCCCATTACTGACGCGTACGCAATTGCGTCCTTGTGATTTTGCACAATACAGTGCCTTGTCGGCGGCCTCTATCAATTCCAGCGGCCGGTTGTTTTCGCGTACTGGTACAAATGCATCTATACCCGCGCTGACAGTGACGACACCGCTGCTATTGCCCGTGTGCTTGAGTTCCAGATGGTAGATGGCTTGCCGTATATTTTCAGCGACTTTCATGGCACCGGCTACGTCAGTACCAGGTAACAGGATGACCATTTCTTCACCGCCGTAACGGGCGCTCAGATCACCTGGCCGGTGCTTGCCATCGGCCACTACCTTGCTGATGGCGCGCAGGCATTCATCACCTGCCGCATGACCATAGATATCGTTATATTGCTTGAAGCAGTCTACATCGATCATGATGAGTGCCAATGAACTGGCGTTGCGCATGGCGCGGCTGAACTCATCTTTCAAGGCGATATCAAACTGACGCCGGTTAGCCAGGCCGGTGAGGCCATCTTGCATGGCCAGTTTTTCCAGGGTGTGATTCAATTGCTCCAGTGAGTTACGGGTTTTGAGTAATTCGGCTTCAGCCTGTACCCGCAAGCTTATCTGTCTGATCAGCCGTGAACCTATCAGGGCCAGACCAGACACCAGGCAAGCTACCCCTATGGCATGGATAATGGCATTTGATTTCCAGTCAGCCAGGACTTCTTCTTTGGAAAGAGCCGCCGAAACCACTAGCGGATAACTGTCCAGTTGCCGGTAGCTATTGATGCGGGTGATGCCATCCTGGCCTGAAGTGAAGGTCGCAGTAGCCACTTTGGCATTTGGCAGATAGTCGCGAAACAGAGGGAGTTGAGAAATATTCCTGCCTAGAGAACCCTCTTCAAAAGGCCGTCTCAGCAAGACTGTGCCATTGGCGAGAGCAACAAAAATGGCACCGGTGTCGCCTATGTCAAATTGCTCGTAAAATTTTTTGAAATAGTCCATTTGTATCGTGGCCAGCACGACGCCGCCAAAACTGCCATCTCGCTTGTTAATGCGCCGCGAAACGGTAATCACCCATTCATTGGTGGACTTACTTTTGATCGGTGGCCCTATGTGTGCGTCGCGATCAGTATGGTCGCGGTGAAACATGAAGTATTCGCGCTCTGAATTATTGCCGTTTCTTTTAAGCGAAGGCTGTGAATTCACCAGCCAGTTGCCGTATTGGTCATACACAAACAGGCCGTGCAGTTGTGGTAATTCTTCTACTCGTTTCACCAGTAAAGAGTGCAGGCGTGACAGATTGATCTCGGTAGCGCCGTCGACTTCCAGTCTTTCCACCAGGCCAACCAGAACAGTATCCGCCCCTTTTATGGTGTCATAGGCATGTTGACCTACCGCACGGGCCAGATTGGAAGAGGCTCTCTCGGTCTCTGCCAGTTGTACTTCACGGGCTCTCCAGGTAACCCAGATCTGTAGCAGTATCAAGGAGGTGCAAACCAGGATAACGAAGCCAACCGCCAGTGTGGTAATCGGGAATTTCTTGGGAGTCGGCTCAGGAAGGCCGGTATTGATAGCAGTCATCGTGGTCATGAAACAAGTCCTTCCATCATTTGCTGGTGCTGCAAAGCAGTGCTGGGAATTGCTGGTTTTCGGAAAAATGCAAAATCCATAATGGATTATAGAACGCATTAGCAATTAGATATGATTTTTTAACTATTTGTGAGAAATGATGCTGTATGCAAATGCGCATGCTGCTTCATGTTGGGAAATAGTAGCAAGTTGCCTGAGATGAAGCCGCTAGTGGCAGCGGCTGGTAAAAGCTTTGAGCTTCATCAAGTCTTTGCTTATTTGTAACAAATTATGCTATTTGACAACACCTGCTTGTCCCGAACCAGATCAACGCGATATAATGGCAATCATTCTCATTTGCATTTATATCAGCCCTTCCTGGGCGAACTCACGGATTCAATGATGTCATTCACTTTTGATGTCCTTCAACGGACGATCGCAGTACGCGTTTTTTCTCAAAAAATACCCAGCATGATGCTTGCCGGACTGGTACTCAGCCTGGCTGCCTGTGGTGGTGGCAGTAGTAGTAATAGTGGCGGGGGCAGCAGTAGTGCCGGCGGTACGCCAGCCGTGCCTGATGCGGGCATGAGCGCCGCAGCGCAATTGGGCGAGAAAATCTTCAAGGATGTAAGTCTGTCAGCCTCTGGCAAGATGTCTTGCGCGACTTGCCATGATGCGGACAATGCCCACGCGCCCAAGAACGACCTGGCCGTGCAACTGGGCGGGCCCAACCTCGATGTACCAGGCACCCGCGCCGTGCCGTCTTTGCGCTACCTGGAGTTAAATCCATCTTTCTTCTTCGCGGCTGATGGTACACCTACCGGTGGTTTTACCCGCGATGGCAAGGCTAATACCCTGGCGCAACAGGCAGAAACGCCTTTCCTGGCAGCGCATGAAATGGCCAACAAAGACCGTGCCGATGTCGTCGCCAAACTGCAAAGAACCGGTTATGTGAATGAATTCAAGACGGCATTTGGCGTGACGATCTTTGATAATGCCGATACTGCTTTTGAGCGCATCTTGTTTTCGCTGCAGCAGTACCAAAAAGAAGATAGTGACTTCCATCCTTATGATTCCAAATACGATCAATTCCTGGCTGGCCGTGCCAAGTTGAGTGATGCCGAGTTGCGTGGTCTGGCGCTGTTCAATAATCCTGTCAAAGGCAATTGCGCGGCTTGCCATGCCAGCAGTAAGGGTGCTAACGGAGCTTCTCCTTTGTTCACGGACTTTACTTTTGATAACCTGGGAGTTCCCCGCAACACTGATATTCCGGCTACCGCCGACCCGGCCTATTTTGATTTTGGACTATGTGGCCCTGACCGCGCCGACTTGGCAACACGTAGCGACCTGTGCGGTGCTTTTAAGGTGCCAACCCTGCGCAATGTGGCAACCCGTAAGGTGTTTTTCCACAATGGCAAATTCAAGAGCCTGCGTGATGCAGTGAATTTTTATGTGCGTCGCGATACCAATCCTGAAGAGTGGTTTCCACTAGGCGCAGATGGCAATGTCATCAAGTTCAATGACTTGCCCTCCCTGTATGTCAGCAATGTGAACGTCAAAGAAGTCCCCTATAACCGCCAACGCGGCATGGCCGCGGCGCTATCGTCGGATGAAGTGGATGATGTCGTCAAGTTCCTGGCGACACTCAATGATGGTTACAAGCCTTGATGCATGAAGCTGATCATCACTACTTAATAATTTAAAAAAACTGGAAACCCATCATGAAAAAAACATTCTTCGTCAAAGCCGTATCTGCAGCACTGATCTCTGGCATATTTGTCGCCCCTGCCCATGCAGGCGAGGCTGAATTGCTGCAAAAAATAGAAAAACTGGCAGCAGAGCTGGAAGCCATCAAGGCAGAGCTGGCAAGCACACGCAAGAAGACAGAAGTGGTTGAGCAAAAGCAGGAAGTCATGATCAGCAATGCTGCCAAAGCGCAGTCGGCAACACCTGCTGCCATTGCCCCACTGGCATCAGCCCAGACTACAGATGTCAATAACGACAGCTTGCGCAAAGCAATGCAACAAACCGTCATCAGCAGCTATGGTGAGATCAATTACACCCGCCCACGTGAAGCCAGCAACCAGGCGCAAGCTGACGTAGGCCGCGCGGTCATTGGTATTACGCATCGCTTCAATGAAAAAACCAAGATGGTGGCCGAGTTTGAATGGGAGCATGCGATTGCTTCCAAGGGTGATGATGGTGAAACAGAAGTTGAGCAACTGTATGTGGAACATGAAATCAAACCAGGTTTGTCTGCCAAGGCTGGTTTATTCCTGATACCAGCCGGTTTGCTCAATACCAGCCATGAACCTACGGCGTATTATGGCGTGCATCGCAATTTTGTAGAAACCGCGATCATTCCTTCGACCTGGCGTGAAGTGGGTCTGGGTTTGTCTGGCTCACATGACAATGGCCTGAGCTGGGATCTGGGCTTGACCACAGGCTTTAACCTCACCAAGTGGGATGCCAATTCTGGCGATGGCCGTGAATCACCTCTGGGTGCTATCCACCAGGAAGGTCAGTTTGCCAAATCCCGTGATCTCAGCATGCATGCTGCTGTCAACTGGCGCGGTGTGCCTGGCTTGTTGCTGGGTGGCTCGGTCTTCTCTGGCAAGGTTGGTCATGCAACGACGGACTTCGCCGCCAATGATGCCAGACTCACGCTGTGGGATTTGCATGCTCGTTATAACCCCGGCAAGCTGGATCTGACAGCGTTGTATGCGCGCGGCAGCATCAGTAACACTGGCGACTTGAACCTGACTTTTGTTGGGCAGCCGAATCCTGTACCATCTGCCTTTGCTGGCTGGTATCTGCAAGGTGCTTATCAATTGTGGAAAAATGAAGACTACAGCCTGACACCGTTCTTGCGCTATGAGCAGTTCAATACTGCCAAGTCTTATGCTTTCGTTCCTCTGGGTCTGGGCGTTGCTGCCAGCCCGGATGAAAAAGTAACGACCATAGGTGCCAGCTTCAAGATAGGTGAAGGCGTGGTATTGAAGGCTGATTACCAGAAATTCAAACAAGACAGCAGCCGTGATCGTTTTAATCTCGGTGCTGGTTATTCATTCTGATGTGCGTTCTGAAATAAATTTATGTCCAAGCTTGCTCCTTTGTCTTTGATTGCCCTTGCCGGTTTCAGTGGCAGTGCATTTGCCACGCAATACCTGACCACGGAGCAGGCCCAGGCAGCGATATTTCCAGAAGCCAGCAGCTTCAAGCCTGTGCCGCTGCAACTTGATGCTGCACAAATGAAACAGGTGGAAAAACTGTCTGGCTTACCAGCGCGCTCAGTCGCCTGGCGTGCTGTCGCTGCCTACAAGGATGATAAATTGCTAGGCCATATCATCTTTGATGAAGTCATCGGCAAGTTTGAACTGATCTCTTATGCCGTGGGCCTGCAGGTAGATGCCAGTGTGCGCCAGGTCGAGATTTTGGCCTACCGCGAAAGCCATGGTTTTGAAATCCGCAATGCCAACTGGCGCAAGCAATTCACCGGCAAGACTGCTGCCAGTGGGCTGGCAATAGGCGAAGGCATAGCCAATATCAGTGGCGCTACCTTGTCCTGTACCCATGTCACTGAGGGCGTGCGCCGCATCGCCGCGATTGCCCAGGTCACTCTCAAGAAATGAAACGCCGTGCCCAGCCTGCACTGGGGACGCTGGTAGAAATCAGCATCAGCGATGAACTGGATGAGGCGCATAGCCAGGCAGCTTTCCAGGCTGGCTTCGCCGCCATCCATGAAATTCATCGTCTCATGAGTTTCCATGATGCTGATAGCGATATCAGTCGCTATAACCGGGCAAATCCTGGTACGCTGTTAGACATTCATGCGCATACTGCGAACGTGCTGGCCGCCGCCAGGGATTTGCATCAACAATCAGAAGGCTTGTTTGATATCCGCATCGCCAGGCAACTGGTGGCATGGGATTACCTGCCTGCGCCAGCAATGCTTGCGGCTGATGCAAGCAACCAGAGCAGCCAGAGCAACCAGAGCAACCAGAGCAGCCAGAGCAGCCAGAGCAGCCAGAGCAACCAGAGCAGCCAGAGCAGCCAGAGCAGCCAGAGCAACCAGAGCAGCCAGAGCAGCCAGAGCAGCCAGAGCAGCCAGAGCAGCCAGAGCAGCCAGAGCAGCCAGAGCAATCAGATGTATAGCCTGCCCTCGGCAACACAAGTAGAAAAGCATGGTGACGACTGGCTGGACCTGGGTGGTATCGCCAAGGGTTATGCTGTTGATTGCGCCATCGCTGCCTTGCAGACATGTGGTGTGCAGCATGCCTGTGTCAATGCGGGCGGTGATTTGCGGGTCCTGGGGCAGGCGCAAACGGTGCTGGTGCGTGATCCGCACCAACCGCACAGCATGGCCATGAAGGTGCAACTGGCCGGGCAAGCCATGGCGACTTCGGCCAGTTATTTTTCCCGCCAGGACACCGCAGGCAAGATGCGCAGCGCCTTATTGCATCCACACACCGGCAATGCCATCGTTGACCAGCATAGCTATACCGTCATTGCCCCGACTTGTCTGTGGGCTGATGCCCTGACCAAGGTGGTCGCTGCCAGCGGTGATACCCAACACCGATGTTTGAGCCTGTACGAGGCAGAAGCTTTTATAATCTGATTTTGTCACATTGCCTGCCGGCTTTTCCTGCCTGCCCATCATGCGCACCAATAAACATAGCCTGCACCATCGCCCCCTGGCATCTGCCACCACTCAGCAATTCAAGCTGGAAGCCTGGCACAAGTATGCGCTGTATGGCCTGGTCGCCGCCCTGTTTGTCAGTGGCCTGGCCTGGTTGCTGGCGCGCTACTTCTTGCGCGTGACAGGCGAATATGGTGAAAGCATACATCCACTGGAACACTGGGCTATGCAAGCGCATGGCGCTCTCATCATCCCGCTGAGTTTTCTGATGGGTGGTTTGCTGTTCCAGCATATGCGCCGTGCCTACCGCGCGCAACGCAACCGCAACAGCGGCTGGAGCATGCTGCTGACACTGGTCTGGCTGGCACTGACTGGCTATGCCCTGTATTACTTCGCCAGCGAAACCCTGCGCCCTTATTGGTCTGTGGCACATTGGGGCTTAGGCCTGGCTTTGCCGTTCGTCTTATGTTTGCATATCTACCTGGGCCGTCACAGGAAATGAGCCATTGAAATGATCTATGCACGTAGGGATGTATTTGGGCCTTCAAGCAATGCAGGTCTTGTCTCAACAAAATCATCCTGAGTCCACGCACCACCCCATCCTTCGTCTCACCCCTTTTTTACTTCTGCTCTAAAAGGCGAATAGCCTGCAATCTTCTTGCATGGCTCATCGCTACCTAAATCCTGGTTTTTCCTTCCAACCCTGTTTGATCTTGCTGTTAATTAGTCGCGCTGCATCGTTTGTGCTGCAAGTGGGTTTTGACGCTTATTGACGCTTTTGCATGTTGGAATAAGGCCTGCAGTAAACTTTCCATGTTGCTCTGCAAAAATTTAAAAACTAGTATAAACTGTTGACTAGTCAATGATTAATGAAGATGATGAGTACAGAAAATCAACAACCAGAGCTGTATGCGAACCAGGTAGAGGAAAGCGTGGGCTACCTGATTGCCAGGGCGCGCACCATGTTGTCGCGGGCCATAGAAGAAGCACTCAGTGATCTGGACGTGACCCATGCACAGGGCGGGGTTTTCCTGCTGCTGGCCATGGGCAGGTGTAATACGGCGGCTGATCTGGCGCGTGAGATGTTTATCGACTCTGCTGCTATGAAGCGCACGCTGGACAAGCTTGAAGTCAAGGGCTATATACGCCGCTTTGCTGATGAAAATGACAAGCGTCTCTACAAGCTGGAGTTGACTGAAACTGGCAAAGCCATGGCAGCGCGTCTGCCGCCTATCTATGCAGAAGTGCTGGATCATGGCTTCACCGGTTTCGCTACTGAAGAAATCCAGTTCCTCAAGTATCTGCTACGCAAGTTGCTGGCTAACCGTCCTTTGCTGGAAGCCAGGGAAAATCGTTGCAAGGGCAATTAAATTTGTTGTTCTACGTCAAGTAAATAGTGCTAATCATGAAAAAACTCAATTTCAATACAGCGACTGCCAGCAAAATGCTGCGCCTGCTGGCCGCGAGCAGCGCACTGGCACTCTTGTCAGCCTGCGTCAGCTATCAAGGCATACAAAGCCAGGCGCAACTCAAGACCCTGAGTGCGCAAGCCGGTGCCTTTCCCGATCAGGGGGGTAATGCTGCCTGGCCTGATTTGCAATGGGCCACAGGCATAGGTGGTACAGAATTGCAGGCACTGATAGATCGTGCTCTGGCAAATCACCCCAGCCTGCAGGTTGCTGCTGCACGTTTGCAGGCCGCCCAGGCAGCCAGTGCCGCTGTGGGGGCGAATAAATTGCCTTCGGCTAATTTGAGTGTGGACAGCACTTATCAGCGCTTTACCGAGCATGGTCTGGTGCCACCGCCACTGGCAGGTACTTATAACAGTAATAACCAGATCAGTTTCAATGCCTCTTATGAACTGGATTTCTGGGGCAAGCACAGTGCTGAAATGCGCAGCGCATTGTCACAGGAAAAAGTGGCTGAGGCTGAAGCGCAAAGCGTACGCCTGATGCTCAGCAATGCCATTGCCCGCGCCTGGCTGCAACTGGCACGCCAGAATGCGCAACTGGAACTCAGCAAGCAGCAACTGGCCGTGCGTGAGCAGTTTGATAGCCTGACGCAACAACGTGTCAAAGCCGGTCTCGATACCAGGGTAGAAGTGCAGCAAAACCTGGTGCAATTGTCTGGCCTTAAAAATGAACTCGCCCAATGGCAGGAAGCCATGGCACTGACGCGTAACCAGATCGCTGCCTTGCAAGGCCTGGGTCCAGAAGAGGGTAAGTTGATCGCCACTCCCAAATTCCAGCCTGTGGCAGACACGGCATTGCCGGGTAACTTGCCGCTGGAATTGCTGGGCCGTCGCCCCGATATCGTCTCGGCGCGCTGGCGGGTAGAAGCAGGGCAGAGTGATATCGATGTTGCCAAGACCCAGTTTTATCCCAATATCAATATCGTTGGCTTTGCCGGTTTATCCAGCCTGGGGCTCTCGAATCTGGCCAATACTGGCAGCAGCATCATAGGCGTCGGCCCGGCGATACGTCTGCCCATCTTCGAAGGTGGCCGCTTGCGTGCCCAATTGAAAGGCAAGGTTGCAGCTTATGATGTGGCCGTGGCAACGTATAACCAGAGCCTGACAGATGCCTTGCATGAAGTGGCAGACCAGGTGCAGATACTGCAAGCCAGCCAGTCACAATTGCTGGAACAACGAGCTGCTGAACAAGCTGCCCGCGTTGGCCTGCAATTGGCACAGCAAAGACAAAAAGCCGGCACTGCCAACAAATTGCCGGTGCTGGCTGCAGAAAGTGCCGTGCTGTCCCAGCAGAAACTCTCGCTGGAGCTGGCCGTGCGCCATACCGAAGCACGCATCAATCTGATCAAGGCGCTGGGTGGCGGTTATGAAAGCAAGGACCTGCCTGCAAGTAATTCCAGCACCGCCAGCACTAATCAAACCATCACTCAATCCCAAGTTAAAAACACACCGGAGGCTGCGTTATGAACGCCCCAGATCAAAACAAAACAGTGAACGCGCCATCTAACACGCCTGCACAAGCTGAATACGCACCAGAAAAAAGTGGCAAGCGCCGCATATTACTGATTATCATCACCCTCATCGTACTGGCAGCAACTGCTGTCTATGCGACCTGGTGGTATACCGTGGGCCGCAATTTTGAACATACTGAAGATGCCTATGCTGCTGGCAATGTCGTGCAAGTGACTTCGCAGGTTGCGGGTACGGTAGTTGCCATCCATGCAGATGATACGGATGTGGTGCAAGCAGGCAAAGCCCTGGTTGAACTCGACAAGACCGATGCCAGGGTCGCCGTTGATCAGGCTGAAGCCCAGTTGGCGCAAACCGTGCGCGAAGTACGTGTCCTGTTTGCCAATAACGGCAGCCTGCAGGCCAATGTCAGCCTGCGCAGCAGCGAAGTCGAAAAAGCCAAGTCTGACCTGGCGCGCCGCACACAGCTACTCAGTACAGGCGCAGTCTCTGCTGAAGAATTGGAGCATGCCCGCAATGCCGTCAAGAGTGCAGAAGCCGGCTTGCAAGCTGCGAACGAGCAACTGACATCCAATCGTACGCTGACAGAAAACACCACCGTCACCCAGCACCCGAATGTCTTGCGTGCCGCTGCCCGTGTGCGTGAAACCCTGCTGGCCCTGAGCCGTACCAGTCTGCCCGCACCGATGAATGGCTTTGTCGCCAAGCGCGCCGTGCAAGTCGGCCAGCGTATCGCCCCTGGTGCGCCTTTGCTGTCCATCGTTCCTTTGAATACCTTGTGGGTGGATGCCAACTTCAAGGAAGTGCAGCTTGCCCATATGCGCATAGGTCAGGATGTGGAATTGCATTCTGACCTGTATGGTAGCGATATCACTTATCACGGCAAGGTACTCGGTATGTCGGCAGGTACGGGTTCTGCCTTTGCCCTGCTGCCAGCCCAAAATGCCAGCGGTAACTGGATCAAGGTGGTGCAACGCGTGCCTGTGCGTATCAGTCTTGACCCTAAAGAGCTGGAAGCCCATCCTTTACGCATAGGTGTCTCCATGCAAGTGCAGGTCAATATCTCGCAACAACAAGGTGCTCCGGTGACTGCTGCTGCACGTACCGCGCCTGCTTATCAGACTGCTGTGTTTGAACAAAACGGCAAGGATGCTGATCTGCGTATTGCTGAAATTATCGCGGCAAATTTACCCGCGACCAGGGATAGCAAGGCTGCTGCCATGACTGCAGCAACGTCAGCCACTGCAGCCTCCGCGGCTACTGCAAATACTTCTACCAACAAAGGCAAGTAATGAGCGCGCCACGTCCTCAGGCACCGCATCCGCCACTGAAAGGTGGGCAGCTGGCAATGGGCACGCTGGCCTTGTCGCTGGCGGTGTTCATGAATGTGCTGGATTCATCGATCGCCAATGTGTCGATACCGGCCATCTCCGGTAATCTTGGCGTCTCGCCACAGCAAGGTACCTGGGTCATTACCTCATTTGCGGTAGCCAATGCGATCTCTGTACCGCTGACGGGATGGCTGACGACCCGCTTTGGTCAGGTCAGATTGTTCCTGTCGTCCATCCTGCTGTTTGTCATTTCCTCGTGGCTGTGTGGCATGGCGCCGAATATCGAGATTTTGATTGCTGCCCGTATCTTGCAGGGTGCAGTTGCCGGGCCCATGATTCCTTTGTCTCAGGCATTATTGCTGGGTAGTTATCCGCCCACCAAAAGCTCCATGGCCCTGGCGTTATGGGGTATGACTACCCTGGTAGCGCCCATCATGGGGCCTTTGCTGGGTGGCTGGATATCGGATAATTATTCCTGGCCCTGGATTTTTTATATCAACATCCCGGTAGGTTTGTTTACTGCCTGGGCCACCTGGTCCATCTATCGCAAACGCGAGTCTGCCATCAAGAGCCTGCCTATCGACAAGGTTGGTTTGTTCCTGCTGGTGATCTGGGTAGGTGCCTTGCAAATCATGCTCGATAAGGGCAAGGAGCTGGACTGGTTCAATTCTGGTGAGATCGTCCTGTTGACGGTAATTGCTGTGATCGGCCTGATTTATTTCATCGTTTGGGAGCTGGGGCAGGACCATCCTGTGGTTGACCTGTCGCTGTTCAAGGGGCGAAATTTCAGCGCTGGTGTGATCGCGATTTCCATAGGCTATGGCCTGTTCTTTGGCAGCCTGGTCATCATGCCGCTGTGGTTGCAAACGCAACTGGCTTATACCGCGACAGAGGCAGGCAAGGTCATGGCACCGGTGGGTATCTTTGCGATTTTATTGTCACCCATCATAGGCAAGATCTTGCCCAAGGTGGATGCCAGAAAAATCGCCTCAGCGGCCTTCATGGGCTTTGCCGCGGTGTTTTTCCTGCGTGCGCGTTTTAATACTGAGGTGGATACTTATACCTTGCTGGTTCCTACGCTGATACAGGGCGCGGCGATGTCGATGTTCTTTATTCCGCTGACGTCGATTATCTTGTCAGGCCAGCCACCGGATAAAATCCCGGCAGCATCGGGCTTGTCGAACTTCGTGCGTATCATGTGCGGTGGTATGGGAGCTTCCATCATGACCACCATCTGGGACAGCCGCAGCACCCTGCACCATGCCCAGATCGCCGAAAACACGGGCAGCAGCTTCCCGACCTTTGTACAGACCGTACAGGGTCTGGTACAGCAAGGCATGCCAGAACAGGGTGCCTACGCCCTCATTGATCGTACCATCAGCGTGCAGGCCAGCACCATGGCGGCGACGGATATTTTCTGGATGTCGGCTTATATGTTCATCGGCCTCATCGGCCTGGTGTGGTTGACCAAGCCCAAGAAATCAGCTGTGCCTGTGGATGCGGGTGGGGCGCATTGATGCTGTAGGTTTATAGCTGCGGCTTTTAGAAAGTCTTGCAGATGCATGAAAAACACCCCGGATTAAGATTTGTCGTAATCCGGGGTGTTTCATTTTTTGGATGTTGTATTAACGCTCTAGCCTGGTTTTCAAAAAGAGGTGATGGCAAATCAGACAATTTGATTTTGAATTCATGTTCTCCGCGCGGTAAAAGTATCTCACCAGGGTGGGTTGCCACAGCGATGCTAGAATATTGATTTACTTGGCAAGAGAAGATTGAGTCGTCATTGTCTTGCTACTTTGCTTGAGTAGCCTCCGAGTAAGCTCAAGTTTCCATTTTACAGGGATGAACTCGCTAGTGGACTTTAACAGTCCACGGGTTTTCACCCTGTGCGTGTCAAACATAATACGGACTACGGCATGGGTTACGATCAAACCGTCATCATCATGGCAGAAAATGTTGATGACAAAATGGATTTGCAGTCGGTTTTGTTTCATATAGATTGGGCCAGGGCTTATCGCCGGTGCAATTGCCTGAAAAAAGGTGATGCCCTTATATATATTTACGAACGGATCAATCCCTACTATCTAAGCAATTTGCTGGATATCTCTCTCTATTTCCCCGGTGTGCGATTTACGCTTTATGAGTTGCCAGATGAGTTTGCTCTGCCTGCCGTTAAGCGGATTTTTTCAGGCAGTCTGCAAGACAGATATCAACTTTGGAAAGAACAAGACAGTGTCATCCTGCATTTTCATCCAGAAGTATTTCATCTCTGGTTCCGGCAGGGTGGGATAGAAGAGGGCAGGCGCGAGAGTTTTTTACGACAATTTTCGTGTGACGTACATTTGCCTGAACAGAATGGTAAAGAATCCTATTCAGAACTTGTACGAGGGCCCATGCCTTTCAATATGGAAGATGGATACAGCCTGCGTGCGAGATGCATGGAAAATCCTGTCTTCTATGGCTGGGAAAGACAAGCGATACAAACTGACTACGCCTCTGATGCAGCCTTGCTTGAAAAATTGATACAGATAAGACTGATAGAGTTTCAAGGCAATCTGACTGATTCATTGGATAGGGGATTCCCAAGTCCAACAAGCCTGGTCAGGTTTTATCGTGCACAAAATAAACTGGATAAAGCTGCAGAAATATTTAAATTGGCTTTGGCTTGTTGTGATACGTATAAAGAAGGAAAGTATGCAGATTTTGAAGCTTCACGGGTAAGTGTGGAGTTTGCTGAGTTTTATCGACAGCAAAATCAGTTCGGACAGGCCATAGAATTGTTGAAGCAAAGCCTGGCCAAGTTTGAAGAGTTGACGCCAAATAGCCACTATCTGGAAAAAATTTTGCTTGAACTGGCTGTGCTGTATTGCGAGACAGAGCAATTTGGCGCGATAGAAGCTCTGTACCTCCGTGGCTTGAAATATTTTGAATCCTGTCCGCCCAAATATGGCGATGACGTCGATTTTCTGCTGAAATTCGCAGATATGCTTGCAGAGCATAAGCAATTCGATCAAGCCAGCAAACTGTATTTTCAGTCAAAAGCGCTTTGTCTCCAGAGCTCTCATAGACGGGCCGATGCTCAATTGTTTGAAGTCAAAATCAAACTTGCTGACCTTTATCAATTACAGGGAAAATCTACCGATGCAATTGCAATTTATCAGGAGCTTCTCGCTCTTGAGATTGCAAAAAACGGAAGAGATCCTGAAGCATTTCAGGTAATGAACCTCAATGCAAAAATCCTGATGGCACAAGGCCGGCTGGAGTTGGCAAAACTTCTTTTAATGCCTGCCCGGCGCACAGGAATTCAGGGTATCGACACTAATGTGTTGAAGAGCATAGCTGAAGCTGGCAACGCCGACGCGCAGTTTTTGATGGGGCATCAATCAGATTACTTACATGGAAAAATATGGCTGGAAGATAAGATGCCACCTGTTTCCTGGGAGAATTTCCGGGATCGTGTTATTTTCTGGTATAGCAAAGCTGCAGAACAAGGCCAGCCAGCTGCACAGGCAAAAATGGGAGATGCCTACAGATTGGGACTGGGGGTATTGCAAGACTACAAAATTGCACTGACCTGGTATCTTAAATCCGCAGCGCAGGGATACAAGCAGGCATACCTGATACTAGGCATGATGTACAAAAATGGCCTGGGTGTTGTGGTGGATCACGAAAAGGCGAAAGAGTACCTGGAAAACTTGAGTCCAAATGCGGTAAAAAGCTATTATGGCAAGTACTTCAGTGATATCACAGATGAAGTCAGGCCAGGTCGCGAATATGTCGACGCACTTGCTGATGCCATTATGGAAAAAAGCAATGGAAACTTGAATCAAACCTGGAGAGGAGGGCTGGCTGAGTAAGTTGCCCTTTAATAAAGCCACGCGCTGGCTGGCCAGCACCATGGCCGCAACGTATATTTTCTGGATGTCGGACTGTATGTTCATCGGCATGATAGGTCTGGTGTGGCTGACCAAGCCGAAAAAATCGGCGGTACCTGTGGATGCAGGTGGGGCGCATTAGGCTCCAGGTTCAGAAAGGCAAGAAGAAGCGCTCATGACATGAGCGCTTTTTTTTCGTCTTTTTCAAACTATCTCATCTCTGTTTGAAGGGCTGCTCAGCGTAGCTCAAAAAGTAAACTTGAATAATGACAGTTTAACTGTTATAAAGTACTGTATGAATACTTCTTCTGATAAAAAAGACAGCAGCTATCTGCTCCCTGAACTCTGTTTGATGGCAGAGATGTCGGTACGCACGGTGCGTTACTACATGCAGATAGGGCTGGTCAGCAAGCCTGAAGGCGGGACGCGGGCGGCGCGTTATGGAGCGCAGCATCTCGAACAATTGTTGTTGATTAAGAAGTGGAGTTCTGCGGGGGTATCACTGGAGCGCATACGTGAATTGCTGCACGGCGCACCTGCCCCGCTGGAAGTGAAACTGCAGCAAATCGGGTCAATTTCTGTTTGCACGCATTTGACAGTAGCGCACGGAGTAGAACTGGTGATTGATGCCGGCAAGGCAGGCTGGACTCCAGAGCAGCTCAGGGAATTTGTCAGGCAGGCGATAGCATTGGCAGAGAGTATGAAAACCAGCCTGGACGCATGAATGCGAAGGCTTAGTGGAGGAAGATAAATATGTTTGATCAAAACACAGCAAGAATACAATCCAGTCTGGGCCAGGACATGGCCTTGACCAAAGTCAGTGCCAGCGGCGTCATACAAGGCATGTCGCTGGAAATGCAGCTCACGCAAAGCTTTATCAATCCTTCGGATAAAGAGCATGTAGAGGTGTTGTACACCTTTCCGTTGCCCATCGATGCAGTGTTACTGGACATACAAGTCGAGCTGGATGGTAAGAAGTTATCTGGCACTGTCATACCCAGGAAGAAAGCAGAAATCGATTATGAAGAAGCCATCTCTGAAGGTAATACGGCTTTCATGCTGCAAGAAAATGGAGATCGCAGTTATAGCCTCAGCATAGGTAATCTGGCCCCTGGCGAAGCTTGTACACTGAGCATGAGTTATGCGCAAAGCCTGCGTTTTTTCGAGATGGATGGCTTGAATGCCTTGCGCATTTGTGTGCCCACGGTGATCGCGCCGCGTTATGAAATGACACAAGCCATAACGGGCAAGAAGCCAAACCTGTTTGAGCGCCTGACAGCGCCCAAACATGATGTGCGGGTAGAGTATCCCTTCGATATCACACTGCGCCTCGCAGCAGAGGTGGCGGGTGCACGCATTGCCTCACCCAGCCATCCCATCAGCGTCATGCCCAGGGATAGTGGTGTGATCGTCAGCTTGTCCCGCAAAGGTAATCTGGACCGTGATTTTTTATTGTGCATAGACCAGTTCAGGCAGCAGGCATTCAGCGTCCTGGGGCAAGACTACCACCAGCCCGGGCATGTTGCTTTGCTGGCCAGCTTTTGTCCGCACATTGCGCCTGAAAACATGAATGATGTGGCTGTCAAGCTGCTGGTCGATTGTTCTGGTTCCATGAATGGCGACAGTATCAGGGCTGCGCGCACGGCTCTGAAAGAAATAGTCGGGCAACTCAATGCGGGAGACCATATTTCCTTGTCGCGCTTTGGCAGCGAGGTCCAGCATCGTTCACCGGTGATGTGGAAATTTGCCAAGCCTAGCAAGGCTGCAGCCCTGCGCTGGGTAGATGAGCTTGGTGCCAATCTTGGCGGCACCGAAATGGCACTGGCGCTGGAATCCACCTTTGCCATCCAGAGCAGCGGGCGTAGCGATGTGTTGATGATTACCGATGGTGAAATCGACAGTGTCGATAGTTTGATAGTCAGTGCCCGCGCTGCCGGACAAAGAGTGTTTATCGTTGGCATAGGTTCCAGTCCGGCAGAAGTACATCTGGAACGCCTGGCCACGGCCAGTGGTGGTTCCTGTGAATATGTGGCTCCAGGTGAAGACGTAGCACCGGCCATCTTGCGCATGTTCATGAAATTGCGTTCGCCAGTCTGGCAAGATATTCGTATTGATACCGGTTTTGTCAGCCAGCCGCTGTGGTCCACAAGCTTGCCTGCAAGCGTGTTCAAAGGTGAGACCCTGAATATGTTTTATCTCTTGCCAGAAAAACCTGAGGGCTTGATGAAATTGTTTGCCCGTTTGCCAGGACAGGCCGAAGAAATCGAGATAGGCAGACTGGAGTTGACACATGATGTGCAGTCAGGACGTGGTTTGTCACGTGTGGCGGCCGCTACTTATTTATCTGGCAAGCAAGGAGTGGTGGGGCAAGAATCAGTGGTGCAGGAATTGGCTGTGCAATACCAATTGATCTCCAAAGAAACCAGCTTCCTGATCGTCGAAGAAAGGGCGGAACAAGACAAACCACTGGATATGCCAGCCTTGATAGAAGTGGCGCATATGCTGCCTGCTGGCTGGGGTGGCATGGGGGCTGTAGCTGCTGGAGCTGCGTGCGCTCCATGCGCGCCAGTGCCCGCAATGGCGGCACCCTGTATTTCTGCGCCTGACATGTCACGTCCAAGATCCATGTCCAGGAAATTGTCCAAACACAGTTTGCCAGATGCGCTTGATAGTGACAGCTACAGTTCTTTCGATATCAGTTGCAAATCTGAATCACGCCCAGCACGCGTGGAGGTAGATGCAGAGGCCATGCAGGAATTTTTTGACTATGCCAGTGCGCTGGGCATACATCAGGTGCATGGTCGCGATATGCATTACCAGGGCTTGACACCACTGGGTCTGTGTCTTTTGCTCAGGTATTTTGACGAGCGTTTGTGGTCAGACAGTTTTGCCGGGCTGAGGCAGATACAGCTCGGTGATGCTGTCATCGAGTGGCTGGAGCTGGCAATCTGGGAGCATTGCAAAGACCAGTTCAATGCGCAGCAAGTCATCAAATGCTTCTTCAGCATCATGGCTGAGCCAGAATTGCTGGAGCGCCTGTTGCCGTCGCAAGAGCAAAGACAGGGTTTGCAGGCTTGCGACCGGACGCGTGCGCATACTGAGCAATTACCTGGCATGTCGGCTGATCCTGCTGCAAGTGCAAGGCTTGAAGCGCAATTACGCAAAGCCGTGAATTGTCTTGGTGCTGCGACCTGGTCGGAGTCTATCTTTTTGATGGATGTAGAGGTGTAGGCAGCAAACGTCAGGTGAGTTGTGGTGCGGAATATTATTTCATGATATTTGGATAATAGTATTCCGCTGCTATATTGTTGAAGCCTCGGGCTGTCGAGCATAAATCCCCCAGCTAAGCTAATATCCCTGCCTTGAGCCGCGATGCTGGTTTTATGTGAGTGTGTCTATGAATAAGAAGTTTATTGTCCTGGCGGTAGTGCTGGGTGCTGTGTTTGCTGGTTTGGGGATTTATGCAGGTAATCTTCAGACCACTCCCAAGCCGCCAGCCGATAAGGCAGTGGCGCAATTGATGGTGCAGCAGTTCAAGGATGCAGAAGGCAAGAGCCAGACCATGGCGCAGTGGCAGGGAAAGTTCCTGGTTGTTAATTTTTGGGCAACCTGGTGCGCACCTTGTGTGCAAGAAATGCCTGAGTTGTCGAGTTTGCAACAAGAGTTCAAGGGCAAGCCTGTACAAATCCTCGGGCCTGGCATCGATAGCCCCAGCAATATTGCCGAATTCTCAAAAAAATACCAGATCAGTTATCCCTTGTTTGCGGCGGGCATGGAAGGTACGGAATTGTCGCGCCAATTGGGGAATGCGGGAGGGGGCTTGCCGTTTACTATTCTGATCAGCCCTGATGGCAGGGTGTTGAAATCTTACCTGGGGCGCCTGAAGATGCAAGAATTGCGCGCCGATATTGCCAAATTTTCTTTGGAAAAATAGAAGTTGCTTCGTTTTTCCTTGCCAATCTGCGCTGATTAACGGCAAAATGCGGCCATCTTCGTCAAATTGAATGTGACTATGGCGCGCAAACTATTGCTGCTGAATGGCCCCAATCTGAACCTGCTCGGTACACGCGAGCCCACTACCTATGGTGCCACTAGCCTGGCAGAGATAGAAGCAGCAGCGCAGGAGCAGGCAAAAGCAGCTGGCGCGGAGTTGTCATTTTTTCAAAGTAATCATGAGGGCGCGTTAATTGATCGCATCCATGCTGCCCGTAATGAGCAAGTCGATGCTATTATCATCAACCCTGGCGGCCTGACCCATACCAGCGTCGCCTTGCGGGATGCTTTGGCAGGGGTGGCAATCCCGTTTATTGAAGTGCATATCTCGAATGTGCACCAGAGAGAAGCCTTCAGGCATCACTCTTTCTTGTCTGCAATCGCCAAGGGCGTGATTTGCGGCCTGGGTACCGAAGGTTACCGTCTGGCGATTGACTTTTCATTAAAAAATATTTAAATTCTTGCATCTTCGCGTAATTTGCTGATAATGACAGCTTATTTCGTATATAATCCAATCTTCGATGGCATCATCAGAGCTATTTTCATGTTCGGTGGTGCATCTCAATTAATTCAGAACCACTTTTTTCAAGGGGATTCCACATGGATTTAAGAAAACTCAAGACCCTGATCGACCTAGTAGCAGAATCAGATATCGCTGAACTGGAAGTAACAGAAGGTGAAGGTAAGGTCCGCATCGTCAAGTCTTCTGCGATGCCGCAAAACCAGGTAGTCATGATGCAACCGCAGCATCAAATGATGCCAGCTGCAGCGCCTGCCGCTACAGCGGCCCCAGTGGCAGCGGCCCCGGTTGTGCCAGATGGTCATATTGTCAAATCCCCCATGGTCGGTACTTTTTATCGTTCTTCCTCTCCAGGTGCTGCGCCTTTTGCTGATATCGGCAAGAGCGTCAATGCTGGCGACACCCTCTGCATTATTGAAGCAATGAAGTTGCTGAATGAAATCGAAAGCGATTTCAGTGGCACCATCAAACAGATTCTGGTTGAAAATGGTCAGCCTGTAGAATACGGCCAGCCGCTGTTCGTGATTGGCTGATCCAGGCGCGCGTGCGCGAACTGACTGTCGATTTGCCCGTGTTGAGGGTAATACTGGACAGGGTTTCCTGCTCACGCAATTGCAACCATTGCCACCGCAAAGTTAAATCATGTTTGAAAAAATTCTTATCGCCAATCGTGGTGAAATCGCGCTGCGCATACAGCGCGCTTGCCGCGAGATGGGTATCAAAACCGTGGTCGTGCATTCTGAAGCCGACCGCGAAGCAAAATATGTGAAGCTGGCCGACGAATCTGTTTGCATAGGCCCGGCTCCGTCCAATTTGAGTTACCTGAGCATGCCAGCCATCATCAGTGCTGCTGAAGTGACTGACGCCCAGGCTATCCATCCAGGTTATGGCTTTTTGTCTGAAAACGCCGATTTTGCTGAACGTGTAGAGCAATCCGGTTTTGTCTTCATCGGCCCGCGTGCTGAATCCATCCGTTTGATGGGTGATAAGGTATCTGCCAAGCATGCCATGATCAAGGCAGGCGTGCCATGCGTGCCCGGGTCTGAAGGCGCATTGCCAGATGATCCTAAAGTCATTGTGCAAACTGCCCGCAAGGTTGGTTACCCTGTCATCATCAAGGCCGCTGGCGGTGGTGGTGGTCGTGGTATGCGCGTGGTGCATACTGAAGCTGCTTTGCTTAACGCCGTCACCATGACCAAGTCAGAGGCGGGTGCAGCGTTTGGTAATCCTGAAGTGTATATGGAAAAGTTTTTGGAAAATCCGCGTCACGTGGAAATCCAGATTCTTGCAGATCAGCATGGCAATGCCATCTGGCTGGGTGAGCGCGATTGCTCGATGCAGCGCCGCCATCAAAAAGTCATAGAAGAAGCGCCGGCACCAGGCATACCGCGCAAGATCATAGAGAAAATTGGTGACCGTTGCGCTGCTGCCTGCCGCAAGATAGGTTATCGTGGTGCTGGTACTTTTGAATTCCTGTATGAAAACGGCGAATTCTATTTCATAGAAATGAATACCCGTGTGCAGGTTGAGCATCCAGTGACAGAAATGATCACTGGTGTCGATATCGTACAAGAGCAAATCCGCATTGCTTTCAATGAAAAACTGCGCTTCAAGCAAACTGATATCATGCTCAAGGGCCATGCCATAGAGTGCCGTATCAATGCTGAAGATGCGTTCAAGTTCACCCCGTCTCCAGGCCGTATAACATCATGGCATACACCGGGTGGCCCAGGGATACGCGTGGATTCGCATGCTTACGCCGGTTATTTCGTGCCGCCGAATTATGATTCCATGATAGGCAAGGTCATCGCCTATGGCGAAACCCGCGAACAAGCCATCCGTCGCATGCAGATCGCCTTGTCAGAGATGGTGGTAGAAGGCATACAAACCAACATCCCCCTGCACCGCGAGCTGATGATAGATGCACGCTTTATTGAGGGTGGTACGAATATTCATTATTTGGAACACAAGTTAGCGGATATGCCGGAGTTGTCTAAAAAATCCAAGTAATTTGGAGTGAAGACCTCTCAACACAGAGTCACGAAGGATTGTAGGTTGGGCTACGATTTACCAGCCCAACACTCTGCGTTTGAATAACGCATACGTTTGTTGAGGTTCAGCAATGTAGGTTGGGCTACGCATCACCAGCCCAACACTCGGCATCCGATTCTGTGTAAACGTTAATCGAAGGCACAGTGTTGGGCTGATAAGGCGTAGCCTAGCGAGGCCCGGCCCAACCTACGAAGTTGAAAAAGAAGCACAGAGAAAACACAAGTTTTTCCCTGTGCTTTTGGCTTTGTTATGGAGCCTCTGTGGTAAGCTTTTTGTTGTTGAGATGTTTAATGAATTAATAATCGCCGCATAAATGGTTGAGCCTCGCAGAGTTCAAGATGAATTTTTTCTCTTGCTTTTCTCCGTGTCTCGGTGGTGTAGCAGGGGTTTCGAACGGCATGCCGTTCGCCTGCGGAACGAAGGCAGCCTGTAGGCAGCCTTTCCCTCCTCTGTGGCGTGAGGCCTTTTGGTTTGGAAGTTTAAAAGTTGCATTGGAATTTGTGATATGGGCTGGATAGAAATAGTCATAGAAGTAGCGCGTGAGCAGGCTGAGGCTTTGTCGGATGCCCTGATGGATGTGGGCGCCCTGTCGGTGTCTGTGGAAGATGCCGATGAAGGTACGGATGCTGAACGCCCCTTGTTTGGTGAGCCAGGCATGGAGCCGGACGAAGCCGCCTGGGACCGTAGCCGCGTAGTGGCCCTGGCTGATATCGACGCCGATCACGCTGAGCTGGTGGCTGAAGCTGCCGCCGCTATTGGCCTGGCTGTAGTGCCAGCCTATCTCACCCGCAATGTCGAAGAGCAAGACTGGGTGCGCCTGACGCAATCGCAGTTTGCCCCTATCCATATCGGCAAGAATATCTGGGTTGTGCCTAGCTGGCATGATGCGCCTGATCCTGATGCCCTGATCCTGGAACTCGATCCCGGTCTGGCCTTTGGTACCGGCAGCCACCCTACCACCAAGCTGTGCATGGAATGGCTGGAAGCACACGCACCCAAGGATTTGTCTGTCCTCGATTATGGTTGCGGTTCCGGCATTCTGGCCATGGTCGCCAGCAAGCTGGGCGCCGCCAGTGTGATTGGTGTGGATATCGATCCGCAAGCCATAGAATCTGCGAATTTCAATGCAGAACGTAATAACTGCCAGATAGAATATGCATTGCCAGAAGGTTTTGGTGCTGCCCATCCGGCCTCCCAGAAATTTGATGTGGTCGTGGCGAATATCCTGTCCAGCCCGCTCAAGTTGATGGCACCGATGCTGGCTGGCCGTGTCGCCCACGGTGGCTCACTGATACTCTCAGGCGTGCTGGCAAGGCAGGCTGAAGAAGTGGCAGCAGCCTATGCGCCTTTCATCAAGCTCACCGTCTGGGCTGAGCATGAAGGCTGGGTCGCGTTGTCAGGCTCTTTGAATAACTGAGGCGACTATGGCACTGGCGACCCGCTGCCCCCACTGTCAGACTGCCTTCAAGGTAGCCAATGATCAGTTGAAATTGCATGCGGGCCTGGTGCGTTGTGGCTCATGTCAGCAAACTTTTAATGCCGTAGAAAACCTGATACCGGCGGAAGCGCCGCAGCCTGCACCGGTTCCGGCCAAGCCGACCAGTACAGCAAGTGCGGTAGCATTACCAGCGGCGGCAACGCCAGCAGTGACGACCAGTAGTATACCCGGCACGCCTGTAATGGCTGCCAAGCCCCAGGTCGAGACTGCCCAACCCGTATCTGTTCAAACTGCATCTGCCAGGCCGGTCACGCCGGCGGTAGTCAGCGAAGTACGGACTGAGTTCACGCCAGAAGCCAGCCCCGCGCTTGAAGAAATAAAAGCACCGGCACCTGAAGCCCCCAAGCCTGCAATTCCGGCGGCTACAGTAGTGCCGCCTGCTGCACCAACGACTGCGCCTGCTGCTGCAGCCAAGCCAGCAGTGTCTCCAGCAACACCTGCGTCAGAGAAGCCAGTCATCGTGGCCAGACCTGCGAGCGCTACGGCCAAGCCTGCAACCGAGGTCCTGGCTGCGATCAGCAAGGCAGAACTGGAATTTGAAGCGGAGACTTTTGACATGCCCAGGGATGTCAAAGTACCACATCAGCCAAGCCCTGTTTCTCCAGCATCGCCACCAGTCAAAGCTGTTCCGCCAGTGGCTGCACAATCCGCGCCTGCAACCCCATCGGCAGTACCTAAGCCGGGCATTGCCAAAGGTACCCCGCCTAAACCAGAGACTGTGCCCAGCACGGCTTCTGCGCTAGAGTTTGATATGGGTGACGGTGGTTTGCTCTTGCCTGCCGAAGAGCTGCATGAGACTGATGTCGCCCGTGTGGAGCTGGAAACCCGCGCAGCCCTGATGGATCCGCCAACAGCCGACTGGTCAGTCAGTGAAGTGACGGAAGAACAAATCAAGAAAGTCGACAAGCAAAGCAAAAAAGCCGACCAGGCAAGTGCCTTTGCACCGACAGAAATACTATCGCCCAATAGCGTCACCAAGGTATGGCGTCATAAAGATCATGGCGAATTGGCAGAGCCTGGCGATGCCGTTTCTCTCAATGATGCGGTGGACGAAGACAGCCACCAGAAAGCTTATATCGATGCTGCTGAGGTAGCATTGGCCCAGCAGGCCGCCATCAATGAAGATTCCAGCAGCGATATCGAGGTCGAACAGGATAAACCGAACTTTGTCATCCAGGCTGAAAAACAGCGTGCCCGCAAGCGCATGGCTAATATCATGCTGGGCTTGATGATAGTCTTGCTGATCCCACTCCTGGTGGGGCAGTCTGCCTATATTTTCCGTAACCAGCTTGCGGTCCGCTTGCCAGACACCAGGCCCTGGTTGCAGCAAGCCTGCAAATACCTGAGTTGTCAGGTGGCTTTGCCAGCACAGATAGAAAAGATCATTGTCGATTCCAATGAATTACAAAACCTGGCCCCGGAACGCAATGTCTTCATGCTGGTCATGCAAATCCAGAACCAGAGCGATGTGGTGCAAACCTGGCCCAATATAGAATTGGTCTTGAACGACATCAAGGACAAACCCTTGTTGCAGCGTGCTTTTACTCCGGCCGATTATCTGACCGAAAAAGACAAACTGGAAAAAGGTTTTGCGGCGGGCGGCGAGCAAAACATTAAACTGTATTTTGAATTACCCACTCTCAAAGCCGCGGGCTTTCATGTAGGGGTGTTCTATCCATGAGATGGTTGAGTTGGCTTGCGTGCAGGTTTTGCTTATCTGCTTAAAGCATTGTTAAAAAATTATACGTAGTTAAAATTTGTGTTATTTTGTCATATTGTTTTGATATCTTATTCTGACATTCTATTTCACAGATACTCATTTCACCATCTTGAGCAATGCAAATTCACACAGAAGCAGAAGTCTGGCTGCCCACCATTCCCCTTGCTGATTATCATGACTGGAATAGTGAAACTGGGGTACCGATGTCAGCAACAGAAGTTGCGACTACGGCCAGCATTGCCAATGAGGTCGTAGTGCCTGAATGGCAAAATCCAGTGTTTACCGGCACAGGTAAAGAATATTTTCGTATCTGGATAGTCAATCTTTGCCTGAGCCTGGCAACATTGGGCATTTATTCCGCCTGGGCCAAGGTCAGACGCCTGGAATATTTTGACCGCAATACCAGTTTTGCTGGCGGTGGTTTCAATTTTCATGGTGAGGCCAAGACCATATTGCGTGGCCGCATCGTGGCAGTGATTTTGCTGTTCTGCTACCACTATCTGTTTACTTTTTCCAAAAGCCTGGCCCTGACTTTTTTTATCATTTTCTTGCTGGGCATACCCTTCATGATGCGCAGTGCGCTGCGTTTTCGTCTGCACCAGACCAGTTACCGTGGTCTGCGTTTTCAGTTTCATGGCTCCATACCAAATGCCTATGCAGCCTATTTTCCGGTGGCCTTCGTTTTCCTGTTGCCGGGTCTGTTTGGCGTGCTGTTTCCTGAAGAGTCCTACCTGGCGGGCCTGGCATTCATAGGCTATCTTTATTGGCCCTGGTTGCATGCGAGGATGCGTATATACCAGCATGACAATATCAGTTATGGCAATTTGCGCGCCACTTGCGATATGAAAAGCGGGGCGTTCAGCTGGAGCTATGTCGGGGTATTGCTGGCGCTGGTGTGCGCTGTCTTTTTGGGATTTCTACTGATAGGTGTCGTGTCCATAGTCTTGCAAAAACATGGTAGCAGCCTGATGCAGTATTTGAGCCGCCAGGAGGTATTTTATCTGTTGCTGGGCTTCGTCATGTCCGTGATCTACATTCTGGGGGCGCTCGCCTGCATCAGCTATATCCAGGTCGTGGCCTGGAACAAGTCCTGGGATAGCACCAGTTTTCCTGGGGTAGATATAGATTCTGTGCTGCCTTACCGGCCCTATTGGCTGCTGCAAGTGAAGAATTTCTTTTTCACCTTGTTCAGTCTGGGCCTGTACCGACCATTTGCCATCGTTGCTGTATACCGCTTCCGGCTGGCGCATATGCGTCTGCGTTCTGAAGACCTCGATCAGGTGCAGGCGACCCGGAAAGTCGGGCAAGCCCAGGCCACGGGCGATAGCTCAGCCGATATGTTTGGGTTTGATTTATCCTGGTGAATGATGATTAAAGCCAATTATTTCGACCACCGCCAAAGCCTGATACAGAGTATTTATCTGGACTTGCAAGAGGGTGTCGTCAATGTACTCTTTGAAGGTAAAACCTTCCCCGTCAAAAAAGCCAGGCTGAAAGTGGCCGAGCCTTTTGAGCATGCACCCTGCATACTTAATTTTAGCGATGGTAGCCATTGTGAAATTCATGACAAGGCCGATCAGCAGACGCTGTTTGACTACCTTCACTACCAGCCCAGTCTGGTGCAGCGCTGGCAAAAACAATGGAAGTGGGCTCTGGTCGCCATTATCATCATGGCTGCCATATTGCTGGCAGCAAAAGAATGGGGTGTCCCTGTCCTGGCAGACAAGATTGCGGCCAGTTTGCCGACCCGCTACGAGCAGTCGCTAGGGACGGAAATCATGAAGTTGCTGGACAATACTATACTCAATCCCAGCAACCTGAGTGAAGCACGTGTCAATCAGGCGAGGGAAGCGATATTGCGCGTCATGCCTGCCCATGCCCGTATTGCCATCCATCTTGAAGTCAGGCATGCGCCGAAAATTGGCGCCAATGCCTTCGCTCTGCCTGGTGGCACCGTCGTCGTCACCGATGACATGATACGTCTGCTCAGTGGCAAAAAAGAGGGTGAACTGAGCCCCGGACAAGTCGAGGAACTGGCGGGTGTGCTGGCCCATGAAATCGGCCATGTAGAAGGCAATCACAGCATGCGTGGCCTGGTGCGCGACGCCATGGTGACGGTGATCGCTGGCAGCCTGTTTTCAGATTTCAGTTCAGTCGTCAGCCTGGCCACGGCGGGTATCGTGAATAAGAAATTTTCGCGCGAAATGGAAACCGAAGCCGATGACTATGCCATCAAGCGCATGAAAGAAGTCAATATGTCACCTGTACGCCTGGCGAATGCGCTGGAACGCATGGAAAACCAGCACAAACGCGAACACGAACGCGGACACGAGCAAGATCAAGACTCTTCGACGGGAAGACAAATCAGCCAATACATGTCCAGTCACCCCGCGACAGCAGACCGGGTAGCCCGCTTCCGGGCGGCGGCACAATAATGTGTGGGAGTAGCGATTCGCAGGCAGGGTTTGACCGTCGGCGCAACAGCAGTTGAATAAAATATGTAACAAAATTTTACAAATTCATGAGTCTCATGTTATTTTGCAGCTTTCCTGCCAATAGAGCGGGATATAGTCCATAAAGATTCAGGCATGCAAATACAAACCGAGGCCACAGGGATGTGGCCAACTGCGGCAAATACTGAGCCGGCAACTACCAATCCAGACCGTGATGCCGCCGCAGCCGCCAATGCCGTGGCAGCGACAGAGCAGCAAACGGAATACAACTTGTCATTCACCGGTACGGGCAAAGAATACTTCCGTATCTGGATAGTCAATCTCTGCTTAAGTCTGGCGACCCTGGGTATTTATTCGGCCTGGGCGAAAGTGCGGCGGCTCAGCTATTTTGATCGTAATACCCAGTTGAACGGCGCAGCCTTCAATTTTCATGGCGATCCCAAAATCATATTTCGCGGCAGGGTGATTGCAGTGATACTGCTGTTTTGTTATCACTATCTTTTCTCCCTTTCAAAAACGGTTGCGCTGAGCCTGTTCTTCATTTTCCTGTTGGGAATTCCCTGGATCATGCGTAGCGCTTTGCGTTTTCGCTTGCGCAATACCAGTTATCTTGGCCTGCGTTTTCAATTTCACGGCACATTGTCAGATGCTTTTAAGACCTATACACCGTTAGGCATGATGGTTTTATTACCGGCTCTGGTCGGTGTATTAATTCCGCATCGACCGACCACGCTGCTGTATGCATTTATTCCTTATTTAAGCTGGCCCTGGTTGCATGCACGCATGCGCATGTACCAGCACAAAGAGCTGACCTTTGCCCAATTGAGGAGTAGGTGCAGCCTCACCCGAGGATCTTTTTTCCTGTCTTATTTCATTATTGGCCTCAGCTTGCTGGTCTTTGCCATGCTGGTTGGTATGGGAGCTGCGGTTTTCTTTGCTTCGCTCAAAAATCAGGCAATGAGCAACTATCAGATTTTTATGGAAACCTATGGCTGGCTCCTGGTTCCGGTAGGATTTGCGGTGGCTGTCTTGGCCTATGCCATCCTCCTCAGTGGCAGCACTTTATTGCAAGTCAAAATCTGGAACAAATCCTGGAATGCCACCAGTTTCCCGGGTATAGCAATCGACTCACATCTGCCTTACAAAGCCTATTATTTTTTGCAGATGAAAAACCTGCTTCTGACTCTGCTGACGCTGGGTTTATACCGGCCTTTTGCGGTGGTGAATGTCTACCGTTTCCGTTTGCAGCATGTCAGCCTGAAAGCTGCCGGTCTTGAACAAATACTCGCGAGCCAGTATGCACAGGTTGCACAGGCAGGAAAATCTGGACAGGTTGGCCAGGCCAGCGGTGAGAGCAGTGCAGATTTGTTTGGTTTTGATTTATCGTGGTAGAGAGCATTTATGATACAAGCACATTATTTTGATCATCGCCAGGCTTTGCTGCACAAGGTCATTCTGTATTTTCAGGCGAGCGGTATCAGCCTGACGGGTGAGGGTATAGACAGGCAGATAGACAAGAGCCAGTTGCAACTGGAAGAAGCTTTCCAGGATGCCCCATGCGTACTTAATTTTGCTGATGGCAGCCATTGTGAAATTTATGGGCAGACCGACAAACAAAGCCTGCTGGCCCATCTTGGCTATACGCCATCCCTCATAGAACGCTGGCAGCACAGATGGCAGGCAGCCTTGCTGGCCATTATCGTCATGGCCGGTATCTTGTTCTCGGCGTATAAATGGGGTGTACCTGTATTGGCAGACCGGGTTGCGACCCTCGTTCCTGTCAGTTATGAGCGTGTGCTTGGCAGCGAGATCATTAATTTTCTTGATCAAACCATGCTTAAACCAAGCAAACTCGACGACCGCACCATAGCGCAAGCCGAGCAATTATTGCGCCGCCTGCGCCCTGAAGATGCCTATGTGCCGATCCACCTGGAAGTGCGCGATGCGCCAGGCATAGGCCCGAATGCCTTTGCCTTGCCAGGGGGCACCGTGGTCGTGACGGACCAGTTGATTACTCTCATCGTTGGCCATAGTGGTAATGAGTTGAGTGGTTTTCTGGCGGATGAATTATCGGGCGTGCTGGCCCATGAAATCGGCCATATACAAAACCACCATGCGATGCGCCGTCTGGCACGCCAAGCACTGGTGACGGTTGCTGCTGGTAGTCTGTTCGGTGATTTCAGTTCAGTTGCGGCGCTTGCTCCGGCAACGCTGATAGGGCAGGAATATGGCAGGGAGATGGAAACTGAGGCTGATACTTATGCCATTGCAGCTCTCACAAAGAGAAATATTTCACCCATACATCTCGCAGATGCGCTGGAAGAAATGAGTCATACTCGCAAGCGATCGGGAATAGACGCGACCCCGAAATGGTTGCGCGCGGTCTATGGCTATACCTCCAGTCATCCGGCGACGGACGAGCGCATTGCCCGTTTTAGAGAAGCAGCTGCAGCGATGGAACAGAAATAGAGCAGAGCCCCTGGCTATTTGCGAAAAATGCCGCAAGCTACGACGACATTGCCGACTTTTTCTATATACGTCGATTTTGCCTCTATGGCTTTGTTGACAGTATTTGGCCATTGATAGTCTACCCAGCCTGATCCCTTGCCATTGGCCAGTTGCAGGATTTCTTTCATGACAAACTTGCCATTGCCATCCTGGATATCCATGATGTCCTTGCCTATGACTTTAGGGGTAGCACCATGGGCCAGGATTACGCCTTGCATATTGGTCACATAGACATACATGTCGCGGTCTACAAATTGCCCCTGGGGATCGCTGATTTTGGCGTAAGCGGCTGGCCCTTCGGCCCGTATCAGGCGGCCAGCTTTTTTCACCATAGCAATCGCTTCAGCCGGGCTGCCATATTCATTTGCCATTGAAACAGGCAAATGCAGGACGAGACAAAAACCGAGGATTGCTTTTGAAACAGATCGCATGGATCACCTCGTTCTTCTGATGCCGCCCTGTTCAGATGGTCAGGGTTCTGTAGATCAAGCCTGGCATGTTGATGGCTCAGGCAAGCTTTTACTCAGTTTCAGCTTCTGCCAATATTGCCCGCAAGCCAGCCGCAGTGGCACGCTCAGTGCTCTTGCCGTGACCGCTGCGTATGGCATCCTGATCTTGCAAGACCAGATGCACGCCTTCGTTCTTGTACATGAAACTCAGGGTTTCTATGCGGTCATTGCGATTATTGAAACTTTCTGAAACTTCAAACTGCACATCCTTGTTCAATAAATAAATGGCAACATCCTTGGTATTGTCGGCAAACAGATGCAGGTATATGTCGGAATGATTGCCTGCTGTGCCATTCAGCACTGCACCTACGATGTAGGGGGAGTAGCGCTCCAGCTCGTCCATGATTTCGAGAGCAAGTTGCCGCAAGTGCAATAAACGCTGCGGCTGGGTGTCGCCAAAGAATAATTCATTGTATTCGCGCACTTCCTGCTCAATTTGCGCATTGTCAGGCAAGACATCGCCCTTGACTTTATGGTTGCCCAGCAACTGCTTGGCCGCCTTGCGCTTGGCCGAGGCATAGTCAGCCCCATCCTCGGCTATCATGCGCGCTGCCAGCGCCGCAATCTCAGCCCTCAGGCTTTCTGCTTCATTTGGTGTATGGATCATCATGGGGTAATCATAACTGAATACATAAGACCCCTCAACACAGAGACACGGAGACACAGAGAAATACAAGAGAAAGGCAAAACCTATTAATGCCTTGTATTTTTAATATTTTTGATTTTCTCTATGAATCTTTGTGCACCCTTCGTGGTGAAGTGGGGAATTCGTGGGGCATACCCCACGCCTGCGAAACGAAGGCTGCTTGCAAGCAGCCTTTCCTTACTCTGTGTTGAGAGGTTTTAAGAACACTGCTTACTATGGCCGCTCTCAGGTAGAATTGCGGGATTCTGGAATTTGGTTCAATTATGCATATTCATATTTTAGGTATCTGCGGCACTTTCATGGGTGGCCTGGCTGTGCTGGCAAAAGAAGCAGGTCATACAGTGACTGGTTGTGATGCCAATGTCTATCCGCCCATGAGCACCCAGCTAGAATCCCAGGGCATCAGCCTGACCCAGGGGTTTGGGGCTGAGCAGATAGCGCTGGAACCGGATTTATATGTCATAGGCAATGTAGTCACCCGTGGCAACCCCTTGATGGAAGAAATCCTCAACCGAGGCTTGCCCTATGTGTCTGGCCCACAATGGATGGGCGAGCATATCCTGCGTGACAAGTGGGTACTCGCTGTTGCTGGTACCCATGGCAAGACCACCACATCGGCCATGCTGGCCTGGATTTTGGAATATGCCGGTTATGCACCAGGTTTTTTGATCGGTGGCGTACCGCTGAACTTCGGCATTTCGGCGCGCTTGTGGGGCAGCCATTCATCTGACTTTTTTGTCATCGAGGCAGATGAGTACGATACCGCCTTCTTCGACAAGCGCAGCAAGTTCGTGCACTACCATGCCAAGACTGCTGTGCTGAATAATCTTGAATATGATCATGCCGACATCTTCCCAGATGTCGCAGCCATAGAAACCCAGTTCCACCACCTGGTGCGTACCGTGCCCGGTGTAGGCCGTTTGATCGTGAATGGCAACAATGAATCACTGGAACGTGTGCTTAAACGCGGCTGCTGGAGTGAAAAAGAATTCTTTGGCAAGGACCAGGCCTGGCGTCTGGTTATGCAAGACGGTGAAGACTTTGAGGTCTACTTCAATGACCAGTTGCAAGGCAAGGTGCAATGGAATTTGAACGGTGAACATAATCGCCAGAATGCCCTGGCCGCAATTGCCGCCGCCCGCCATGTCGGTGTCACACCAGAAATTGCCATAGAAGCCCTGGCCCAGTTTGTCAGCGTCAAGCGTCGCATGGAAGTACGCGGTGTCGCAGATGGCGTTACCGTCATTGACGATTTTGCCCATCATCCCACCGCTGTTGCGACAACCGTTGAAGGTTTGCGCCGCAAGGTCGGCGAAGCGCGCATCCTGGCTGTGCTGGAACCGCGCTCGAATACCATGAAACTGGGCACCATGAAGCAAGCCCTGCCCGGTAGTCTGGAGCACGCCGACCTGGTCTTTGGTTTTGGCGAGGCAGACGGTAAATCAGCTTTAGGCTGGGATCTGGCAGAAGCCCTGGCACCGCTGGGAGATAAAGTCGCATGCCATCAAAAAATAGATGAGCTGGTACAGGACATCGTCAGCAAGGCACAAGCTGGTGACCATGTGCTTGTCATGAGCAATGGCGGATTTGGCGGTGTCCACCAAAAATTGCTGGATGCCTTGCAAGACCGTGCCCAGCAAGCAGACAAACAGGCGATTGCAGCATGATCCTCTACCTGCATGGCTTTCGCTCATCGCCAGATTCCTACAAGGCACGTTGCATGCTCGCGCATATGGCAAAGCTGGGTCGTAGCGATGACATAGCCTGCCCCGACCTGTCACCCTCGCCAACGCTGGCGATACAACAGGCCGAAGCTTTGCTGGCCGGGCACAAGGCAGAAGATATCTGCATCATAGGCTCATCGCTGGGTGGTTATTATGCAACCTGGCTGGCGGAAAAATATGGCTGTAAAGCCATTTTGCTGAATCCCGCCGTCAAGCCGCCGCGTGACCTGGAAAGCTATGTAGGTGTAACGACTTATTACCATAGCGACCGCGTCTTTGAATTCAAGGCAGAATACATGGCTGAGCTGCGCGCCCTGGCCGTAGAACAGATCACCCAGCCTGAGCGTTATTTCTTGATTGCTGCGACTGGCGATGAAGTACTGGACTGGCGCGAAATGGTGGCCCATTATCCGCGTGCCAAGCAAGTTGTGATTGAAGGCAGTGATCATGGCATAGCAGAATTTGCTGATTACCTGGATCAGGTGATGGACTTTGCGGATGACAGGACTTGATTTGAATGCAAAGATGTTGCCTGTGGATTTGCAGATAAGTAAGCAGATGCAGCGCCCATTGGCCGCACAATGGTATGCGCATGTGAATGCTGTTGATACCAGTGCATTGATGGAAGACTGGCTGACCAATCGCGATTCGCTGACAGCCAGGCTGGTGGCAAGATGCCAGCAGTTTCGCGTACAGCGTTTGTCGCAGAAAAAGGCAATCTGCTTGCAGGATGAATATGCTGCCATAGGTTTGCCGCGCGCCATGAAAGTCCATGAGCGCGAGGTGTTTTTGCGTTGCGATGGTGTGGCCATGGTGTATGGACATACCATCGTCCCGTTGAGTGCTACTGCCAATGAATGGCCGCTGTTTCAAGCGCTCGGTGAAAAGTCCTTGGGCAGCACCTTGTTCAAGGACCCGCTGGTGCGTCGTGGTGAGTTGTATTACGCCAGACTACGCCAGAGCCACCCGCTGATACGCCGCATCGTGGCGAGACAGCCGGAACTGGCAGGCGTGCACAGCATGCTGGCACGCAGGTCTTTGTTCTGGCGCAAGGGCGGGTGTTTGCAGGTGACGGAAGTGTTTTTGCCCGTGGTTGAGGGTTTGCGCCTGGTTTAGATGTAAAACCTTAAGACCTCTCAACACAGAGACACAGAGATATCACTGAGGGACACAGAGAAATGCAAAAAAGAGGTTGAGAGGTACATTGCGTCACTTTATTAATGAAGCCGCAATCGTAAAGTCGTCATTCCTGCGAAGGCAGGAATCCAGTGGCGTTCGTGGCAAACTGATGCAGCCAAAACGTAAGCTGCAATGTGTAAACTCCTTCCCCTTCAAGGGGAAGGTTGGGATGGGGATGGGGTTCTTCAGCAAACGAAGTAAGCAGCTAATCAACCGAACCCCATCCCCACCCTAACCCTCCCCTTGAAGGGGAGGGAAATGAAATAGGCATATGAATAATTTTCCGCTTTGCTGATAAAAGCAAAGTAAATATAGAACAACAAACATCTCAACCAAGAGACACAGAGAATAAAAAAAGAGGCAGCAAAAATCCAGGATTTTCTCCTGTCTTTCTCTATGTCTCCGTACCTCAGTGTTGAGCTTTTTGGTCTTAAAACATAAAGAAGTATTGAATGAATTTATTTTTCGAAGAATCCGGTGATTTCAAGGCAGGCAGTATCATGACGCATGCTGGTGAGGCTTATCAGGTTGAGATGGCCAGTGGCAAACGCACCAAGGTCAAGGCCAAGGATGTGCTGCTGCAATTTGCCTCTCCCGATCCTGCCAGTCTGATAGAGCAGGCGAAAGCCGCAGCGGCTGAGATAGACCTGGAATTCTTGTGGGAAGTCGCTGGCCAGGAAGAATTTGGTTTTGCCGAACTGGGCACAGAATATTTTGGCCATGCACCACAACCGGTGGAAGCGGCTGGCCTGATCTATGCCTTGCATAACGCGCCCGTTTATTTCTACAAAAAAGGCCGTGGCCGCTACAAGGCTGCGCCCGAAGCATCCTTAAAAGCCGCACTCGCTGGTATCGAAAAGAAAAAACAGCAAGCCTTGGTACAGGCTGGCTATGTAGAAGAGCTCAAGCAAAACCACCTGCCAGATACGATGAAATCACTGGCGCTGCAACTCTTGTTCAAGCCCGACAAGAACAGCATAGAATACAAGGCCCTGGCAGAAGCCTGCGACGCCATGCAAATGTCGCCACAACGCCTGATGCTGGCGGTCGGTGGCATTGCCAGCCCCAAGCATTTGCACCTGGCCAAGTTTCATTACGAACATTTCCCCAAAGGTGTGGGTTTCCCTGCAATCAACGTACCGACCTTGCCTACCGATTTGCCGGTGGCTGATGTGCAGGCTTTCTCCATCGATGACGTTACCACGACTGAGATTGATGATGCCTTTTCTGTCGTTGATCTTGGCAATGGCCAACTGCGCGTCGGCATCCACATCGCTGCGCCAGCCCTGGGCATACAGCGTGGCGATGCGATAGACCATATCGCCCGTGGCCGCATGTCTACCGTGTATATGCCTGGCGACAAGATCACCATGCTGCCGGATGAACTCGTCAATGTCTATACCCTCGGTGCCAGCCAGACCCGCCCGGCAGTATCACTGTATGCGACTTTGAATACTGAAGACTGGTCTGTTATCAGCACCGAGACCAAGGTAGAAGCCGTGCCCATGGCCAGCAATCTGCGCCACAATGATCTGGATGCATTAGTGACTGAAGACAATCTCGCTAATGATGCCGGTGAATATCCACACAAGGCCGACATTGCGCAATTGTGGAAGTGGGCGCAAGTGCTGGAGCAGGGCCGCATGCTCAAGCGTGAAAGCTTTGGCATGAAGCCTGAGCAAAATAACCGTGTCGATTTCAATTTCTATGTGGAAGACGATGTTGTCTCCATCGTGCGCCGCAAGCGTGGTGCGCCGCTGGACAAGATCGTCGCCGAACTGATGATTTTTGCCAACAGCACCTGGGGCAAACTCATGGCTGACCATGGCATCCCTGGTATCTACCGTGCCCAGGGTGTGGCTGGTGGCCGCGGCCCCGGTGGCTGGACCGCGCGCATGCAGGTACGCATGCTAACCCATGCAGCGCCGCATCAGGGCCTGGGTGTCGATCAATATGCCTGGAGCACCTCACCGCTGCGCCGCTATACCGACCTGGTCAATCAATGGCAGATCATCGCCTGCGTACAGCATGGCATTACGGCACCGCTGGTGGCTACCTTCAAGCCTAAGGATGCTGACCTGTTCGCCATTGTCTCGGGCTTTGATGCAGCTTATGCAGCCTATGCCGACTTCCAGAACAATATGGAACGCTACTGGTGCCTGCGCTGGCTGGGGCAGCAAGAGCAACGTCAGGTCGAAGCTGTTGTTTTGAAAGACGAAGTCTTGCGCCTGGTCGATATTCCGCTCATCATCCGTTTGCCGGGCATGCCACAAACTGCCCGCGGTGCCCAGGTACGCCTGGATATCTTGCGCTGGGATGAAGTTGATCTTGAGGTCGAAGCGCGCTTGCTGGAGTTGTTGTCTACCGTCACCGAACTCGATGAAGAAGAACTGGACGATGAAACCAGTACCGAAGTTGCAGAAGATTTCAGTGCAGAAGAGGGCGCTGCAGTAGAACCGAACGAGGCAGCAGCTACGGCTGCAGATGCACCGGCAGCAGATCACACTGCGACCAATCCAGATGAAGAACAGTCACAAGCCTAGTAATGAAAAGCCAGAATAAAAAAATCAAACCTGGAAAACAGGTCAAACAAGAAAAACTGCCTGACGAGCAAATCCAGCTCGCCAAGGCAGGGGATGATGCCGTCGTTGCGGTTGCCGCGACTGACAGCAAAGCTCCCGTCGTGAGTGAAAGCACGGGCAAAACTGCGCAGATCACGCTTAAAAACCAGCCTGCACAACTCAGTGCAGGCAAGCTTAGCTATGAAAAATTGATTTTTGGCGTAGCTATTACTGCTTCGTTAGTCTTGCACGCAACGGCTTTGCTGATTCATTTTGTGGCACCCAAGACAGCAGACAATAAGTTGCGTGAACCAGACCTGGAAGTCATCCTTGTCAATGCCAAACATGAAAAACGCCCGATGAAGGCCGAAGCGCTGGCACAGGCAGATCTTGATGGCGGTGGCGCACACGACAGTGGTCGCAGCAAGTCACCTTTGCCGGACATGAAACTGAGCGAAGATGGTGATGCCGTACGTGTTGAAACACGCCGTATTACTGAGTTGGAAGAGCAACAAAAACAATTATTGGACCAAAAAAAACATCAAGAAAAACTACTCGTCGAAGAGCAGGACAAGCGCTTGAAAGATGATAAACCCAAGCCTGCAAACGGAACCGATCAAACCGAAGCAAGTAAGCGACTATCGCGTACTGCAGCCGAGATTGATCAGCAAATTGAAGATCAAAACAAGCGCCCTCGCAAGACCTTCATCACACCGACTACCCAAAAAGCCGGATATGCGCAGTATTACAAGCAAATGCAAAAGCGCATTGAGGACATGGGGACATTGAATTTTCCTAGTAAAGACGGGAAAAAAATGTATGGAGAATTACTCGTGTATATCCCCGTCTTTCAGGATGGCGCGATCTATGAAGCAGAGGGCGGACCCAGGATAGAAAGATCTTCAGGCAATAAGGCGCTGGATGCTGCAGCCTTGAATATCGTTCGTCGCGCTGCACCTTTTGGTGCTTTCCCGAAAAATATGCGTTCCGAAGATAAAACGGATGTATGGGCTGTCATTACAAAATTTAATTTCAATCGCGACCTCCAATTGCAAACCGAGTTACGCGGGGGAACAAATTGAAGCCTGACCAGTATGTCGTCATAGGCAATCCTATCTCCCATAGCAAGTCGCCCGCCATTCATGCCCGCTTTGCCGAACTGGCAGCGCAGCAACTCGATTATCAAGGCTTGCTGGCACCGCTGGATGGTTTTGCCAAGACTGTCCATGACTTTGTCGTGGCTGGTGGCAAGGGGGCCAATGTGACCCTGCCATTCAAGCTGGAAGCCTTTGCGCTCGCCACAGAATTGAGTGAACGCGCCAGGATAGCAGGTGCTGTCAATACCCTCAAGTTTGAGTCGGGTCGCATGTATGGCGACAACACCGACGGCATAGGCCTGGTGGCGGATATCGTGCGTAATGCCGGTGTTAGCCTGCGTGGCAAGCGCGTGTTGTTGCTGGGTGCCGGTGGTGCAGCACGCGGTGCCTTGTTGCCGCTGCTGCAGGAACAGCCAGCGACACTGACTATCGCCAACCGCACGCTGACCAAAGCCCAGGATTTACTGGAACAGGCAAAAAGTTTGAGTACCAGTTGTGATCTGCAAGCCTACTGCTTTGCAGACTTGCAGCAGCCTTTTGATGTCATCATCAATGCCACTTCTGCCAGCATCAGTGACGAGGTGCCGCCTTTGGCTGATACCGTATTTTGTAAAACCACGCTGGCTTACGACATGATGTATGCGGCTGCGCCTACGGCATTTTTACGCCTGGCTGCCAGCCAAGGTGCATTATGCCGTGATGGCCTTGGTATGCTGGTAGAGCAGGCGGCAGAAGCCTTTGCCCTGTGGCGCGGTGTGCGCCCGCCATCTGCGCAGGTGTTGACAGAAATGCGTGCTGCACTGCAAGCGAGCCAAGAATGAAATTATTTGGCCGTCTTCTGATCTGGCTGGTGCTGGTGCCGCTGCTTTTGTTCCTCTTGCTACAGGCATATTTCCTGGTGCAGATATGGTGGTGGGTAGATCACAACCCAGCTTCCACCAGTTTCATGCGCCATCAACTCGATGTCTTGCAAGAAAAAAAACCTGACTTCAAACTTCAGCATAAATGGGTGCCTTATAAGCGCATTTCGAATAATCTGAAACGTGCCGTGATTGCCTCGGAAGATGACAGTTTCGTCGATCATGAAGGGGTAGACTGGGAAGCCATGCAAGCCGCTTATGAGAAAAACCAGAAAAAAGGCAAAGTGGTTTCTGGTGGATCTACCATTACCCAGCAACTGGCTAAAAACCTGTTTCTCTCGGCAGATCGTAGCTATTTTCGCAAGGGTGAAGAACTCATCATCACTTATATGCTGGAAATGTGCATGGATAAACAACGCATCTTGGAAATTTACCTGAATGTCGTAGAATGGGGTGTGGGCGTGTTTGGAGCAGAAGCTGCCGCCCAGCATTATTACCATACCAGCGCTGCCAATCTTGGTCCTTCGCAATCAGCCAGGCTGGCGGTGATGTTACCTAAACCACGTTATTTTGATAAGAACCAAGGCTCAGGTTATTTGCAAAGACGCAGCGAAGTCATCTTGCAACGCATGGGCAATTCTGAATTACCATGAAATATACCAAACAACGCGGACTCAGCCTGGTGATGGTTTCCTTCGTCTCCATGCTGGTGGCTGCACTGGGCATGACTTTTTTATACTATGTGCGCTATGGTCATTTGCCCATGCCCGACCTGTGGGCGCGCTGGGGCAAATCGGCCAATGTCATCGGCAACGATTTGAAAAATGCCGCCGGCTTGCCTGTCGGTAACAACCAGGGGCCGGGTATGCGCGAAGCTGCTACCACCAGCGAAGGCATACGCCGTTGCACGATAGACGGCAAGACCGTGTACTCAGATACTTTATGTCTGGACAATAATCCCAGTACCAAAAAAATCAAGCTTGCTGATTCCAAAGGTGTGGACCCTGTGAAAGCAGCTGTACTCAATGACGATGGCAACAAAGCGACAAATGGAACGACAGGGACAGCGCCGCAGACCGATGAAGAAGTGAAAAGAAAAATCATGGAACAGGCACTGGGCAAGGGTGCCACTGCCTCTACTGCAGCTGAAAATGACCTGCACATGAAAGCAACGAACCGGGCAATAGACAGGGCCACCAGATAGTCCTGCCAGCAAGATAGGTCTGACCCAAGCTTACTATTTGATAGTACCGGTAAAACATGATGCCGGAGTTTCCTATGGCTTGGTTAATGCTCCCGCTTAAGCTTTTTCAAGACATTCTCCTGGCCTCCTGCTTATTTAATGAAGCGGGAGGGACAATGGGCACCAGTCAACTTTGTTGACGCGCCAGCGTACCAGTTCTTCCTCAGTTTCATCAATATAACTGCCGGTGTCAACAAATCCCAATTTTTTCACGACCCGGGTCGAGGCCAGATTCGCTGGATTAACCTCGGCCAATACTTGCGTCGCTCCGCCATCGAATGCCAGTTGCAACAAGGCTAGCACGGCGGCGCTGGCGGCCCCTTGTTTTCTGCATTCGGGCGAAATGCCATAGCCAATTTCCACTACTCCATCACGTGGCGCATGCTTGAAACCGCAACTGCCGACGATGTGCTGCCGTTCTGTGGCGATGATGTAAAACGTGCTGCACCAATAAGCTGACGCACCGGCTGCCATTTGTTCCAGTGCGCGCGTAGCTACAAAGGCGGGTGGCAGGGCATCGCTGGCCTGGGTATAAGGCGGTGTGGTGGGCAAGCTTGCATTGGCCAGCGCCTGCAAATGTTCAAACGGGATGCTGAGTAAGTGATAAGGCATATTGCATAAGTCACTAAGATGAATAGCCAGGCATTTTACGCTCTCATTTGCAGGCACAAACTTGACCACTACACTCAGAGTTCAAATATCTGGAATCCGCCACCACCTATAGCTTCAAATTCCTCTACGTCATCCATGGCTTGTTCTATGGTTTCGCTGGCCATGTCCAGGGAGGTGAACCACAAATTACAGGCACCACCTGGGGCGGGCGACAGTATCAGCAGCAATTTACCATCACCATCCGTGCTGCCAGCGGGAGCCTGGTAAATCAGCATTTTTGCAGCACGTACCATGTTGATGACTTCCGATTCCTGGATGCTGCCTGCTGGCAAGTTCGAGTTTGCCAGTGCTGCTGCCTCATCGTCATAACTGCCCCTGTACATGGCAGGGAAAAATTTTAAATTACCCAAGACGGATTTTACTTGCTCAGTCATCTTTACCTCTTGCATGTTGTCTCGCATGGTCTTGCCTGACCAGTCTAGGCCTATTTCCTGCCATTGTGAATACAGACCAAAGTATCAGCTATACCACGCCCCGGGTTCGCTTGTGGCTAAGCTAAGGCAAAGTCGACTGCTGCCTGACAGTGTAAGGCCGTGGTATTGAATACTGGTATGGAGACATCCGTCTGGTGAATGAGCAAGGGGATTTCGGTGCAGCCCAGAATCACGCCTTGTGCCCCCTGATCTGTCAGTGCCCGTATGTAATCAATAAAGAGCTTGCGGCTTTTTTCTGTCAGTCGATTATGTATCAGCTCGCTATAGATGATGTCATGAATACGCTCTTGCGTAGCTGCGTCTGGCGTCAATGTGCTGATGCCTGCCGCGCTCAATTTGTCATGATAAAAACTGCCAGCCATGGTTTGCTTGACACCAAGCAGCCCCACTTTATGGATGCCGCTTGCCTGTACCTGATTAACAGTAACATCAACGATGCTGATCAAGGGTAGCGGCAGGCGCGGCAAAATAGCCGGGACAAAACGGTGCGCACCATTCGCACAAAACAAGAAAAAATCGGCACCAGCATTTTGCAAATTCTGCACCTGAGCGACTAAAAAATCAGCGATGGCTTGCGGGTCTTTTTCTGCCGCACGAGAAGTGAAATCGTATTGATCCAGGCTGGACAAAACGATGCGTGCGCTGTGGCTCAGGCCCATGCGCTCAGCCACTAATTCATTGATGAGACGGTAGTACTCAGCACTGGAAGCCCAGCCTATGCCGCCGATCAGGCCTATGGTTTTAATTTGCCCTGGAATTTGCACTATTCATTACTCCCGTTGGTCATATATATCTGCTATTCAAACCTCCCATCCTACCGCTAATCGCAGTCATCTGGCTCAGTTGCATGCAAATGAATAGCATGCGTAGGTCTTGCAGAACGATGTGCATGCAAGCAAATTTTAACGTCTTAAAAAACAGGGAGACCCTATGGATCAACAAGAACTCATCACACAATTAAGCCGCCAGAACCGTTTGCTCAAGCAAGCCTTGGCACTTGGCGCTGCGGGCATGACTGTCATGCTATTGACAGCCGCTGCGAATACAGAAAACCGCGGCAAGTTTTCTGAAATTGATGTGGAACGCATCAACATCATCACGCCCGAAGGCAAGCAAGAGATGGTCATCGCCAATCATTTGCGCCTGCCCCAACCTGTGACCAATGGCAAGCAGCTTGAGCGCGGTGGCCCACAAAGGCCAGGCATGATTTTCTATAATGCGACCGGCGATGAAAATGGCGGCTTCATCTTTGATGGCAAGCTCGATGAACAGGGAAAGCCTGTCTCAGGCATGCATTTTTCCATGGACAGATTTGGCGGCGATCAGCAACTCTCACTGGGCCATTATGAAAGCAATGGCAGCATGGAGTCAGGTTTGAAAATTTATGATCGCGGTCTGCAAAAAGATTACGATGGCCTGTATGAAGCCTATGAAAAAGCCCCTGCAGGCCTTGAGAAAGATGCCTTGCTACAGAAATGGAAAGACGCCGGTGGTCAGCAAACCAATCGCCTGTTTGTTGGAAAAACCCGCGGTAAATCTTCAGCCATCATCATGGCAGATGCCAAAGGCAAGGCGCGCATCATGATGATAGTCACCCCGGAAGGCAAGCCCATGCTGAACTTCCTGGATGACAATGGCAAGATCATACAAAGCTTGCCGCAAACAGAGACGGTGGTACAAGCTAAATAGGCCGCAGGGTGGCTGACTTAGCTTGCAGATGCATCATTTTTCCCAAAACAGACTTTGGTATTGGGCGGCTAATAATCTTCACCGAGGGTTGAGTGAATTTTGAATTTCTACTACTAAAGTATGAGATGTAAAAATGACTCCTATCATTTACATTGAGTGCTTCGTGGCGTTCGCAAGACTGTCATGAATTTGGTAATCATTGAAAATTTTGGAGACTTTACATGAATGAAGTAAAACAACAAGCGCAACGTATTTTGGCTCGTGAACTGGCACATGAAATCACTGCGGAAGAACTGGCAATGGTATCTGGTGGCAGTGGATTTGAATCAAGAAATACCAGATATATTTCTCAATCTAACATCAGGCCGAACGGGGAAGCAATGAGCGATATGCACCCTGATAATTACGAGTGATGAATTATTGAATTTGGTTCGAACTGCATAGTATCCACAGGTAGTTGGTGTGGATACTATCCTGTCACTTTGCAGGATGACTGGCACACCTGCACGTGCATTGAATACCTGCGAAAAAATAATGAAGATACTGATTATCTCCTCATTCGATGATGCGGATGCGGCTGCCGTCTCCTGGGGATTAAAAAAACTTGGTAGTGATGCTGTTTTATGGGACCCCACGCGTTTTCCAAGACATGCTACGGCAAGCTGGTCTATTAGTGATCAACAAGCTGGTGCATTTGCCTTTCAACTGGATGGGCACGAATATGCTGGCGTGTATGACAAAGTATGGTTTCGCCGTGCAACTTTGCCCGTAGCCATGGAAAATAGCCATCCTGCCGATCTGGGCATCATCAAGAAAGAGTCTACGCATTTCTTTAATAATATTTATTCTGTCACAGGTGGCGAGCATGCGCTATGGGTTAATGATATCCATGCTGCCAGGCGATCCAATAGCAAAATGTTGCAATTGGAAATAGCCAGATCCCTGGGCTTTTCCATACCCAATACCATGATTGGTAATGATGCCCGCCAGGTGCGCGATTTTTTCCATGCCAATGACAAACAGATGGTCAGAAAATCTTTTAGCGTTGGTGGCTGGACGGCAGTTGATGGCTCCGCCCATATCATCAAGACTGCGAAAGTCAAAGAAGAGCAATTGCAGCACGACATGGCACTGATGGCTTGCCCCTCTATTTATCAAAATCTGGTTGCCAAGCAATTTGAAGCACGGGTGACCGTGATAGGCAATCGCGTCATTGCGGCAAAGATAGACAGCCAGCGTGACGAGAAGACAGTGGACTGGCGTTATGATCTTCCTAAAAACAAAATACCGGTAGAACCACTGGAGTTGCCAGAAGAAGTTACCCAGCGTTGTCTGAGTTTATGTCAGCAACTAGGCCTGGTGTTTGCCTGCATAGATTTGATTTTTTCCACCTCAGGTGAATATGTTTTCCTGGAGTTGAATGAGGCAGGTCAATTCCTGTGGCTGGAGAGATATCACAAGGACTTGACCATGCTGGATAGTTTTTGCCGCTATCTCGCCTATGGGAATACGCAGGCAAATCCTGCTTTACCTCAACTCGCTTTTGATGATTTTTTCGAATCGGATGAATTTCTTGAGTTCGAGGAAATCAATAAAAAAATGCAAAATGATGGCATTCTACTCATCAATGAGTGAACTGGATCAAGGTGCGTCATAACGACCTGGGCAGAAGCACCAGCAGGCGGATTGCTTTTGTTGTAAAGCGACCTGACAGCTGGCCTGAATAAAAGTTGATAACAAATCTGTGTTACCACCGTGCCGGGTTCTTGCGTTTGATGGAACTGTCAGCGAGCTTCAAACGCTGAAAAACTAGGGTGCGCACTATACTAAGCATTAGCTACACAGTACTTGTATCGCTCTACAAGAAAGTGTCACCCGGCAACATTGGGCGGCCCTTTGAGTTCCACAACATTGCCTTCCGGGTCGCTGAGATAGATCGATGGCCCTTCCCCCTCGGCCCCATAGCGTTGCTCAACTTCCCCGGCAGGCACGCCATGGGCTTGCAGATGCGTGTATATGTCATTGGCATCAAAGGGTTCTACCCGCAGACAAAGGTGATCCAGATTGCGGCCTTCCTTGCCGGGCGCTGCACCACCCATACTGCCCAGCTTGCCGGTCACTGGAATAAGATCAATCAAGGACCTGCCTGCACGTAGCTGTACCAAGCCTATTTCGTCTTGCCTGCGTTCTATCGTGCAAGGCAGTATGGTGCAATAAAAATGCAGCATGCTGTCCAGGTCTTTCACTCTCAGTACCAGGTGATCAATTTCGCGTATATTGAACATGATGAAATCAAGTTGAAAGTGATAAACTTGCATCATAAGCTTTGCTGACTTTATTTGCTGCTGATGGCTTGCAGGAGTGTCATGTAGGACATGTATGATATGTAGGAGGCAGCGATAAAAATCTCTTCTCACTGCGCCCACGGAATGAAAACAGGTTTACAATCCAGCCAAACCAAAGACTTTGCTTTCCCGGAATTTGCCTATGATTAATGTCTTCGTCTTGCACAATGGCCGCCTGAGCCAGATCAATGTGGAAAATCGCGCTGATCTTGAAAATACCCTGCCTATCTGGGTCGATCTGACTGACCCCAATGAAGAAGAGCGCGAATGGGTAAAGAGTATCTATGGCGTGACTTTGCCGGGGGAAGATGAGGTCAAGGATATTGAAGCGTCGGCGCGTTATTATGAAGCCGACAACGGTGACCTGCATCTGCGTACTGACTTCTTGATCGATGATGACGATGAACCAGCACGCACGGTGACGGTGGCTTTTATCCTGGCGCGCGATATTTTATTCTCAGTGCATACCATAGACTTGCCAGTGTTCCGGCTGGTGCGTATGCGCGCCCGCTCGCGTCCTGGTTCGATTGCCGACTACAAGGATGTGTTGCTGGACCTGTATGCGACCGATGCCGAGTATTCTGCCGATGCACTGGAAGGTATCTATCAAAACCTGGAAGATGTCAGCCGTAGCGTGCTGCAAAAAGACTTTAGCGATCAGGATGCTGCTGCAGCCCTGAACTCTATCGCCGTCGAAGAAGATTTGAATGGCCGCATACGCCGCAATATGATGGATACACGCCGTGCCGTCAGCTTTTTGATGCGTGGCCGCCTCTTGAATGCGGATCAGTTTGAAGAGGCTCGCCAGATTTTACGGGATATAGAATCCCTCGATGGTCATACTTCCTTTTTGTTCGACAAGATCAACTTCCTGATGGATGCCACCGTCGGTTTCATCAACATTAACCAGAACAAAATCATCAAGATATTCTCGGTCGCCAGCGTGGCATTCTTGCCACCTACGCTGATCGCCAGTATCTATGGCATGAATTTCAAGGGCTGGTTCCCGGAGCTGGACTGGCAACTGGGTTATCCGTTTGCACTGGCCCTGATGCTGGCGTCGGCGATTACACCATTCTGGTATTTCCGCCGTCGTGGCTGGCTTAAATAAAGAATAGCTTTTAGAAAGAAAATTTATGCCCGCCATTGCACTCGGCCATTACAATCTGCGCGGTGATCGTGTCACCCTGGAAAAACTCAGGGATTTTTATCTACGCTATGTAGGCCTGACAGCAGGACCACGTCCCTTGAAAAGTTTTGGTTATTGGCTGTATGCCGGTGGCCGCGATGTCTTGCATTTGTCCGAGAACCGGCCTGGCGAAGTGCGCCAGACCGCCTTGAAAACTGGCTTTGATCATGTTGCCTTTGCCTGCACTGATTTACCTGCCATGCTGGCGATATTGCAGGCAGATAACATCCCTTATCGTCATGCGACGGTAGAAGCATCACCTGGTTTCGCCACGCAACATCAGGTGCTTTTCAGTGATCCTGAAGGCAATGGCATAGAGCTTAATTTTGTCGAAGCAAACATCTGATTCTCCAGCAAGCCTGTTTGCGGTACAGATCATGCTGGGTGCGCAGGTCGTTGGCACGGGGCGTGTGATAGGAGATGGGTGATGAGTGATGGTGGCATGGCTTATAAAGTATGATGCAATTGCGCATGCATACAGCGTAGAGGCGTATGGAAGAATTTCTGGCAAGTAGTACTTATATAGACTGGCAGCATCCTGCTGTCTTGGCACAGGCTCTGCAATTGGCAGGACGCAGTGATGATCAGACCGAGATTGCGCGTCGCTGTTTTCATTTTGTCCGTGACCAGATCAGGCATAGCTGGGATTACCGGCAAAACCCGGTCACCTGCAAGGCTTCCGATGTGCTGGTGCATGGTACGGGCTATTGCTATGCCAAGAGCCACTTGCTGGCGGCCCTGTTGCGTGCCAATGGTATTCCTGCCGGATTATGTTATCAACGTCTGACTATCGCCAATGAACCACCATTTTGCCTGCATGGCTTGAATGCCGTGTTTTTGCCTCAACATGGCTGGTACAGGCTGGATGCGCGCGGCAACAAACCCGGTGTGCAGGCAGAGTTTTGTCCGCCGCAAGAGCAACTGGCTTTTGCCATCGCCACGGCAGGTGAACAAGACTACGACGGTATCTGGGCCGAACCACATGCGGCGGTGTTGAGCGCTTTGCTGGAGCAACCAACAGTAGAAGCTGTGCTAGAAAATTTACCTGATGCTGACCTGAGCACAGCGACTACGCCAGCCAGGCTGAAATTTTCCTGATGACACTTGAATGAAATTGATGACACTCACTACTGACACTACCCCCGAAGCCATCGTGCAAGCCCAGCTTGATGCCTATAATGCCCGCGACGTCGAAGCCATACTCAAGACCTATGCAGTCGATGCGCAGCAATTCGAGTTTCCGGGCAAGTTACTGGCCAGCGGCCATGCAGAACTCCGCCCCCGCATGGCGGCACGCTTTACTGAACCCAATTTGCATTCCAGGCTAATACGCCGCGAAGTCATAGGCCAGCTTGTCATTGACCATGAGGATGTGACACGTACTTTTCCTGAAGGCACCGGGCATATGGAAATGATCGCCATGTATGAAGTCAGGGATGGCTTGATACAAAACGCTGCATTTATACTGAACCCGCCTGTTCTGGACTGATAGTCAAAATAACTGCAAAACAACTGCAAAAGAACTGAAAAAAAGACCTGCAATATTTTGCAGGTCTTTTTACTTATGTGGCGTCAACTATCTCGTCACTGCCACAGCAAGCTGATATTACAGTGCCGCTTCCAGTGTAGACCTGATCGCCTTTGCGCGGTCATCAATAGAATCAGCATTGCTGAAAGGTTTGAAATTGATGGTCAAAACACCTGCTTCAAATTTCACGCCGTTTTCAAATGCCATTGATGGTGCAGTTGCTTCATCGTAGTGGAATTTGATGGCTTTCAGTTCTGCAGTGAGAGCTTCTTTGCCCATGGCATCAGCGGTGACTTCGCCCAGGGCCTTGGCAGTTGGAGTAAAGAAAATATTGGTCCAGTAATCTTCACGGCTATAAAAATCCTGCTGACCGGATACTGCCATACTTTCCCAGTCTACTTCTACTTCAACCGGGAAACCGGCAGCACCTTGCAGGTCTTCAAGTTTCTTGGCGAAAGTGCTTTCTTTGTAGTCGGCTACGGCACGGCGTTCTGCCAGATTCAATTTTGGTTTGTCGCTCACTTTGTCTTCCTCACATATACATGTTTACAGCGCTATAGCGCCAGATAATCCGGTAATACTGCTCAGCTTTTTCTTGTTGGCTGACAGTCATGCAAAGTTAACATGCGCTTAACCCCTTGCTCACTATACAAAGGTATGGATAGCAGGAGATGCTTGTTTCCAAATGTAATTGCCAGCCGCTACGTTGATTAGCAAGGGAAGTTTGTAAACACAGTAAAATGAGGCTTTTATCGCGTATTTTCTTTCATTATCATGGCACGCCTGCAATTACATTTCCCTGAAGATCAATACTATTTCTCTACCCAGTTGACCGTGCGCGTGACCGACATCAATGGCGCCAACCATCTGGGCAATGATTCCATGATCTCCATGATTTCTGAAGCCCGCGCACGCTTTCTGTATGACTTTGGCATACGCGAAACTGCGGCTGGTGGTAGTGGCATCATTGTCACTGACCTGGCCACTACCTATAAGGCGGAAGCCCATGCGCGTGATCAGCTCATGTTTGAAGTTGGCGTCATGGATTTTAATAAATATGGTGGCGATATTACTTTCCGCATTAGCCGACCCGCAGATCAAACCCTGATTGCCATGGCAAAGTCAGGCTTTGTATTTTTTGATTATCGCGCCGGGCGCGTAGTGGAAATGCCTGATGATTTCAGAGCCAAGTTTGGGCGGGTGAATTTTCTGGATTAATCAAGAGCTTTGGCAGGGGCACTGCGCAGGTTGGTTTTCCATATGAAAAAGGGTGCGCATGGCGCACCCTCATGGATTGTTAATCTTTATCTGTTGAAATGATCAGGCCCCAAATTTGTAATTTACCTCCACCCAGCCCTGGCGACCAAATGGATTAAAAGAACCAATAGGGTAATTTGGCCAGCCGCCGCTCTCGTCGTACTTGATCTTGTTAAAGACATTGTTGACGATGACCGAGACGGTCAGGTTTTTATTCGCCTGGTATACCGTACTCCAGTTGGCGATGCCAGTAGGGGAAAGATAGTACTTGCCAGAACCGCTAGGTATCTTGCCGTAACGTGTCACAGTCAGGGTATTTGACCAGTCACCCTTATTCCAGTTGACGGTGGTGATAAGTTTATCGCGCCAGTCGCTATTGCCCAGATCGTTCAAGTCATCAAATAAAGCGTCGCCTTCAAACTGCTTGGATTTTTTACTCAAAACCTTGCTGTAGTTGGCTTTGACAACGAGACTGCCATAGTCGCTGGATTTCAATTGATACTTGCCACTGATATCGATGCCACTGGTCGCCTGATACGCTGCATTAATGGGGTTGACCCAAATTTCTTGTATCTCGCCAGCACGACTGAGCGCATCTTTGGGATAGCGCTTGATACGGCTAATGGTATCAGCACACTGGCTGGAATTGATGTCGCGTATGCCAGTGCGGCAATCGGCTTCATCACGCAGTAACTGGTCTGAGCTCAGGTTGACCACCATGTCGCTGATCTTGATATTCCAGTAGTCGAGCGAGACATCGAATTGATTATTCGGTGACCAGACCACACCCAGGCCCAGGGATTTGCCTTTTTCAGACTTCAGATCAGGGCTGCCGAATTGTACGTAATTAGCTCCTGGCGAATAATTCGCATAGTCGCAATCCTTAAGTTCCTGGCCTTCGGTTTTGCAGCGATAATAATCTGTGGTGCTGGAGTAATAGCCTGTGCCACGTGCCTTGAAGATGTAATTCATGTCTGGTGCACGGAAGCTGGTGGCATAGTTGGCGCGCAACAGCAATTCTGTAGTAGGGCGAATTTCCAGACCGCCGTTATAGGTCAGCTTGCCATCCTTGCGACCAGCGAACTGGTAATTATCATAGCGACCAGCCAGGCTGGCCGTGACTTCTTTCAGTACCGGTACATAAACTTCGGCACCGAGAGCATAGCGATCGCGTGAGCCATGCACATCATCTGACTTGGTAACGGTATTGAAGAGACCCTGATTGATTCTGGGGTCGGGCAGATTATCAAAGCTCTGGCGGCCTATCTCGGCGATACCGGCAGTTTTAATCGTACCTGCGGGCAGTTTCCAGAGTTCTGTATTCACAGCCAGGCTCAGGGTTTGTGTGCGCGAGCTGTCTGAGCTGCGCGATGTGCCGATGATTTGATCATATTCTGCAGGTGTCAGTCTTTGTGTCAAACGCTTGGGGTCAGGCGCATAGATGGCGATGCCGGCCTTGTCCAGCCCCAGTTTTGGTCCCAGAAAGAATTGGTCGATATTGGCCAGGGAACGTGGCACGACGTTTTCGCTGCGATAGCCTGAGGCGCTATAGGCCGCCTCATAATTCCATTGTGTACCGGGGATGACACCCTTGATACCCAGGTTGATACCAGCCGAGAAGTCATCCCAGAGACGGTTGAAACGGTTTATGCCATTGATTTCTTCTGGTGCCAATACCTTGCTCCAGGCTTCATAGGCATTACTGTTCTTATTCCAGAAATAGCTCTGGTTGGTAGAGGACGATGTCCAGCTGGGTGAGCGGGTATCATTTTCAGTCTTGTTCTTGCCCAGCAAAATATCGGCAAACAAGGTTGTGTCGGCATTCAAATCCAGATTGCTGCTCGTGAATAAATTCAGACTCTGGTTCTTGGTTTGCACTGACCAGTGCATGGGGCTCACGCGTGGGCTGGCGCAGTAGCTGCCTTTGCTGGTTTTATAGCTGATTTGTGTGCCTTCAAACAGATCGGCTAACTGGCTACAGGCGTCTCCCAGATCCAGGTATTTGCCAGACTTGATATCTTTGCGTATCAGCGTGCCACTGGGCGTGCTGCGTGTCGCCATGAAGTCGCGTTGAGTGGCACGCAGGGGTTCACGTTCGCTGTATTCAAGGCTGAAGAGATTGCGCAACTGATCCACGTTGGCGGTACCTGAAAATTGTACGCGCTTGTTGCTGCCGCCGCCGCGCTCAGTGTCACCGAGTCTGGCATTCAGGTTATAACCCTGGCTGTCTTTTTTCAGGATGATGTTCACCACACCGGCAATCGCATCCGAACCATAAATCGCTGATGCGCCGCCGTTCAAAATTTCGATACGCTCAACAATGTTAGACGGGATATTGGCCAGATTGGTAAAGTTGACCGTTCCTTCATAGGCGATAGGGAAATCGGCCATGCGCCTGCCATCCAGCAATATCAGCGTATGATTGGGTCCCAGGCCACGCAAGCTGATCGTATTGGCCGACGGCGTAAAGGTGTTACCAAAATCCTCACCCTGGGTAAAGCCGGAGTTTTGTACGGAATTATTTAACGCATCATAGACATTCTTGTAGCCTTGTTTGGTGATTTCTTCACCGGTAATGACAGTGATGGCTGCCGGGCCTTCCAGGCTGGCACGCGGGATGCGCGAACCAGTGATGACTACGGCTTCCGGTTTGCCATCTGTGGTTTGGGCATAAGCATTGTTGCTGACGGTCTGGCTGTAAAAAAGCGCCAAAAGACAAGCTGCTATGGGTTTCAGCGCAGGCTTGCGTTGACAGGTGTTGTTGTACATAAGTCTTCTCGAATAATGTTGGAAGACCGGAAAATATCAAGAATATATCTATAATAAAACGAATATATACGTATATCCACATGCATAGCTTGACTGGTATTAGCTTTCAGCCCCTAAGTTAAATTTATATTCCCATGGAAAATGTATGGCACACTGGCAAGAGTGGTATCCAGGTTAAAAAAACAGCATGCCCGTAGCAGCCGCCCATAAAATTGTCTATAGACTAATCAGCATTTTATTGTGCTGTATGTTCACTTTTCACAGCCATGCAGAGACGATCACTCTGGTGGGCGAGGATAGCTGGTATCCCTATTCTGCTGTCAAGGAGGGGCAGAATCGTGGTTTTGCGGTCGATGTCATCAAGGCGGCTTATGCGGCCGTCAAGATCGATGTCAAATTCATCTCTACCCCCTATTCACGCTGCCTGATGCTGGTACAAAGCGGGCAAGAGCTGGGCTGTTTCGACAGCCTCAAAGATGTCAAGCTGGAATCTGATTTTATCTTCCACAAAGAAGCCATCTTCAAGGCCAGTGTCGGCATTTACGCCAGGACCGATAGCCCGCAAAGCAGGCTCAACAAAATCAATGTACTGGAATTGCACAAATACGTCATTGGCGTCACGCATGGCTATACCTATGGTACGGCATTTGAAAAAGATAGCCGCATCGTCCGCGAACCTGCGCCGAATGATTTGTCCAATCTGCGCAAACTTATCCTGGGGCGTTCTGATTATTCCCTGATCTACACCCGCGTGGCAGACTATCTGACCAGCACCCACCCGGATGAATTCAAAGGGGCCATCCAGCAAGTGGGTATCCTGGTGGAAGACTATCTTTACGTCAGTTTTTCCAAACTGCGGCCAGAATCTGCCCGCTACGCTAATGCTCTCGATCAGGGCTTGCGCCTGATACGGGCGAATGGTGTGTATGCGGCGATAGAAAGAAAATGGGCCAGGCCCGAGCCTTGATGCCTGAACCGCATTAGTGGTCAGCATGTGAGGGAAATTCTTGCGCTACAATGGGCATCCATTTTTCTGCTCCATTATTTGCCATGACATCAGCTTACCGCAAGTTCGCCCAGCCACAATTATCCGAGGCCAGCATACAGGCTGTGGTCGAGGTGCTGCGTTCCAACTGGATTGCTACTGGCCCCAAGGTCGCAGAACTGGAGCTGGCACTCTCGCAGACATTTGGCAATCGCCCGACCAGGCTGCTGACCTCGGCCACCGGTGCGATGGAAGTTGCGCTGGCACTGTGCAATATTGGCGAGGGTGATGAAGTCATCACTTCAGCGCAGACTTTTTTCTCTGCCATGAACATGATCGTCAAATGCGGTGCCAAGCCTGTCTTTGTTGATTGCGACCTGGTCACCCGGGCTATCGATCTGGCCCAGGTCGAAGCCGCCATCACGCCCAAAACACGGGCCATCATGCCCACGCATTTTCCTGGCGCGCTGGGTGATATGGATGCACTGTATGCGCTGGCCAGAAAATATCAATTGCGTGTGATAGAAGATGCAGCCCTGGTCCAGGGTTCCACATGGCAGGGCCAGCCAGTAGGTTCATTTGGTGATATTGCCATCTTCAGCTTCCACCCAAATAAAAACATGACCACGATAGAAGGCGGTGCCATCGTCGTCAATGATGAGGCAGAAGCGCAACGCGTAGATATCTTGCGCTTTCACGGCATCAGCAAATTGCCAGACCAGACCCGTGATGTGGTAGCGGCCAGCGGCAAGTTCAATATGTCAGACGTTTCTGCCGTAATAGGCCTGCACCAGTTGACCCAGTTCGACGAGTTCATGGCACAGCGCCAGGTATTGGCCGAACGTTATTTCACCAGCTTTCCGCAAATTCCTGGCGTCGTATTACCACCGCAAGGCCAGCCCGGGCAGACCTGGGGTATGTTCTGCGTCCTCATCCCGTATGAAAACTTTGGCCTTACCCGCAGCAGTTTCCGCGCGGCCCTGCATGAGGCGGGCATAGGTACGGGTGTCTCTTATGAAGCCTGTCACCTGACTACCGTGGGCAAGAGTTTTGGCTATTGTGATGGCATGTTCCCGAATGCGGAACGCATCGCCCGCGAGACAGTGACCCTGCCTTTGCATGTGGGCTTGACAGTCGGGGATGTGGATGAGATTTGTGCGGTGCTGAAGAGTGTGTTGCTGGGGTGAGTAAGGGGACGCAATGCGTGTGGTAGCGCATTGCGTTGGTTCAGTTCGCTGTTAAGCTGTTTTATCTTTACTGCAAAGTTTCAATCCCCCACATCCTTACGCTTCTCCGGCGCGTCCGGCACCGCCACTCTTTGTCCATCCAGGCCTGCCTTACTGAGCTGACCTTTGTCCCAGAACAGCATTTCACCCTTGAGGCCGCCCTTGATGCCAGAGTCTATGGAAATGACTTTGCCCTGGTAGTGGAAATACACACCATCCATGGTGGTATGGCCGACGACGATGCGGCCAAGCTTGAGTTGCTGCAGGACTTTATCGAGATCATTTGCAGGCAGGACCGGGGCATGGAAATAGCCGCGATACCAGAGCGGCCCCACGCTGCCATACAGCCAGCTGAGTACATCATCAGTTTTGACTTCAGCCTTGCTCAGCCCCAGGGTTTGGCGATATTTTTCATTGATTTGCGGCAGGCTCATATTGAGGCTGACATAGTCGGGATGCAGGCCGCCATGCATGAACAGCATGTCGTTGACCTGGATGATGACAGGCTTGCTGCGCAGCCAGCGACCCAGCACGCTGCTATTGTCAAACATCTGCTGGTAGCTGGTATTCAAATGCTGGGCGACGCTCGCATATTTTTTATTCAGGTAGCGCACGTCACCCGCCATGGAAATGGCTTCATGGTTACCAAGCAGCAGGTGCACGGCACCGCCAGCGGCGCTGGCCTGGGCTTCCAGTGCATACAGTAGCCACAATGCCTCGGTGACCTGGGGGCCGCGGTCCAGCACATCACCCGTGATGACGAGGTGGCCTTTACCGAAAGTCCATTGCCATTCCTGGTTGATGATGCCGTTGGCCTGTAAAAGCTTGAGCATGAGCTCAAACTGTCCATGTATATCGCTGATGGCAGCGACTTTATCTGCCTTGAATTTGACGGTAAGCGGGAAGGCGGTCTCAGCCGGGCGTATTGTCAAGGCCTGGGGATAGCCACAGGGAGCAGGTAGCTTGACATGGGCGGACTTGGCAAAGCTTTGCTTGTGCAACTGGTCATTGCAGACCCAGCTGACATCCAGGCCAGCTTTGTCTGGCTGTGCTGGTGACTGGTAGACAGCGTAGGGGCCGTCATTGATGCCCGTGACATTAGTGACACTAGTGGCAGCAGTTTGTGCCTGCGCTGCGATCGTGAGTGCCAGGCTGCTGGCGATGGCAACCAGTCCGCGCAGCATGCTGACACGCAGGCGGGCTGGCGCTGAATATGAGAAGGCGCTCATGCATGGAAAATTCTTGTTTAGTTTTTCAAATAATAAACCTGGCCCTGGTAAATATCGGGCTTGGCTTGATCATTTTTCAAGGCAGGCAAGACCAGCTTGGGTGGCCAAGAACCGACTTGCCATTCACTCGACAAAGTCACGGCTTGCTGTATGTCTTCGGTTTTCAAACGAAATGCCAGGCCCAGTTTTTGTTTATTGGGCATGTCTTGCATTTCTTTTTCGGCATCAAGCTTGTCAGCGATGCTGAAATACAGATACGCGCGCGGCAAGTCTGGCGTGACGCCATTGCCTTCGCTATAGATATTGCCCAGCCAGGCAAAGGCACGGGCATGTCCCTGGCGGGCAGCTTGCGCCAGCAAGTTGATGGCGAGGTTGACATCGCGTGGCATGCTGTTGCCTGACAGGTATTGGGTCGCCAGGTAAGTCTGGGCCTGTGGATGCCCCTGGCTGGCGGCCTCACTGGCATAGATATTGGCGACACGCTGATTGACTTCTGTACCCAGGCCCAGGGCAAAAATGCGCGCCAGGCGGAACTGCGCTTCAGCTTCATGCTGGTCTGCTGCAGCTCTGTACAAGGCTGTGGCTTGTACCATGTCTTTGGGCAGACCCAGGCCCATTTCATGGCAGATACCCAGCGTCACCTGGGCGCTGGCTAGACCTTGCGCCGCAGCTTTTTGATACCAGCTGATGGCTTGCGCCATGTCTTTCTCTACCCCTACACCCAGGCGATAGCCTTCTGCCAGGTTGAATTGTGAACTGGCATTGCCAGCCTCGGCAGCCTTGTGGAACCAGGCCATGGCCTTGGCCTCATTTTTGTCCGGGCCTTTACCACTCAGGTACAGGCTGCCCAGATTGTGTTGGGCTGCTGCTTCGCCATTTTCGGCACGCTGACTCCAGTCCTGGAAAGCCAGTGCAAAATTACCTTCCCTGAAAGCAGCGGCTGCTACATCAGGTTTGGCAGGCGCGGCGGCAGTGACCGCAGCATTGGCTGTCATTAGCTGGGTAGCAAGGAGGGTGGCGACAAGTGTGGATTTCAACATGAGTGGCAATTAATTCGGCAGACTAAAACGGCAGACACCTGGATTCATTCCAGGATGGAAGCGCTAGTGTAATTCATCTTGTGCTGGACTGGTAAATTCAGTATTGAGCTTGGCATGCTGGTATGCCTCGGTGCGCGTGGCGCATCCCACTGGACGACAGCATGCTATCGCTTAGATATCCTCTAATTCTTCGCCATCCAGCAACTGCTGCCAATCCTCCGACCAAGCCAGCAAAGGCAGCATGGCCTGTACCAGGCTTAGTCCTGAAGGGCTGAGACAATAACCGCCTGTGGCCGCCATTTCTATGATGCGGGTTTCGCGTAGTTCGCGCAGACGCTGGTTCAGTACCGTAGGCGACATGGCGTCGCAACGATCGCGCAATTGCCGGAAACTCAGGGGCTCGCTGCGCAGCTCCCAGATCATGCGCAATGCCCAGCGCCTGCCCAGCAAATCCAGCAAAGCCATGATGGGGCGGCCACTCTGTGATCCTCGCACGGCTTGCCTGGGTTTTGGGGTAGTCATATTTTCTCCTTGCGCTACATTAAGTGTAGCGGTATGCTACGTAATTAGTAGCGAATAGCAGATATTACACTGCGGGGCAGATATGCGGGCAAATGCCTGGCTAGCCTGGCCGTGCATTTTTTTTCAGGAGAACTTGATGCCAATCACCAGAATTGCGCCACTAGAGCCACCTTATGAAGCAGAAGTCGCCGCAGCGTTTGAGCGTGTCATGCCACCCGGCATGCCAGCCTTGAAATTATTTCGTACCCAGGCGCATAACAAAAGAGTACTGCAACGCATGTTTGCCGGTAATTTGCTGGATAAGGGCAGTATTGATTTGCGCGAACGTGAATTGATTATCTTGCGCACATGCGCACGTTGCGGTTCTGAATATGAGTGGGGTGTGCATGTCGCCTTGTTCGCAGAAAAGGCCGGGCTGACGAAGGCGGACATCGCCGCCAGTCTGCGTGCCGACCCTGATCTTAGTCTATTGTCTGCCAAAGAAATTTTATTGTTCAAGACAGTCGATGAATTGCATGACAGCTCTGGCATCAGTGATGCTTTATGGATGGCATTGACCCATTATTACAATGCGGCACAGCTATTGGAAATCATCAACCTGACAGGCAGTTACCATACCGTCTCTTTCATTACCAATGCCGTGATTGTTGAACTGGAAAGCTTTGCCCCCAGATTTGCCGAGTTCAGATAAAGCGTGCGTCACAAATGTCACTGTTGCTGTGATCTGGATTGCGATAAACTATTCCTGCATCCCCATTCAGTTGCGTAGTCAGGTGTCGCTGTATGGGGCGCAATTTCCATGTCCTTGCAGATATTGACAAGAGCGGGTGCAAAATGAATGCAGATCAGGCTTTGGACGGTTTTCGTCTGGTGGGGATAGGCAGTGGATTCAAGAGCGAAGTTTGCGACATGATTGCCGAATCCCAGTTATTTGCCGATTTGGACTGGAAAGATATCCAGGCCCTGGCTGAGTATGTGCAATGCTATGAAGTTTCCAGCGGTACTGTGGTATTCAAGGAGGGTGAATCGGGTACCTATATGTTCTTGCTGGTGAAGGGCGAGGTTGAAATCCTCAAGACTGGCCAGGATGGTGTGTCGCACCGCATAGTCCTGGTTACGCATGGCAAGATAGTCGGTGAAATGTCCATCATCGATGGTGAAAAGCGTTCCGCAAGCTGCGTCGCCACCCAGACCAGTATTTTGCTCTTACTGACCAAAGACCACTATACCCGCATCATCAAGGAAAAGCCGGTGCTGGCCGTGCATATACTGGCAAGGCTGGCCAAGCTCATGAGCCAGCGTTTGCGCAGCGTGAGTGGGCAACTGGTTGAATATCTGTGAGCCCGACAGATAGTTGGTGGCAGGTTCAGGCCTCGCCGGGTCGGAAGTTATTTCATATTTCCCTGGATTTTCTTGCCACATCCTCGTCACTGTCTGCATACAGCTTGCCTATCTTTTGAAACTCATCGCTGATGAGTAAAAATGCATCGACCATGTCTGGATCAAAGTGACGGCCGCGGCCTTCTCTGATGATGTCCACTGCCTGCGTATGCGGGAAAGCTGGCTTGTAGACGCGCTTGGAGATAAGGGCGTCATACACGTCGGCAACGGCCATCAGGCGTGCCGGGACAGGGATATGATCTCCGGCCAAACCCAGGGGATAGCCGCTGCCGTCCCACTTCTCTTGATGACTATGGGCAATCTCTAGCGCGCAACGCAAAAAACTGCTGGGGGTATCCAGCAGTTTTTCTGCCGTGGCGATAGTGTCACGTCCAAGGACGGTATGGGTTTTCATGATCTCAAATTCTTCCGGGGTCAGCTGGCCGGGTTTGAGCAAGATACGGTCAGGGATGCCAACCTTGCCTATATCATGCAAAGGGGCAGACTTGAATAGCGTTTCTATCATGTCATCGCTGAGTATTTCACAAAATCGCGGATGTGATTGCAGGGTGTTGGCCAGCAGGCGCACGTAATGCTGGGTGCGGCGTATGTGGTTGCCAGTCTCATTGTCACGTGTCTCGGCCAGCGATGCCATGGCGATGATGGTGACGTCCTGGATGACTTGCACTTCACGGGTGCGGCGCTCGATTTCCTGTGATAAAAACACATTCCTGTCGCTTAAAAAATCTGCTGCCGCTTTTAGCTTCAGATGGGTCTTTACCCGAGCATGTACGATGGCAGGTGAAATGGGTTTGACGATGTAATCAACTGCACCTGCGTCCAGGCCAGCTTGCTCATCTTCCATGTCTGCCATCGACGTCAGGAAGATCACGGGAATTTCTGTAGTCCTGACGTTATTCTTGAGTTGACGGCAAACTTCAAGTCCACCTATGCCGGGCATCATGACATCGAGCAAGACCAAATCCGGCAAGGGCTGGCTGGCAAGGATTTCCAGCGCACGTTCTCCGCTATTGGCGACCTTGACGACATACTTGTCCTTGAGCAAGCCAGTCATCAGCGCGAGATTTTCAGGGGTGTCATCGACAATCAATAAGGTCTGCCGCTCACTTGCGGTGTACTTGGTATTCATGGTTCCTCCAAAACAATGGCAGGCTCGGTCGTGTTGTATTGCAATTGATCGAGGGCCGCAACAAAATCGAAATTGGTGATGGCCCGGTCAAACTCACGGGCCTTCCCATCAATAAACAAGCTGCTGATGTCTTTTGCATGTTCCAGGTAATAAGCCACCGCTTCGCCATCGCTATTGCGCAGCAAGGCCTGCAAGTGGCGCAAATGCTGTGCTGCATCTGTGGCCGTAGCTGCATTTGTAGCGACGCTGTGTACTGGCTGCACAGTGTTGCTCAGGGCGGTATTAAGTGTCGTCAGCGCGGACGCCATTTCGCGGTCGAAATACATAACCGCACTACCGAGTTCGCTACGTGAACGTATCGCATATTCAAGCGCAGTGGCGGCAGTCTGCAGATTGCGCAAGCCTGTAGAGCCAGCCAGACCCTTCATGGTATGCGCGATACGTTCGGCGGTTTGCAGGTCACTGGCTTGCAATGCTGCTGCCAGGCGTGCTGTGGCGTCGGCTTCCTTGTCGGTAAATTGCCGCAACAGGCTTTCATACAACTGCAAATTACCACCGGTATGTCGCAAGCCTGAGACTTGATCCAGTCCATCGACATGCGGGAGCATGCTGTGCTCCTCTTGCTTGGGCTGTATTGCGACTGCAATGCTGGTGGTGTCCGTCACTTTGATCCAGCGGGCCAGGGTCTCGAACATGGATGGTGGGTCTATCGGTTTGACGATATGATCGACCATGCCAGCCGCCAGGCAGCGTTCGCGCTCTACATCCAGGGCGTGCGCAGTCATGGCGATGACAGGCAGGTGAGCAAAGCGGCCATCGGCACGTATCAGCTTGGCGGCCTCTATGCCATCCAGCTTGGGCATTTGCACATCCATCAAGACGGCGTCATACACTGTAGGACCTGCAGCCTTGAGCATGTCAATTGCCTGCTGGCCATCGCTGGCAATATCTATCTGGGCACCGGCACTTTCCAGCAATTCTGTGGCAATTTGTTGATTGATTTCATTATCTTCCGCCAGCAATAATCTCACGCCGCGCAGTACGGGAGCGGCATCAAGAAAGCGCATGGACTTTTGCGACATGCCAGCTTGCAATCCAAACAAACCCAGGATGGTATCGAGCAGTGACGACTGGCTGACAGGTTTGACGAGGAAGGCATCGATTCTTGCCTTCTCGCTTTGGGCACGTACATCGTCTTTGCCAAAAGCGGTCACCAGGACGATGCGTAACCTGATACTCAGGCTTTTCAGGCGCCGGGCTGTTTCTATACCATCCAGTTTTGGCATTTGCCAATCTATAAAGGCGACATCGAAGGGATGGTCCAGCTCCGCCTGTTGCACTGCTGTGATGGCATCTTGCCCGGAAGCGACTGTGCTGACGGCAAATTCCAGGGCATTGAGCTGGGTCGACAGAATTTCACGGGCAGAAGCATTGTCGTCCACGACCAGCATGCGCAGGCGCTTGAAGTCTTCCGGTAGCGACTGGCGGTGTTGCGGCGCTGCCGTTGACAGCCCCAGCCATATGGCAAAACTGAAATTGCTGCCGCGCCCAGGCAAAGAATCTACCTGTATCACACCACCCATGAGTTCGACCAGGCGTTTGGCGATCATCAAGCCCAAACCGGTGCCGCCATATTTGCGGGTGGTTGAGCCATCTGCCTGGGTAAATGCCTGGAATAAACGTGCCAGTTGTTGTTCATTCATGCCTATGCCGCTATCACTGACCGCAAAGCGCAACTGCAATTTGTCACCAAATTGTTCCAGTTTGCGCACAGCAATAGCAACTTGCCCTTGCTCAGTAAATTTGACCGCATTATTGACCAGATTGACCAAGATCTGGCCCAGGCGTAACTGGTCACCGATGAGTTGCTGCGGGATATCAGGTGCAATATCGATGAGAAATTCCAGACCCTTGTCAGCGGCTTTTTTTGCTACCAGGGACGAGACATGTTCCAGCACTTCATCCAGGGGAAAATCTTCTGCTTCCAGGTCCAGTTTGCCTGCTTCGACTTTGGAAAAATCAAGTATGTCATTGATGATGCCCAGCAATGAGGTACCTGCATTGTGGATCTTGGCAACATAGTCGGCTTGCCTGGCAGTGAGCTCAGTTTTTAATGCCAGGTAAGACATGCCGATGATGGCATTCATGGGAGTGCGTATCTCGTGGCTCATATTGGCCAGGAACATGGATTTGGCTTGCGTCGCCTGCTCGGCGACGTCCTTGGCCTCATGCAATTCTTCGTGGGCTTGCGCCAGCCGCACATACAGCATGCCATTTTCGAGCAGCAGCACGACCAGCACGAAGTTGGCTGCCAGCAAGCCATAGATGCGGCCAGCATAAAACCCCAGATCAAAACGTCCACCATTGAGGACAGCTGAGAGTGCGATGTCAAACAGCCAGGAAATCATCACCACCATCAGCCACAGATCAAGCACGGTACTGGGCTGGCGTCGCCACAGCAAGAGCAGTGCTACCAGGCTCAGTATCCAGACGCAGGAGACGGTCGCGAGCATGACAGATGTATGCTGGTTGCCCTGCATGATCCTGGGCAAATAGTCTTGCCCTGCCGTGGTCAGCAGCGTGAAGCCGCAGACCGCGGCAATCACGGCGATGCTGCTTGCCAGCACCAGCGCGCCAGCATGCAGGCGCTCCCGAGCATGGCCTGCAGGCTCCTTGTAAAGTGCATAGGCAATCACGATCAAGGGGAAGCCACCATGCCACAGCATATACATCCAGGCCGTAGTTTGCGGGCCGGCACCCAGCAAACCATGCTCGGCAAACAGGCCAGGAAAACTCAGTGCATGCACTACTGCCATGGCTGCCGTAAACAAATAGGCACTGGCCAGTATCAGTAAGGCCCTGGACTTTAAAATCCCGAACTGACTATAGAGTAAGACGGCAGTCACCAGATCGCTGACAACCAGCGCAGCCTGGTAGGCTGGAATAAAAGCCCAGACCTTGGTCAGCGCCTGCTTGGCGTATGGCACTATGGCAGCAAAGATCAGTGTAGAAACAAGGATGACCGCCAGCGCAAGGCGGCGCTGGGTCAGTGTTGCAGGCATCGTGGACAAGAATACAAAATTCTTGTCGGCCACTGGCTGCGTCCTTTCTGTCAGCACCATTGGCTCCCCAAATGAGCTTGTGACGACTCTTGATGACGGGGCAGTTTGCTCATCACACTAAGCATGAAGGGCAGCCCTGTTGCCTTGAATAAGCCCCGAGCTCGAATGATGATCTGGAGTTGTTAGCAGACTATGGCAAACATATCAGTGCAGCAGGCTAACAGTGAACACCATCAATTTCTTCACTCAGGATTGCGTTAAAAATTAAGCAATATCCATCTTATTCATTGTAGAAATGGTATTTCAATAATGCAAGCTGGGCTTGCACCTGGGCCTGGAGAATGTGGTGATTCTGGCAGTGAAGCTGGGCTACTGACAGTGAAATTACCAGGGTTGCATGCTTGTGCAGGAGCTAAACTGCATATCAGTTGCCTGCGAGCAGCATGCCATTCATATGCGAGCAGACCGGCCCTAGGTAGGCGTATCTACCTCGTCCCACTCAGCGTTTTCAAAGTTCACCAGCCAGTTCAAGGCATAATGTCTTTCATAGATGACACCGGCATCCAGGTCTTGCGGCAGCATCTCTTTCTTCATCCTGGCCTGACGTATCAGCCAGTGCAGGCGATAATGCAAGTCCAGGGCATCGAGTATCTGGCTGGCCGGACGCGTGCTGGCTTTTGCCAGTGTGTCTTCGAAATCCAGATTCATCATGGTACGGGCGATTAGCGGCACATCGCAAATCGCATCGGTAAATACCAGTTCGTCCTGCAAGCCCAATACCCATTCCAGCACATACAGGGATTCATAACGCCAGGCAAACTGCGGCAGGACATCATCCCCAGGCTCTTCTGTTTCCAGGAACTCACGCTCGCTGGGGGATAACCAGGCATGCACCTGCGGGAAGCGCTCAGTCAATTCATGCGAGGGTATGGGCTGATGGGTAGCCACTGATTCTGCACGCAAGGCAACCACGTACAAAGCCAGCGCCCGCCCCAGTATTTCTGCGACCGGGCGCAATTGCAATTCTCTTTCGCTGACCAGTGGTGGTAAGTGCGCAGGGACAGCGATGCCTTTATCCGTCAGAAAATTATCGGTACGGGTTTTTCTTTGCCAGGCCAGCGCAGGATAAGGGACGGCAGCACCGGTTTCCATACCGCCGTCTGTCGCAGCCAGCAAGACAAAGCCATGCGGGTCACGGATATCACCATCAGGCATGAATACGATGGCATTGGCCGCCACAGCCCAATCAGAAAAGGCATCCAGCTGGCTCTCATCTATCCACAGGCTGACTTGCTGCTGTACGCGCTGTATATGGCGCATTACATGATAACGCTGATGCGTCATTTGCCCATCGCCACGTTTGAGCACATAGCCGATAAAGCCTTGCAGGTGCTCATGCATTTCAGGGTCATGCAAATCGCGCAGGCTATTCAATTGATGGGGGAAATTCAGCGCCGGTATTTGTGCGCATGTGCAATAAGCATTGATCAAAATACTGCTGGCACTGTTGATATCTATCTCTTGGGCAAAGTCAGATGCTGCCGTGCTTTCCACTACATTTGATGTAGTTTCATTGACAGGTTTTCCGGAAATTATATTCTTTAAAATTTTCAGCATGATGTGGATAGAAAATGAGCCAGTATTGCCATGCTGAAGGCTGATTTTTGTAGATCTGCTCTATCATGGCACGCCAGGAAAGGCGGTAGGATAAGAGCAAAGTATAAGCAGGGGGAGTGCTTTTACAAGTCGAAACAGAATTGGGCTGGGGCAATGGAAATGCTCAAAAATATCCACAATGCTTGACGTCAAGCAGGACAACATAGTCTAGCAATGAGAAGTGCACAGATAAAGACCGCAGATAAAGACCGCAGATGTTGGCATTCAATGCCCACCCTCAACTCTAAACACTTCCACCGGCGGTGCTTCACCCGGCAACCACTTTTGATGGATCTTTTGAAAGCTGCCATCCTTCTTCATTTGCCGCAAGGCGTTTTCCCACAGGCTGATCGTCGCTGCCGGGGTTTTTAAAGAAAAGGCCAGATACAATTCCAGGCTGTCGAGTACCATGACTTCTTCTACATCCGCAGCAGTGCGGCCACTTTCCTGCAAGATGGAATTCACGGCAAGGCTGCCTTCTACCCACAGATCAAAGCGATAGGCAAACAGCATCTTCGATGAATTCAATGGTGAATCGGCCTGCGCCAGATTGATAAAGCCTTTCTTCTTGGCGGCATCGGCAAAGATGCTGCCGCGATAGGCACCGACCGGTAATTTGTAGATATCGTTATCCAGCGCCTTCAGCCGCGCAGCCTCGCCCTTGCGGGTGTAGACGGCAGTTTTTGAAATGGCGATAGGCCCCAGCATATGCATGAGTTTTTCACGCTCGGGCGAGCGGCCCAGGCTGAACAACAGCACGCTTTCATCTTCCAGCACAGCCTTATAACCGCGTGCCCAGGGCACCAGTTGTATGCTTTCCTTGCTACCGGTCAGCGTCTGCAAAGCCTTGACCATGTCCACTGCCATGCCATCAATACCCGTCTTGGTCTTGAAGTTCATGGGTGGCCAGTCTTCAGTGTAGATACTCAGTTTTTGCGCTTGCGCCATAGTGCCGGACAGGCATAGCAGACAAACCAGTATCAGCGCGAATAGCCTTGGCAAGCAAGCTGGCTGGCAAGGCAGAGATGAGCGGACAGGAGCTGGCATGTTTCCCCTTGGATACAGTAAGCCTGAGCATGAACATATCCTGAATAGTACGCCCGTGCCTGAAGCTGGCAAATGCCCTTGTGGCTTTTTCCTGATCCAGGAAACGATGTTTTACTTTATTCTTGTCTGAATTGCATGTGACTGGCTTGGTAAGGGCTTAGCTTACCGCGCAGGAACAGAGAGCCAAAGCCAAAGCCAAAGCTAAGTCAGGCGATCCAGGTGAGCTGTGATGGCCGCATGAGCGATCAAATCCAGGGCTGGCCTGGATTTACCCTGTTTATCTGTCCACACCTTGGGTGTCAATGCGCCCGACAAGGACAGGCTGTCGCCATCGCCCAGGGCCAGTAAAGTCTCGCGCACCTTGTCATTGAAGGCGATGACATTGCAGATGATGAAATCACCATCATCCGTGGATGCCTTCACCTTGCAGGTGACATACACAGAACCATTTTGTCCTGCGCGTTCTTCGACCTGGCCATAAATACGTCCGGCGATGAGTGCGTCTATCATGATATTTTTCTTTGTTATTTGAATTCTATACGGCGCTTGCCGTTGTTAAGCCACGCGCACCAGGCTACTGCCACCTGCCGCTCTTTGCACCAGTATACGGGTTGAGATGCGTTCCGTCATTTCCTGCACATGCGATATGACACCGACCTTGCGGCCCTGGGCTTGCAGGCTGTCCAGGGCATCCATGGCGATGCTGAGCGTATCCACGTCCAGGCTGCCGAAACCTTCATCGATAAACAAGGACTCGACCTTGACGCGATTGCTGGATAGTGAAGCCAGGCCCAGCGCCAGCGCCAGCGATACCAGGAAGGATTCACCACCAGACAAGGAATACACAGAGCGACGTTCATCCCCCATGTCCTGGTCCAGCACCATCAATGCCAGGCTGTCGGTGATGCGTTGCAGGCGGTAGCGGCGTGATAACTGTTGCAAATGCTGGTTGGCATAGGCCAGCAAGACATCCAGCGTGGTTTGCTGGGCATAGTTGCGGAATTTCTTGCCATCGGCAGCACCTATGAGTTCATTCATTTGCGCCCAAAGCCTGGTGCTGGCTTCCTGTTCCTGCATACTCAGTATCAGGGCATGGGCTTGCTGGTGGCGTGCATCATCTTGCGCCAGGATAAGCTGGTGTTTGCTGCATTGCTGCTGTGCTTGCCGGTGTTCAACCTGTAATTTATCCAGCAGGGTTTGCAGTTGATCTTGCTGGTCTGCCACTTGCGCATCTGCTGACGCTTCAGCGGGGATATCCAGCATGTCGAGGGCAGCTGGAATTTGCTGCTGATGCTGTAATCTTTGCTGGCAGCGCTCTTGCAATATCGTCGCCGCTTGTTGACTGGCTTCGGCCAGGGTTTGCAGTGCCTGGCGTTCCGCCTTGAGCCAGTCTGCATCATGACTGAGCAAGCTGCGCAAATCAGTGAGTGTCAGCGCGTCTTCTTGCGCGTCTGCCTGCTCTGCCAGCCATGCCTGTAGTTGCTCATGTGTTGATTCCAGGGCCGCCTGGTCCTGCTTCAAACGCTCACGGCCGAGTCCCAGCATTTCCGTCAGACGCAGCATTTGCTGGCGGCTGGCATCATGGGCCTGGTTTTGCTGGCTGACTTGCTGCTTCGCATGCCTGATTGCGGCAGTTAATTCAGCTTCCACAGCTTGCACAGCATGGCCGCCAAACAGTTGCGATCTCTGTGCTTGCTTTTGCCTGAGTTCAGTATCAAGGCTGCCAAATTGCGTGCTGGCTGCAAGTGCCTGTTCTTCAGCCTGCAATTGTTGTGCAGCAAATTGCCTGACTTCCATCTGCGCGCTGGTGATGGCTTGCGTCAATTGTGTATGGCTGTTTTGCTGTGTCTGCCATTGCTGCGCATGGCGCGCGCAATTTTGCTGGAACTCTTGCGGCGCTGCTTGCCAGGCGTCTCGCCAGTGATTGCTATCATCGCCATCATCTGCCTGAGCAGGGAAAGCGGCTTCCAGTTCATCGAGTGCATCGCTCAATTGCTGGCGTGATTGCGCTGCCTGTTGCTTGAGATTATCCTGTTCAGTTTCTAGTTTCTCCAGCATGGCCATGGCATGCACATGCGCATCTTTGAGAGTTTGATGCTGGAGCCTGGCTTGTTCCCATGCCAGTTGCGCGGCATCCCTGGCTTTGATGGCCAGATGGCTGGCGCTCTCATTCGTGAGTAGTTGTGCCTGCTCTTGCTGCGCGTCTGCATGCGCTTGTTCCAGCCATGCCTGAACATCTGCATTTCCCTCGGATTCTGCTGCCAGCGGATGCTGTTGCCATTGCTGCTCCAACTTGCTGAGATTGTCGCGCAGTTGCTGCAGTTCGGCAGTTTGCGTCTCAATTTGCCTGCTTTGTTGCTGCCCCAGACTGTTGGCGGTGGCGAATTGCTGGTGCGCTTCTTGTTCTGCCTGGCGACATTGTTGTACCTGCAGTTGCAATTGCCCCAGCAGCTTGTGCAATTGCGGGTCCTGGCTTTTATACGGGTGCTCATGCGAGCCGCAGACCGGGCAGGGGGCATCCTCTTGTAAATTGGCGCGCAGGTCTTCTACGCTGGCATTGCAGGCCGCCTGCGCTAATTGCCAGCCTTGTTCTGCCTGTGCCAGGGCCGCAGTCAAGGCCGGTAATTGTTGCTGCGCTGTCGCAGCTGTACGCATAGTCACTTGCCAGGTTTGCTGCAAGCGGCTTAATTGCGCCTCCAGCGTCGTTGCGCGATTGCACTGCTCCTGTAAATTGAGTTGCAGAGTGCTGGCACTGCTTAATTGTTGTCGTCTGTTGTCGACTTGCTGGCGCTGCGCTTGCAACTTGACTATGTCATATTGGCTTAGCGATGCAGTGCTTTGCTGGCGCAAGGTCTCGGCGTTTTGCAAGCTAGCTGCACTGGTTTGCAATTTGCCTGTCTGGGTTTGCAGTAATTGTTCCTGATTCTTGCTTTTGCCATGCAGCTCAGTGAGTTGCAGGCGCAGGTTTTGCTGTTTGCCATACAGATTCGTGGCTTGCTTCAGCAATTGCTCCCACGCTGGCCAGTTCATGGCCAGGCTTTGCAGGCTTTCATGTTGTTCCAGCCATAGTATATTTTCTTGCTGTTTCTTTTTTAGCTGCAATAATTCTTCTTGCTTGTTTTTGTGTTGCTGGCCGACTTTGAGCAAGCTCTCTTGCGCCTGGGTTTTTGCTATGTGTGCAGACTGATGGCTGGTTTGCAAAATGCTGATACCGGCATCCAGAGCTTTGGCCGTATCCAGGCTTGCAGTGGCGGTAGCTTGCGCTTGCTCGGCTTGCAGTAACTTGCTTTGCGCCAGTGCCGCGGCGAGCTGCATGGCTTGCTCGGCTTGCACGGATGTTTGCAGTTTTTCTTCGGTCTCACCCAGATGCAACTGGCTGCTCTTGATGGCTGATTCCAGTCGCGTTTGTTCCAGCAGCAAAGGTCGGGCGGTTTGTAAGGCATCAATTTTATGCACATATTCCAGCCGTGGCTGGGCTGCGGCCAACTCTTGTTCGCGCATTGCTACAGTGTTGATGGCGGCTTGCACGCTGGCTTCTAGCTTATGTTCTTCCTGATGCCATTGCAGATGGGTTTTGATTGCGCCAAGGCGGGTGTCCAGCTGTAATAACTGTTGGCTGGCTTGCTGCAATTCTGCCTCTTGCAGCTGACGTTCTTCCGTACTCAGGGGTTTATTATCGGCCAGTCTGAGATGAAATCTGTCCAGAGCTTCATTTTCCAGTTTGGCACGGGCAAAAGCACGTTTCGAAATTTGCCCGTAGATGAGGCTGCCCGTCAGGGTTTCCAGCAACTCACCGCGGTCGCCATCATCTGCTTTCAAGAAGCTGGAAAATTCATTTTGTGCGAGCAGCACTGCCCGGGTGAATTGTTCAAATTCCAGACCCAGTCGCTTGACGATTTCCAGCTTGACCTCGGTCTTGGTGCCGCCTATCGGGAGCAATGCGGGCAGTTCTTTTAAACTCATGCTGGGTGACTGCAGTTTGCCGCCTGGCTTTCCATAAGAGCGCCTGACCATCCAGCGTGCGCGGTAGGATTTACCATCGGTGCCAACAAAATCAACTTCGGCATAGCCATCAGCCGTACCCCGGCGCAAGAGATTACCGGTATCTTGCTGGGAAATCAGTTCACCGCCATCCGGCAGGTTTTTTCCCATACTCGCTTTGACCAGGCGCGGGGTATCGTCATACAAGGCCATGCACATGGCATCAAGCAAAGTACTTTTACCAGCCCCGGTAGGACCACTGATGGCGAAGAGTCCGGCAGATTGCAAGGGTTCTTGCTCAAAGTCGACTACAAATTCACCCGCGAGTGATGCCAGGTTTTTGCCGCGTATGGCCAATATCTTCATAGCCCATCCTCGCGGCTCAGCAATAATTCATGAAAGGCTTGCAGCATATTGTCCGGGGTCGCTTGCTGGTATTTATCCTGATACAGACGCTGGAAAATATCTTCTGGCTGGAATTTTTCCAGGCTGGCCAGTTCAATATCTGCCTGGCTTTGCTCAGACCTGGTTTTGCTGGCAAAGCTGGTATCGATTTTTGCAAGGCGTACTGGCTTGCCTTCAAGCGCGGCTTCTATGCTGGCGCGCAAACCTGGCTCTGGCGCATCGAGCCTGACGCGCACTTCCAGGTAAGGGTAATAACTGGCGTCGGTTTGCACAGGCAAATCCAGGTGCGTTAACGCTGCCAGCACGGTGGCCAGTGGTGCGGGCTGTCTCGGTATGCGCAATAATTCTATGGCACGCGGCACATACAGAGGCGTGATCTGGCTGACTTGTTCACCCAACAGATCCACACATAAAACTTGATGCTGATAATCTACTTCTGCAAACGACATGGGCAGGGGGCTGCCGCAATAACGTAAATGTTCTTGCTTGCCGACTTTTTGCGCCATATGCAAATGGCCCAGGGCGGCGTAGGCGATATTGCTATCAAAGATATTTGCTGACAAGGCCTCCGTCCCACCAATGACGATGCGCCTTTCTGAATCTTCAGAAATCTCACCGCCTACCATATGGCAATGGCCCATGGCGACGATGGCCTGACCAGGCTGGCGCAGGCTCAGTGCATATTGCATGGCATCTGCATATAAGCGGGCGATACCCGCCATGTAAGGATCACCGGTAGTTTCTACTCGGGGCACATCGCCAGGACGCAGGAAAGGGATGGCCAGGCACCAGGCCACGACTTCACCAGCACGTCGTAAGGGCAGCACCAGTCTGGTGATATCGATGTTGCCATCTGCCATGCGTGGTACAAAGCCAATGATGCTGACGCCCATGACATCCAGCAAAGGCGCTGGTGCTTCCAGCCTGCCGGGAGAATCATGATTGCCAGCGATGATGACAATATTTAAGTCTGGCAGCGTGTTTCTGGCCTGCTGCAAAAAACGGTAAAACTGTTTTTGCGATGCGGCGGAGGGATTGGCATTGTCGAAGATATCGCCCGCTATCAGCAGGGCATCGGCTTTTTGTTCTTGTAGTGTAATGCACAGCCAGTCAAGAAAATGCTGATGTTCCAGCCCGCGTTCGGCGCTATGCAGGGTTTGGCCAAGGTGCCAGTCTGAAGTGTGGATGAAGCGCAAGTGAAGTCCTTAGCCTATGCTTGTGTAGGTGTTAAGCAGGGCAAGTGTAAACGTTTTTACATGGGGATGAAACTTGATTCAGCTTATCGGCAAGGATGGCTTATTCTGACTTTTGTCCGGCCCAGCTCCTGCGCAGTTTGCGCATCTTCAAAATACTGTTGCCCAGGTTTCTGCGCCAGGCATTGTTTTTCACGCACTGGTATTCCACATAATGGGTGACGCTTGGTCCCCAGCGGGTTTTCGAGACATCTTCACCGACAGACAAATTGATGCGCTTGAAATTTTGTGTGTAAGACCATTGTATGATTTCGGCCAGCAATGTAGTCATGACGCTGTAGCGGGCGAACTGCAAGTCATAGCCTGAATAATATAAATATAGCTCTTCACCCATGGCAAAGCCCAGGCGCATGGCGACTACGCGGCCATCCAGTTCCAGGCAAAACAATTGCATGCGGCTGGCAAAGTCGCTCTCCAGCAAGGCCGCCATGAAGGCGCGGTGCTGGGGATCTGCAAAGTAATCAGGGTGTTCTACGGTATTGGTGGCACCGGCGCGGGCGGCGTGCAGAGCATAGAAATCATGCAAGCGGGCTCGTATCTCCGCTGCGCCTTGCCAGACTTGCAGACGTACTGGCAGATTGTCGCGTGCCAGCGAGTTATAGCAATGGCGCAAGGACTCCTTGATATTACGCTTGAGCCCGCTCTTGAAACTGGCCCAGCTATCGCCCAGGTGCAAGACGAAATTGGGCACATCCCTGGCTTCCAGTGGATGAACCGCCGCATTGCTGGCCAAAAAATGGGCTGCATGCTGTTTGGTATGGATGACCTGGAACTCGGTCAGGCCAAAGGTTTCTTGTCTGGACAAGTCTTCCCACTGCTGCAAGATGGTTTCATCGTAGGCAGGCATGGCCAGCGGTATGCGTATCTCAGTCAGATTGGGGTCAGCACCAAAGGGGCGCACATAGCGATACATGAACAGGCTATGCAAGCCTACATGGGTATTCGTCAAAGGCATGACGGCGACCAGTTGCCCTTCATCGTACAAGGTACAGATGGCCAACTCATCCTTGTGATACCACGAAGCATCGGAGAATATCTTCCACCAGGCCCGGTTCCAGTCATAGGTCTGGAAGGGCAAGAGTTGTGGTACTTGTGTTTCCAGCAGACGCCATGAAGCCGCCAGGGCTTCAAACTCTTTTTCTGTACTAACGACAAGTTTTTTTAAATTCGACATCTAGCGATAAATCTGGTGATACGCATGCACAGGCTAAAAAGACTCGCTGGGACAATTGTTAAATACTTTGTCGCAAAAAAGTCAGGTTGGGGTTTATCCCATGGAATGCGGCTAATTGCAAGCCTGCTCAGGCTTATATGCTGGTATTAGCGCATTTTTATAAAGGATATATGATATTTTATACAATAAGAACTTAAGTTCATGTCAGCTTGTCTGATACTTGTCATTTCTTATAACAGTTGAAAACCCATGCTGAAATTTGCAAGAAAATTAAAAACTTTACTCCCTGTCGCCTTCCTCAGCCTGACTCATCTGCCCATGCAGGCAGCTGAACCGGCGCAGGCCATGCTGGATGTCAGCAAGCTGGCCAGTGAAGAAATGGCAGGCCGGGCGACGGAAAGCAAGGGCAGTGCACTGGCGCGTGATTATATAGTCAGCCGCTTACAGCAAATAGGGCTGGCACCCTGCAAGGATGGCTTTGTCCACGAATTTGAATTCCAGACCCGCCAGGGTGTGACGCGCAAGGGCCAGAATATCCTGGCTTGCCAGTCTGGTAGCATGGCAGGGCATGCGACAGCCCCACTAGTAGCCATTACCGCCCATTACGATCATCTGGGTGTACGTGATGGCAAAATTTTTTATGGTGCTGACGACAATGCCTCAGGTGTGGCAGCGGTATTGGCGATTGCCGATACCATGCAAAAGCAGCCACCGCAGCACGATGTCATGTACATCCTGTTTGATGCAGAAGAGCTGGGCCTCAGTGGCTCTCACGCTTTTGCCGCCAAACCTGTCGTTGATCTCGGGCGCATAGGCGTCAATATCAATTTTGACATGATAGCCCGTGGTGACAAGGGGGAACTGTATGCCAGTGGCGCTTACCATACACCAGCCCTCAAGGACTTGTTGCTGGGCCTGGATGGTACGCAGGGTGTAAAACTCAAATTTGGCCATGACAGGCCAGAGCAGGGGCAGGACGACTGGACCAGACAATCAGATCACTTACCCTTTTTTCTGGCAGGCGTCCCGCATATTTATTTTGGGGTGGAAGATCATGCTGACTACCATCAACCCAGCGATACGGCAGACAAGATCAATCCGCAGTTTTATCTGGGCGCAGTGGATTTGTTGACCAGGGCCAGCTATCTGCTGGATCAGGCCATGCTGACGACGGACTTTCGCTTGAAGAATAAAGCAGGGCAGACCGCGGCTTTGGAAGAAGCGGGCAAAGGGAGTAAATGAAGGGAATAAGTAAAACCAGGGAGGTAAATCTGATTCCAGCCCGCAAAATGCAGGCTGGAATGAAAGAATTGCTACTGAGTTAAATCACTGCTTCGTTAGACAGAGTAAGCTTAGTCGCGTAATTTCATGACAATACGCAAGACATACCAGAACAGCAGGGCGACGGAAGCAAACAATTCCAGAGACGCGCCGACATAACGATCTTCAGGATAGTGATGAATGATATTGGAAGCATCGTACAAGATAGATGCGCCAGCAACAGCTACCATCGCTACGCTAAAGAGCAAACCAAGCTGGAAGCCAAAAATCATACCGCAGGCGATCAAGACCAGAGCTACCAGGCCACACCATTTCAAGATAGCGCCAAGGAAAGAAAAGTCTTTCTTGGAGACATAAGCCACACCGACCAGGCCGACGGTTGCCAGCACTGTTACCAGGCCAGCAGTGGCGATGGCACCAGGCGCTACCTGATTGGCGATGTAAAGCATGGGGACGAAGATAATTGCTTCTGCAATAACATAAGCACCCAGTGCCGCATATTGCAGAGGCAGGCTTTCTACCGTATGTGCTGCACGGGATGCCAGCCAGCCTATCAGCATGAATGCGCCAAGGATGAGAAACCATGGCAAATGACGCATGGCTTGTGCCATGACCTCGGCCATGCCGGATTTAAATAAAATGACTTCAATTGCGGTGAACGCCAGAATTGCGCCACCAAGGTGATTAAAGGTTTTGCTGATAAAACGCTCACGCGCTGGTCCGTAACCTTGCTGGGTGTTTGCCAGTTCCATGGATGTTCCTATCGAGATATGCTGCATGCGCTTTGCGCAACTCTGCCGCTGGGATTAATGAATAAACCTGCAACTAATGCAAGTTACAAGCTGTTTTGGATTTTATATGAATAAGATGGCGGAAACATACCAGAGTTTCAAAGTGTTGCAAATTGTTGTTGAAATAAAAACTATTTGATTTCCAGTGATATTTCTTTGTGGAAATTTCATGAATGGCGTTTTCTGAGCGGAATTTCTTAAGGAAAGCCCGCATACCCCGGTACATTTCGATACATAAGGCTTTTAGCGTGTTTTTTACACAAATAAGCCTGGTACATGCGAGAAAATTGCCTCTTCGCTACACAAACTTCGTGTAACTTACGTCTATAATGCCCGCAGCAAAAAAAGCGGGTTTTTTATTGACATCATTGTACGTTTCTCCCATGAATACACTCATCTGGTTCGTCATCCTGTACTGGGTCATCTCTGTTGGCATAGGTTTGTATGCCGCCCGTTATGTCAATAACTCCAAGGATTATGCGGTAGCAGGCCGCTCCCTGCCCATGTATGTGGTGACTGCAACGGTATTCGCCACCTGGTTTGGCTCGGAAACCGTGCTGGGTATATCTTCCACCTTCGTCAAGGATGGTTTGAAGGGCGTGGTGGCTGATCCTTTTGGTTCTTCCCTGTGTCTGATCTTTGTCGGCCTGTTCTTCGCGCGCCCGCTGTACCGCATGAACTTGCTGACCATCGGTGATTATTACCGCAATAAATTTGGCCGTACTGCCGAGATTTTGGTGACCCTGTGTATTGTGGTTTCTTACCTCGGTTGGGTGGCAGCCCAGATCAAGGCCCTGGGCTTGGTGTTCAATGTGGTGTCAGGCGGTTATATCACCAACGAAGTTGGCATGATGATAGGTGCTGGCAGCGTGCTGATCTATACCCTGATGGGGGGCATGTGGTCGGTGGCGATCACTGACTTTTTGCAAATGATCATCATCGTCGTTGGCATGCTGTATATAGGCTGGGAAGTCTCAGGCATGGTGGGTGGTGCCAAAGTGGTCATAGAACATGCCGCAAATGCAGGCAAGCTGGAATTCTGGCCCAAGCCCACTGCCAAGGAGTCACTCTGGTTCTTTGCCGCCTGGATCACCATGATGCTGGGCTCGATACCTCAGCAAGACGTATTCCAGCGCGTAGCTTCTTCCAAGAATGAAAAAATTGCCGGTAATGCATCGGTATTGGGCGGCGCCTTGTATTTCTGCTTTGCCTTCATTCCCATGTTCCTGGCGTATTCAGCCACCCTGATCGACCCCAAGATGGTCGAAAGCCTGATAGACAAAGACCCGCAACTGATTTTGCCCACCCTGATCATGACCAAGGTGCCCATGCTGGCCCAGGTAATGTTCTTTGGTGCCTTGCTGTCAGCGATCAAGAGCTGTGCCAGCGCAACCTTGCTGGCACCTTCAGTGACCTTTTCTGAAAATATCCTGAAACCTTTCTTCCCCAAGCAAAGTGACAAGCAATTTCTGTTCATGATGCGTGTAGTAGTGCTGGTATTCACTGCAATTATTACTGTTTTTGCCATGAATACTGAATCCAGTATTTATAAAATGGTGGAAAACGCCTATAAAGTGACCCTGGTTGCCGCTTTTGTACCGCTATCGTTTGGCCTGTACTGGAAGCGTGCTACTACTCAGGGCGGTCTGGCATCCATCATCCTGGGTATAGTCTGCTGGGTCAGCATGGAAGTTTTTGCACCCGAAGGCTTGTGGCCGCCACAACTGGTGGGCGTACTCATGAGTGTGACAGGTATGATAGCCGGGTCTTTGCTGCCGCAATTTGTCCGTAAGCCCTTAGCTGTTTGACCACGGCTAGAGTTTCGGCATGATGCAATGCGCAAATTCTGATCAAAAACCTTTATAATTCAGGGTTTTATCAGTTTTTTTAAGGCTACACCATGCCGATTTATGCTTACCGCTGTGAAGAATGCGGGTTTGCCAAGGATGTATTGCAAAAGATGTCCGAAGATCCGCTCAGTGTCTGTCCGACCTGCGGCAAATCTTCTTTTCGCAAGCAAGTGACCGCTGCTGGCTTCCAACTGAAGGGCTCGGGCTGGTATGTGACGGATTTCCGCGGCGGTTCGGGCGGCGCTGCAGCTGCACCGGCGACTGAAGGCGGAGCGGCTGCATCCACAGCAGCAGCACCAGCGGCAGAAACCAGTACAACTGCTGTGTCTGCTCCCGCAGCAACGCCAGCAAGCGATGCAGGCAAAGCTGCCTGAATGACCCTTAATGCCCCTTAATCCTTTATCATTGTCGTTTCACTCAGAAAACTTGCGATTACCATGCGTAAATACTTTATTACTGGCTTGCTGATTTTAGTACCTCTGGCGATCACGCTATGGGTGCTGCATGCCATTATCAGTACCATGGACCAGTCCCTGTTACTGTTGCCAATTGAATGGCGTCCAGAAAAACTGGTGGGTTTCAAGGTGCTGGGCATAGGTACGATCCTGACCTTGCTCATTGTCTTTGTGACGGGTTTGCTGGCCCAGAACTTTATTGGTAATTACGTCATCAGAGCCTGGGAAAGTCTGCTGCAACGCATTCCTATCGTCAGCTCCATCTATTCCAGTGTGAAACAGGTATCTGATACCCTGTTTTCATCATCCGGCAATGCCTTCCGCAAAGCCGTGCTGATTGAGTATCCGCGCCGTGATTGCTGGACCATAGGTTTTCTGACCGGTGTACCGGGTGGTGATGTCGTCAATCACCTCAAAGGCGATTTCGTCAGCGTATATGTGCCGACTACGCCGAATCCGACTTCCGGCTTTTTCCTGATGTTACCCAAGGATGAAGCCATAGAGCTGGACATGAGTGTTGATGCCGCACTCAAGTACATTGTTTCCATGGGCGTGGTGGCTCCCGAGCATCTCCCCACCAAATAAATGATGTGGTTATCCACTGCATCAAATCATTTTTAATTTTGAATACAGACAGGTAAGAAATATGTCCATGCGTACCCAATACTGCGGCCTCACTACTGAGGAATTACTCGGCCAAACCGTCAGCCTGTGTGGCTGGGTGCATCGTCGTCGCGATCACGGCGGCGTGATCTTTATTGATTTGCGTGACCGCGAAGGTCTGGTGCAGGTAGTTTGCGATCCTGATCGCGTTGATGTATTTAAAGCGGCTGAATCCGTACGCAATGAATTCTGCCTGCGCATTACTGGCCTGGTACGTGCCCGTCCAGATGGTACTGGCAACAGCAATCTGAAATCCGGCAAGATCGAAGTGCTGGCGCATGAAGTGGAAGTCTTGAATCCTTCCGTCACGCCACCGTTCCAGCTCGATGATGACAACCTGTCTGAAACTACACGCCTGACTCACCGAGTATTGGATTTGCGCCGTCCGCAAATGCAAAACAATCTGCGCCTGCGTTACAAGGTAACGATGGAAGTGCGCAAGTTCCTCGATGCGAACGGCTTTATCGATATCGAAACACCGATGCTGACCAAGTCCACGCCTGAAGGCGCACGTGACTATCTGGTGCCATCCCGTGTTAACGCTGGTAACTTCTTTGCGCTGCCACAATCCCCACAATTGTTCAAACAATTGCTGATGGTGGCCAACTTTGATCGTTACTACCAGATCACCAAATGCTTCCGTGATGAAGATTTGCGTGCTGATCGCCAGCCAGAATTTACCCAGATCGATTGCGAAACTTCTTTCATGAATGAGCAAGAGATTCGCGACATGTTTGAAGGCATGATACGCCTGGTCTTCAAAAACACGCTGGATATCGATCTGCCAAATCCTTTCCCTGTCATGGAATTTGCTGAGGCCATGGGTCTGTATGGTTCCGACAAGCCAGACATGCGCGTCAAACTGCAATTCACAGAATTGACAGACGTCATGAAAGACGTGGATTTCAAAGTATTCGCTGGTGCAGCCAACATGGCCAATGGCCGTGTCGTCGGCTTGCGCGTACCTGGCGGCTCCAACATGCCACGTTCAGAGATCGATGCTTACACACAGTTTGTTGGTATTTACGGTGCTAAAGGCCTGGCTTACATCAAAGTCAATGACAAGGCACAAGGTCGTGATGGCTTGCAATCTCCTATCGTCAAGAACATCCATGATGCAGCATTGGCACAAATCCTGGAACTTACAGGCGCACAAGATGGCGACCTGATTTTCTTCGGTGCTGACAAGGCTAAAGTCGTCAATGACGCGATCGGTGCATTGCGCGTGAAAATCGGCCATAGCGAATTCGGCAAAGCCAATGGCTTGTTTGACGACGTATGGAAACCATTGTGGGTAGTTGACTTCCCTATGTTTGAACATGATGAAGAAAACGACCGCTGGACAGCAACTCATCATCCATTCACGGCACCAAAAGATGGCCATGAAGATTTGATGGAAACAGATCCAGGCAAGTGTATCGCCAAGGCCTACGACATGGTCCTGAATGGTTGGGAACTGGGCGGCGGTTCTGTCCGTATCCACCGTGCTGAAGTACAAAGCAAAGTATTCCGTGCCTTGAAGATTGATGACGCAGAAGCACAATTGAAATTTGGCTTCTTGCTGGATGCATTGCAATACGGCGCGCCTCCACATGGTGGCCTGGCTTTTGGTCTGGACCGTATCGTCACCATGATGACAGGTGCAGAATCCATCCGTGACGTGATCGCCTTCCCGAAAACCCAGCGTGCCCAATGTCTGTTGACACAAGCACCGTCTGAAGTCGACGAAAAGCAATTGCGTGAACTGCATATCCGTTTGCGTGCAGCAGAACCAAAAATCGCGTAATTCTTCATCCGCAAGGACGTATTAATGAAACTGACAACAGTGAAAAGAGTATGCAAGTGAATAACAAGACAGCCTTATTTTTATTGTTGAGCAGCAGTTTGTTTCTCGCCGCTTGCGGAGAAAAGAAAACCGAACTGGGTGAAGGCTCTTCTGAAGTGACAGGCGCTGCCGGTCCTGCTGGTGCCAAGGGTGCCAGCAAGACCCTGGTCAAGTGTGATGCGCCTGTGGCGACCCTGTCATTGGTCGAGAACCCGAATGGCTACACTATGAGCAGCCAGTACAATCTGCCTTCTTCGCCTGTGCCTTTGATACGCTTGCTGGCACAGCAAAGCGGCTGCTTCCGCGTGGTGGACCGTTCTTCGGGTTTGAAGGCCGTGATACAGGAACAGGAACTCAAGGACCAGGGCATCATCCGTAAAAATTCTACGGTGGCCAAGGGCAAGGGCTATGAAGCGCAATACACGATTACCCCCAGCCTGACTTTTTCTGAAAGCAAGGCAGGTGGCGGTATAGGTGCCATCATGGGTATGATCCCTATCCTCAGGAATTTCACTGGCTATGCAGAGAAGGTCAGCTTCAAGGAAGCGCAGGTAGTTTTATTATTGACCGATAATGAAACCACCGAGCAACTGGCGGCTGCCACCGGTTCTGCCAAGACGACAGATCTGGGCATGGGCGGCCTCAGCTTTGGTGCTGCCGGCGGTGGCTTTGGCGCAGGCTGGAGTAATACCAATGAAGCCAAGGTGATTGTTGCCGCGTTTTTGGATGCACACAATAAACTGGTGCCACAGGTCCGGCAATTGCAGGAAAAAGAAATGCCGCCTGCAGTGCCGGTGAAAAAGTAAGTCTTCATTTGCGTTGTTATTTGTTAGACCTAAAAGGCCTGCTCTGCAGGCCTTTTTTTATATTTGCTGCGTTGCATAAAAGATTCAGACTGCACAGCTTTGCTTGCTGACAGTCGTCCATCTCAGATTAGTTTGTTCTTTATCTATGGCAGCGCAGCAAGTATCCCTCAATGTCAACTCTTGTTGCAAAAATGAAGCTGCGCCAAAAAACTGCTATAAAGAAACAAATTGCTAGTGCTGGCCTACTTGCCGTATGGGTAAGTGTTCACTTTTTGAGGGGAAATGACGATGCATCAGTTTAAAAAAATATTGCCGCTGGGTTTAATAATTGCTGCATGCGCGGCACCGGTTCTTGCCGCAGGTGAACATGGTTCAGAGGCTGAAGCGCAGGACATGGTCAAAAAAGCCGTGGCCCTGGTCAAGTCAGCTGGCGCAGAAAAAGCCTACAAAGTGTTCATGGACCATCCTGATGGCGCATTCAAGGAAAAAGACTTATACGTCTTTGTATATGACTTTGAAGGCAATTGCCTGGCGCAGGGTGCGAATGCAAAAATGGTAGGTAAAAACCTGATGACCATGAAGGATGTAGATGGTAACGCCTTCATCAAGGGCATGATAGACCTGGTGAAAACCTCGTCAAAAGGCTGGTATGGCCCTTATAAGTTCAATAATCCTGCGACGCAGGGCTATGACCTGAAACGTTCATATTGCGAGCGCGGCGTTGGTGACAGCATGGTTTGCGTGGGTACTTACTTCGAGAAGAAATAAATATCACTGACCAGACAGGCGAAAATATTTCAAGGCAGCGTTGCTCTGTATTAAGCTACGTTGCTCTAGTTTTAGCGGCATTCTATTGAGTATATTGCTCAGGGAGTGCCGTTTTACTTTGCGGTATCAAATATGGATGAGCCAAAGGCGTTAGAATGGTGGTTTTGAAAACACCGGATCATCATTTCGGCCTGGCATGTCAACGCATAAAATCCCTGAATCTGTCCTGGTAGTTATTTACACCGCCGCACTTGATGTTCTCTTGCTGGAACGCGCCGACAAGGCTGGATTCTGGCAATCTGTCACTGGGTCGAAAGATACCGTGGGCGAGGCCTGGCAGACCACCGCCATCCGTGAAGTGGCTGAAGAAACCGGTATTAATGCCTTGCAATTCGACTTGCAAGATTGGGGTCTGACCAATATATATGAAATCTACCCGGTGTGGCGTCATCGCTATGCGCCGGGTGTGACGCAAAATACCGAGCATGTGTTTGGCCTGTGTGTCAGCCCCGATGTAACAATCAGGCTGGCACCGCGTGAACATCTGCAATATCTGTGGTTGCCATGGCGGGATGCAGCGGATAAATGTTTTTCCGCATCGAATGCCGAAGCCATACTGCAACTACCGAAGCTGATCGAGGTTTAACAAGCTAAAGGGAGTCACCATGAAGCTGCGCATTGCCACCTACAATATCCATAAGGGCGTCAGTGCATTTGGCCGCAAGGCCCGCATCCATGGCATCAAGGAAGCGATAGATTTACTCGACGCCGACCTGGTATTTCTGCAGGAAGTGCAGGGCCAGCATGACCTGCATGCAGAAAACCATACCCTGTGGCCACAAGAGAGTCAGCATGACTTCCTGGCCGGGCAATCTCATCAGGCTGTATATGGCATGAATGCCGTCTATGAACACGGCCACCATGGCAATGCCTTGTTGAGCCGCTACCCGATTGCCTCATTCACCAATCATGATGTATCAGACCACGCCTACGAGCAGCGCGGTATCCTGCATGCCATCGTACAGATAGACAAAGTCCAGGTACATTGCTTCGTCATTCATCTGGGCTTGTTTGCAGGCAGCCGCCGTCGGCAGATACAGGCACTGATCAACACCATCAAACAAGACTTGCCCGCCAATGCGCCGCTGGTGATCGCTGGGGACTTCAATGACTGGAGCCAGCGCCTGAGCCAGACCCTGTACCAGGAACTCGGCGTCATTGAAGCCTTTGATGTCGAGGCTCAGGGGCCTGCATCACGCTTTTCGCTGAAGGGTATGCGTAAAATACTGGGCAAGAAGAACACTGGCGGACATGCCCGCACCTTTCCCGCTGGCTTGCCCTGGTTATGTCTGGACCGCGTCTACCTGCGTGGCTTCAAGGTTGAAGAAGCACGTGTCATGAAAGGTGCACCATGGACCACCTTATCGGATCATGTGCCGATTACCGCCAGCCTGGAATTGCTGGGCCAAGTTGAAAGCACATGAGAAAGCTGCATTTCATTGAAGGCAATGATGTCGAACTCTTGCATAGCGGAGCACAATTTTTTCCGGCCCTGATTACTTCAATAGAGCAGGCGCAGCATGAAGTCTATCTGGAGTCTTATATCTTTGCGACCGACCAGACGGCACAGGCTGTGCAAGCTGCATTGGTAGACGCTGCCCGGCGTGGCGTGCAAGTCCGGGTAGTCATAGACTGGATAGGTAGTGATAGAAATGTGGCACTGGACCTGACCCAGCGCTTCAATGAGCAGGGTGTGGCTTGTCGCTGCTTTAACCCCTGGTTCAAACGCGGCCTGGCACGCACCCACAGAAAAATCCTGGTCGTTGATCAACAAATCGCCATCGTCGGTGGCTTGAATATCATCGATGACAATATTGCCGATGATGGCTCTGGCCATGTACTCCCATTTCCACGCTGGGACTTTGCCGTCAGCGTGACCGGCCCTCTGGTTGCGAATATCCATCAGGAAGTCGCGGCACAATGGCGCAAGCTTGGCAAACTTGGTTTGCGCACCCGTCTGGCATTGATGAAGCATCTGCGTGCTGATGCCAAAATCGCCGGTAAGCAAATCACCGCAGCGGCGCTGGTGGTGCGCGATAATTTGCGTAACCGCGCCACCATACAACGCGCCTATTTGCAGGCACTGGGTATGGCAAGATCACGCGCCATCCTGGTGACGCCTTATTTTGCACCCGGCAGAAAATTCCGCCGTGCCCTGGTGTCTGCGGCTACTCGTGGTGTCGATGTCGTGCTCTTGCTGGGGGTAGGTCAATTCGCTCTGCAGGATGCCGTGTCGCAGTCTTTCTATCCCAGGTTGCTGGCAGCAGGCGTGCGCATCGTTGAATACCGCAAGACACAATTGCATGCCAAAGTTGCCGTCATTGATGAAGACTGGGCAACGGTAGGTTCCAGCAATTTTGATGGCCTCAGCCTGTTCGTCAACCATGAAGCCAATGTCGTTATCCGTGACAAGATCTTTGCCGCCAGTCTGGCGCATGAGCTGGAACTGGGCATTGCCGATGGCATGGAAATCCAGGCCGAAGATGTACACAAGAAAGCCTGGTATAGGCGAGCCTGGCATGGCGTGGCCTATCTGATTTACCGCGGCCTCATGCGCGTCGTCACTTTTGGGCATTACGGATGAAATTGCTTGGCGTGGATTTCACTTCGGCTCCGTCGCGCCGCAAAGGTATTACGATTGCCAGCGGCCAGATGCAAGGCGATGTGCTCTGTCTGGAATCCCTGCAAACACTCAGCGACTTTACTGCTTTTGATAACTGGCTCATACAGCCTGGCCCCTGGGTTGCCGGTTTTGACTTGCCATTTTCTCTACCGCGCGAGCTGATTGAACATTTGCAATGGCCAGGCAACTGGCCAGACCTGATGCGCCATCTGCAAACACAGACACGCGCAGAATTGCGCCTGCAATTCAAGGCCTTTTGCGACGCCCGCGCCAGCGGCAATAAATTCGCCCACAGGGCAACAGATATCCCCGCCGGTTCTTCGCCTTCGATGAAATGGGTCAATCCACCGGTCGCCTATATGCTGCATGCGGGTGCTCCACGCTTGCTGGACGCTGGTGTCAGCATCCCTGGCATGTGCGAAGGCGATCTGCAACGCATCGCCCTCGAAGCCTACCCCGGCATGGTGGCACGCAGCATCACCAAAGCCTCGTATAAAAGCGATGACAAGAACAAGCAAACACCAGCACGCCAGCAAGCCCGCGAGTTGATTGTTGCTGCTTTGGAAGCAGGAGCAACACCCTGGGATATCAAGCTGGATCTGGGAATCTACAAGACAGAACTCATAGCAGACGGCAGCGCTGATCTGCTTGATGCTGTGTTATGCATGTTGCTGGCAGCCTGGGCCTGGCAAAGACGAGATCAGAATTATGGCTTGCCAGAATTTGATGCGCTGGAAGGCTGGATAGTTGGCAGTGATGTTGATAAGTTGGCTAGTTAAATCCCCATCGCACAAGCTAAAAGGCAATGTTAAACTACGCGCCTCGTATAGCAAAAACTGATGCTAAAAAGCTTATTCGCCATTCATTTTTCAGGATAGTGTTTCATGTTGTTAACGCCCGCCATGCTTGCCACCATAGACCAGGCAGTTGATATTGCTGCTGAGGCCTTTCAGGTATTGGCTGAGCGCGAATGGCCGCTGACTTTCTATGATATCCATGAAAATGGCAAGCGCTGGGAAGAAAAACCAGTTGGTAATGAGCAGGATATAGATCAGCAGGCCAAGGCCTGGTCGCAAATCAAGATGCCAGGCACGCTGGTGAAATTGGTCGTGGATAGTCGCACTGTGGTATTGCCAGATTCCTTTTTTACCAAGGCCTTGTATATGGAGTTCGCCAGTGTAGCGACGCCCCTGCATGGCTTGACCCTGGCATTACCCTATAAACATACGACAAAAGGAACTGGCCTGGTCACTGGCACGGTGCAAGTGCGGCGTTATCTGGAAACTTCTTATTTTTTGCTGGATGAAATACTGCCTGCATTCGCGACCGGACTCAGGCAGCGCTGTGCAAAGCATTGGTTAAGTCCCCTGGAATATGATCGCAAGGCTCGTCCTTCGCAAATCAAGTTTGAGTCAGAATCCGATCCAGTCAATGCGCGCTGTCCATCCATCACAGCTTTGACAGAAACGACACAAAATAGTAATGACATAACCGCGCGCTATCTGGATGCCTTGATGGAGCGTTATTGCTTTGAAGATGGTATCTCCTGGCAAAAAGCACTGTATCAATTGCAGCTGGATTTCAGTGTGTCCAGTTTATTACGCATAGATTATCTGTTGACTGAACTGCAGCCCACCCTGCAACTGAGTGAAACTGAATTCCTGGCACGTACAGCGAATATGAATTTCTTGTATTGCGTCGCTATGTATTGTGGCAAGGTCATAGCCAAGGGGGCTGCTACCCAAGTGGACTGGTATACCTATGCGCAATTCAGTCAGCGTTTCCCCGCACAGCTCAATTTTCCAGCCAGCCCTGCCACTGGCCTGATAGGTGTATTTAATGCCAGGGGTGGTGACATGGGGCAGGTTTTCTTTCCTGTGCAAGCTTTGTTGCAGCGTTTGTTTGGCAAGGGTAGTGCCCAGCAATTGCTGGATACTTTCAAAGCCTGGGGCGAGGCTGCGCAAGGGCACAGGGCCAGTCAAATCAATGATGAAATGCCTTTGATACAAAAAAAGATCAATGCCTTGCCTGCGCACCAGCGAGATTTTTTGGCGATACAAAGAATGGCCTGGTTTGAAGGTAAATATTTTGATCAATGGTTTCAACAATATCACAAGCTGTTTCAAGGCAGCAGGCTGGTCTGGGGCTGTATCATCCAGGCGCATAATGATTTGTATACCGATGATAAAGCTGACCACCTGGCAGAGATTATTTTTGACCCTCAGGGTATATTGTCACCACAGCAGTTGAACGCAGTTGCCAGCAAGGTCATGTCTTACAAAGGATGTCGCCCTTATGATGCGCGCCTGCGTTTCCTGGCAGATGTGATGACCGATGAAGCTACCTCTGTCTTGGGTGTGAAAATACCCTACCGCTTGTCCAGTGATGATTTATGCACTTCCACCCTGGTATTAACGCGCAAGCATTTGCCCGGTGGACGCCTGTTTTCATCGTATTTACCGATATTGATACACGATGATATGCCCGGCATTGCGACAGCTTTGCCTGGATATTTTTGGACAGCAGCAATCGCCAGAGAATGTGCGGCCTATGGCTGGCCCGTGCAACAAGCTGCTTGAACTGGCAATGAATAATGAGTAAAAGGTTAGAAAAATGATAGTCGGCATAGACCTGGGTACCACCAATAGCTTGATTGCAGCCTGGAAGGATGGCAAGGCACAGTTGATACCCAATGCCCTGGGACATAAATTGACACCTTCCTGTGTCAGTATCAATGATGATGGTGAAGTCCTGGTTGGCTTGCCTGCGCGCGACCGCTTGTTGAGCAAGCCTGCATCTTCCGTCGCTTTTTTCAAGCGCTACATGGGAACAGAAAAACGTTTTCAACTGGGTGAGCGTAGTTTCAGACCAGAAGAATTATCGTCCCTGGTCCTCAAGGCTCTGGTGGCGGATGCCGAAGCATTTTTGGGTGAGAAAGTCACTGAGGCAGTGATTACCGTGCCAGCCTATTTCAATGATACCCAGCGCAAGGCCACCCGCATTGCTGGCGAGCTGGCAGGTTTGAAGGTGGAGCGACTGTTGAACGAGCCCACCGCCGCCGCACTGGCCTATGGTTTGCATAATGCACCCAAAGAATCGCAGTTCCTGGTGTTTGATCTGGGTGGTGGTACCTTCGATGTCTCGATACTGGAATTGTTTGCTGGCATCATGGAAGTAAGGGCTACCGCCGGTGATAACTTCCTGGGTGGTGAAGACTTTACTGATGCCTTGCTGAAAGGCTTTCTGGCAGAGGCGGGCAAGCTTGCCGGTATCGTGGAAAAGCAATTGACGCCAGCCCAGTCTGCCCAATTGCGCATAGAGGCTGAACGAGTCAAGCGTGCTTTCTCCAGTGGCGACAAGCAAGTGTTTTCTTTTTACTTTAATGAGCGTGAAGTGCGCTGGGATGTCAGCGCCGACATGTTTGAAAAGCTGAGTGAAGAATTACTGCAACGCTTGAGCATACCGGTAGAGCGCGCCTTGCGTGATTCGAATATCAAACCTGCCGAGCTTGACCGTGTCGTCATGGTGGGGGGCTCTACCCGCCTCAACATGGCGCACCGCATGCTGACCCGCTTATTTGGCCGCTTCCCCAGCCGCGACATTGATCCTGACGAAGCCATCGTCATCGGTGCAGCCGTGCAAGCAGGCTTGAAAGCACGTGACGCTGCCCTCAATGATGTCGTCATGACAGACGTCAGCCCTTATTCACTGGGCATAGCAGTATCAGAAGAATATGGTCGCAACGAACTCAGGACTGGTCTTTTTTGCCCTTTGATAGAACGCAATACCGTCGTGCCGGTGAGCCGTTCAAAAGAATTTTATCCTGTCAACGAGCGTCAGGAATGCATAGATATCCGTATCTTTCAGGGTGAAAGCCGCGAAGTGAAAGACAATATTGCCCTGGGTGCGCTCAAGGTTTACCTGCCTTTCGCCCCCGATGTCGATCGCGGCGTAGATGTGCGTTTTACTTATGATATCAATGGTTTGCTAGAGGTAGAGGCGACCGTCAAGGAAACTGGTGAAAGCAAGATTTTGCTGATAGAACAAAATCCTGGCTCCATGTCTGAGGAACAAATAGCGCATAGTCAGCAAGTCATGAAGACCTTGAAAATTCATCCTCGTGACCAGCTTGAAAATCAATCCATACTGGAACGCATGAAGCGCCTGTATGAGCAAAATCTTGGCAACCGGCGTGACTGGGTAGCAGCCCGCATCAGCCAATATGAGCAAATCCTGGAAAGGCAAAACCCCAGGGAAATTGCCAAAGCCAATGAAGTTTTTTCTGAAGTGCTGACACGCTTTGAAGGCGCGCCCTTGCTATGAGCCCGTTTCAGCGCTTGGGCATAGAAGCGACCGCTGACAAGCGGCAAATCAAGCTGGCTTATGCGGCTTTGCTCAAGCAAGCCCATCCTGAAGATGACCCGGAAGGTTTCCAGGCTTTGCGGCGTGCCTATGAAGAAGCGCTGTCCCAGGCGGCGAATGGTGTCCAGGCTTTGCCAGCCATGGCAACAGAAGCCGCCATGCTGCCGGACATACATTTGCACGAGGAAGCGGCGTTGCCCGACACCGCAGAACTGGAAGCGCAAATTGCCGGGCATGCTGATGCAGCAAACGAAAAACGCCAGGCTGAGACTTTCCCTGCGCACTTGCTGGACCAAACCCTGGACTGGAAACCCAAGCTGGATTTGAGCCTGGAAACTGATACGCAGCTTGAACAGCAACAGACGCAAAAATGGGCACCAGGCCCGCGGCCCCTGACCCGCTATTTTTCCAAGAAAGCGGGTGTCAGCCTGGGAGGCAGCGATAGTTCGGACAGCAAGGCAGGTGGCGTACATCTGGATAAGAGCCCAGACCCCTATATTGCCGCTGCAAGCGTTTGCAAAAGCCTGCTCAGGACAGATGCCAGGCAAAGGGCAGGCAAACTAAAGCATTTATTGCAGCAAGCAGGTTGGGAAAATCTGGATTTCAAAAATAAGCTAGAGATAGCATTCGTGACGGTGATTAATGAAGAATTTGACAGCCGTTACCTGTTGGTCAAACTCCTGATCGCTTACTACGACTGGCAACAGCAAACCATAGGCAAGAAGGGAAGGGCAAACTCACAAGCCATCCTGGAGTTGATACGTAAAGCCAGGGCACGTGAGTGGAGTAATCACACCCTTGAGCTGCCCGCCAGCAATCCTGCGTCGATCGCATACCGTTTTTTGCGTGCGCCGCCGCATGAGGCAAGATTTCAGGAGTTTTTGCGACATGCAGAGAATTTCCGGGCCATGCATAAACTGATGCAGGAGTTGCATGATGAAGCCAGGGATGTTTTGGTCTATGAAGTCAATTCTGCTTCTGTGCAATGGTGGCTAAATTATTTTGAAATGTGCCATACCTTGCAAGCCGGCGGCAATACAAAAGAGCCGCATAAGAAGAAGCAAAAGGAAAAATACAAAGGTAAATACAAGAGAATATCCGACATGCGGCAGTGGCTGGCCACGGCAAAAAAATGGCTGATCAGTGCTGGCATCGTGGTCGCAATACTCGCTTGCGCAACCTGGTATTTTCTTCCTGAAGTGTTTCAGGATTTATTATCGGGTTTAGGCAATTGAACCAGCTTTATCTTGCGCTCTTGCTGTGTATTGCATACTCAGCAAGACCGTAGACCAACGCGGCATAAACAGCCAGCCTTGGGTCTATCAGTGCAAAAGCCAGCACACCGCAGATGCAGCCGATTGCCCGGTACAGAGGATTTTCAAGCCTCATTCTTGCCAGCAGGGCAGCTGCAATCGCAGACATGGCCAGGACGATAGCAGCATAAAAACACCAGTCGATTAAATGATTGGGGCTGATATCAAAGATGGTCGCCAGGTAAGCTTCTTCAGGTAACATGCCGCCTCCATTTTGAGGCGCGAAATAATGCGAAATATCCAGATGGAAGTTGATGGATTTCAGATAATTGACACCAGCGATCAGGATGATGGCGACGCTCCCCGTGAGCAGGGAATAAATGCCCCATGGGCTGCGGTATTGGCCCATCCTTCTAATACCAGCGGGCGCCAGGTATTTGTCATTACTAGCGAAAATGTTTTTTAAACTGTCGAACATGCCCAGGCAAGTAAGTAACATGAAAGCCAGATAGACCAGGTTGCGGGTAGTGGGGCGCGCATCCTGGAATTGTGGCTGGGCATACAAAAAGCCCATGCCTGCCGCAGTGATGACCGCGAAAATGAAGCCCGCGTATCTGCTTGTTTTGAGTTTCTGTGTACAACTGGCCCAGATGAAGAGCAAGGGTATGCATAGCAGATAAGAAGCTGCCAGGAGCAAAATCAGGAACATAGATTTCATCCCCAATGCATACAGGCTAAACCACGTCCAGCCAAGTTTGTCATGACGCCAGCCAGTAGCCAGATCAGCGGTGCAAACATGGGGGACAGCGCATAGGCTTGCAAGGGGGCCTGCTGTACAGAACGATGATCAGTCGACATTATCTTTTAGTAGCTGCCACAAGAACTCACTATATGCGTCCCCCTGTGGCAATTCATAGTCTGTCTTCAAGGCTTTTCTGGTGCTAACAACTTCTTTATTTTCTTTTGGGTTAAAGCCGATTTTTTCTTCTTCGATCATATACAAACCAGTACCGCGTTTTTGCCATAGCGGCAGGGTCTTGAAATTGATATCCCTGCTTTGCAGTAAAGCTTCTTTTTCAGCCAGCGACTTGCCTTCTATAAAGCTGGTGGTCTCGTTTTGCGATTTGCCTTCTTTCCTGAGCTGCCAGTAGCAATGTGCATTCAAGGCATTTCTGTTGGCATCTTCATTGCGCCAGCGAAAATAATCGACGACCAGGTTTTGGCTGGGCAATTGGCAGATACGGCAATCGAAGGCTGCTACCTGGCCCAGCATGAGGCTAAATTTGGCCGATGCTTCACCCGCCAGCAGGGAATTGTATTTTCTTAATTTGCGGCCAAAGGCATTGATATGCAGGTCAAACAATAAGGAAATCTCATCGCTCTGGTTGTAGGCGTAAATGACCTTGAAGCCGCAATTCCTCAAATGCTTGCAGGTTTCTACCATCAGATCACGAAACCTGATGTCAAACGGTGCTTCAAAGTTGCAGGTTTCTTTGGTCAGTCGTGTAAAGCCTCGGCCATCAATGCGCGCCACCATATACGTCCCGTTGGGGACGTAGTCGTCATGCGCAGTTTCATAGCCGCGCATGAGTTTTTCCAGTTCATCAAACTTCATTTTTTCCAATCTGTGGCTGTTAATTTGCCATCTATCAAATCGACGTAATACAAGCGATCAAAGCCTTCGTCATAGTTGGGGATTTCCAGTTTTCTATGGGTATCCAGTATGCCTACTTTGGGTACCAGGTCTTTGCCTTGCCGCTGGCTATTCCATGCCAGCGCTCTTTCCAAATCAGTTTTGAAGTAATACGCAGTCACAGGCCATTGTCTGGCCTTGATCTGTTCCAGATAACTAGCCCGGATTTCTTTTGTTGGATTGGTGTTGTCGATGACAAAGGGCATGCTGGTATCAAAGCAAAATTCCAGTAAACGGGCCTGGCGGTTTTTTGTTTTCAGCAAGTCATTGCTGATACGCAAGTGGCTATTAAAAAAATGCTCTTTGTAAAAAGAAGATTTGCCGCTCGCTTGTAGTCCTATGAAGATGATGGCTTCCATTCTTGCCTCTGCCTGACTGTCTGACTGTGTAGTTGTTTGGCTGGCATTGTATTACAAACATGGCGGCAAAATTGAACACTGAACCCAAAGTCGCAAGCGCATGGTGAAACTGCCGAATGCATGCGTAGATGTAAAAAACATAAAACTTCAGTAAGAAAATATTGTACAATTCTGCCTGTTAAATTATTTTAATATAAATACTAATTGGCAACATTTTACTATGAACATTCATGCTGGGCCTTGCTTTAACAGTCTTGTGTTTTGAAGTGTAGTTTTTTGCTAAAGAAGCAAATCATGACTTGCTGCCTGAGGATATGGCAGACCCTGGAACTTGGGCAATTCTTTAGCGACTGTTGAGTAAAACATCTGTATGCCTGGTAAAGATTTTGGGGCTGAGGCAGCAAAAATGCATCCTGTTTTTGCAGTTTCAAACTCATTTACAGACCTGCACCAGCAGGCATTACTTTAATAAGGAGATCAGCATGAGTAAAACGATAGTCGTCTGCCTCGATGGTACTTGGAATGGTCCTGGCGAAAAAGATAAAAAAGGTAATCCCACCCCATCGAATGTACAGAAGTTATTTGAGCGTCTTGCTGGCACACCAGCGTTGCAAGCTGCTCAGGAAGAATTTGAGATGGAATATCGCGATAGCGCCACCAATAAAGTCCAGGTGGTCAAATACCTGCATGGAGTTGGTGATTCCGAAAATATCCTGACCCGCTACGCAGAAGGCTCGACAGGCGCAGGCATACTTGCCCGTATCGTGCGTGCTTACACCTTCTTGTCACGCTATTGGCAAGAGGGCGACAATATCGTGATCGTAGGATTTTCGCGTGGCGCTTATACCGCCCGTGCGCTTGCGGGCTTGATAGTCAAACAAGGATTGCTGGACTGGAAAAAAATGCGTTTCGGTGATGGCGGTGATCCTGCTGCCTATGCCGCGGGCATGACAGCCTGGGCGGAATTTCGCAAGGCACCTGATGGCCGCAGCCCTGGTTTTATTGCTCGTGTAGACAATTTTATCAATCTGGCAAAGGCCTCTATTCTTTCTGGACTGAGTCATGAGCCTCAGCCTATTTATCAAAAAGAAGTAGGCATCAAGGCGATTGCGGTATGGGATACTGTTGGCGCTCTCGGCATCCCGCAGTTTGTCGGTGAAGATGGAACACCCACTGATTTGTTCGAGTTTGCCAATGGCGAACTCAATACCAAAGTGCAATTTGGTTTTCATGCTATCGCTGCAGATGAAGAGCGTACGGATTTTACGCCCACCTTCTGGACTAATCGTGAAGGCATCACCCAAACGCTATTCCCTGGCGCACATGCCGATGTTGGCGGTGGTTACCCCAAGATCAGCAATCAATGCGGTCTTTCTGATGGTGCCTTGCGTTGGATGCTTCAACGATTGGCGGAGCATGTTATCTTCAAACCTTATGAAGATCTTGTACCAGACGCTAAAGGGGTGGCGCATCAGCCCTGGCAAGACAAGCTCTATGCGATCCGCTCCCAGGCATTTCGCCAAATTCCAGCGGGTTTGCGCTTGAGTCAGTCCCTGATAGACCGTATTGATGCAGGTGAGGTGGTGGTTGAGGGTGAACGTAATCGTTCGTACTTCCCGGAAGGTTTGCTTGGCAAATATTTTGATCAAAATACTCGTCAGCGTCTAGCGAATATCGAGATTGATAAAGTGTAGGGTTGAGATGTAGCAGCTAAGTTTGAGGCAGAAAGTGAGCTGGTTGCAGCTACTTTCTGCCTCATTGAGTTCACAAGTTTTTCTGGAGAATTTTAAAGTTGATTATAAACCTGGCTCAGCCAGCCTGCGTAGCCGCCTTGATACCAGCAGTAATGAAGCGCAGCAGATGTGGTGCCGCCTGATCAGCCTGGCGGGCCGGGCACAGGCCATCAGACAGGCGTTCTATGCGGGTATCAACGACATGGTGTAGCAGGGCACCAAGAGCGAACTGATAACTCCAGTAGACACTCTCCGCAGACGCATGGGGCAGGGCATCGTGCAGGGCAGCGATGAATTCGCGAGCCATAGGGTCGTAGAATTCCCGGGTGATGCGTTCGCTGGCTTCATGTTGATCGATGACGCCGCGCATGACCATGCGCGAAAAATTGGCCCCTTCGGCTTTTTCATTGAGCTTGAGTACCGGCAGTACAAAGGCGGCGATGATGGCTTCCAGCGTGGTACCGGGTGCACTATGCGTGCGTGCGAGGCGCAAGCCATTCAGGCGCTCGGCGATATAGCCGCTGTGGTGTTCATAGATGGCGTGGTACAACTCATTCTTTGCGCCAAAGTAATAGCCTATCAGGGCGATGGGTACGGCAGCCTCATGGGCAATGTCGCGGATGGATACGCCTTCGTAGCTTTGCGCGGCAAAGCATTTCTCTGCAGCAATGAGAATCGCGCGTTTTTTTCCACTTAGTTCTTCAACAGAGCTCATGGGCTGATCCGGCCAAATTGGCAAGCATGCGAATGTAAATAAATTAATACAAATCTTTGCCGAATTGTACGGTCGTTCAGTTTATTGTCTATGCGCACTGCAACATAGCTCAACTTAATGGCAGGCTTTGTTGTATGCACAAACATTGGGCGAAAATGCCTTGTAATTGACTGACAGCTGCCATAAATTGCATCAAAATAGAATGAACGTATTTTTTAACGTCATACTTGCTTTACAAAGCTAGTTTATCCTGAACTGAAAAGCGATAACCTTCATGAGTGAGACCACCCGTATCGATAAATGGCTATGGGCAGCCAGATTCTTTAAAACCCGCAGCCTGGCCACCAATGCCATAGAGCTGGGCCGCGCTTTGCAGAACGAGCAGCGCGTCAAACCTGCCCACAATGTCAAAGTCGGCGACCTGATCGAAGTGCAGCAGGCTGAGCAGGTCTGGCAAGTCAGGGTCTTGCGCATACTGGAAACCCGTGGCTCGGCAACCATTGCCCAGACCATGTATGAAGAAACGGCAGAAAGTGCAGCAAAACGCGCCAAAGTGGCAGAAGACAGGAAGTATTTCCGCGAACCAACTGCGACCATGACAAGCAGGCCCACCAAGCGCGACCGGCGACAACTGGACCAGACGCATAATCAAGACTAGGTCGGGGTTGAGCCAGGATTAAGCAGAAAACAAAAAAAAGAAAGAACAGGAGGCAAAGCTCTCAGGACTTACGCAAAATTGTCCCAGCAAGGCGCAGCAACGAAGACAGTACTTTAGTACGGCGAGGCGCTGCAACGCAGCTGGGGCGGTTTTGCGTAAGTCCTGATAATAGATACTCTCCTCTAAAGACGGAATCTGGTTTGACTTTTCATGCGCTGTGCATAATAGTACGAGCGTTCGATAAATTCATTTGTTTGCATCACTTTTTGCTTCACTTAATGGTCACTACGGGCAGACATGAATCTTTTCAACACAATCAATGTAATATGAATATGACATCAAAATTCATGCGCAAGGGGGAACTGACCCGCGCCGCCATTCTGGATGTAGCCCTGGACGCTGCCAGCCGTGATGGTATCGAGGGGCTGACCATAGGTTTGCTGGCCGACAAGATGAACATGAGCAAGTCTGGCGTGTTCGCCCATTTCGGTTCGCGTGAAGATTTACAGATCGAAGTGCTGAAGCTGTACCACCATCATTTCGAGCAAGAGGTGTTTTATCCAAGCATGAAAGAAGAACGTGGCTTGCCGCGTTTGCAATCCATGTTTGCCTTATGGGTCAAGCGCGTCACGGTAGAGATTGCATCTGGTTGTATCTACATCAGCGGTGCAGCCGAATACGATGACAGGGCAGGGCCCATCAGGGATGAGCTGGTTGGTATGGTCCACGCGTGGCAGGGTGCCTTGCACCGCGCCGCAGCACAGGCGATACAACTGGGCCATTTGCGTGATGATGTCGAACCTGAACAGATTGTGTATGAAATGTATGGCCTCATCTTAGCCCTGCACCATGATGCGCGTTTCTTGCGCAAGCCGGGCAGTGTAAGCCGTGCCGAGATCGGATTTGAACGAATGATCGAGTATTACGCGCCGGTGCAGGTCACAGCCTGAGCTGGCACAGTCGCAAAAATTTAGTATCCACATTTACCGTTTTAACTTTGCCGTCAGGAGAAAATCATGGGTCAATATATCGCTCCATTGCGTGATATGCAGTTCGTGTTGCATGAGCTGTTGAATGTAGAAGAAGAATTGAAACAGCTGCCCAAGCACGCTGATGTTGATGGCGACATCATCAACCAGATTTTGGAAGAAGGCGGCAAGTTCACTGCCAATGTATTGTTCCCACTGAACCACTCCGGTGACCGCGAAGGCTGCCACCACGACAAGACCAACCACACTGTCACGACACCAAAGGGCTTTAAAGAAGCCTACAAGCAATATGTGGAAGCTGGCTGGCCTGCTTTGTCTTGCGACCCGGAATTCGGCGGCCAGGGCTTGCCACTGGTGGTCAACAATTCTTTCTATGAAATGTTGAATTCATCCAACCAGGCCTGGTCCATGTATCCAGGCTTGTCCCATGGTGCCTATGAATGTATCCATGAGCATGGCACTCCAGAACAAAAATCCCTGTACCTGCCCAAGCTGATCTCTGGCGACTGGACTGGCACCATGTGCCTGACCGAGCCACATTGCGGTACTGACCTGGGCATGCTGCGTTCCAAAGCAGAGCCACAGGCTGACGGCAGCTACAAAATCACAGGCGCAAAGATTTTTATCTCTGCCGGTGAACATGATATGGCTGAGAATATCATCCATCTGGTACTGGCACGTCTGCCAGGTGCACCAGAAGGTTCGAAAGGTATTTCCCTGTTCATCGTTCCTAAATTCCTGTCGAATGCAGATGGCAGCATTGGTGAGCGCAATCCTATTTTCTGCGGCGCGATCGAAGAAAAAATGGGTATCCACGGCAATTCCACTTGCCAGATGAATCTGGACGGTGCAACTGGCTGGCTCATCGGCGGCCCGAACAAGGGTTTGAATGCGATGTTCGTGTTCATGAATGCTGCACGTCTGGGCGTAGGCATGCAAGGCCTAGGCTTGACAGAAGTGGCTTACCAAAATGCCCTGGTCTACGCCAAAGACCGTATCCAGATGCGCAGCCTGTCTGGCCCTAAGGCACCGGACAAACCAGCTGACCCTATCATCGTTCATGCTGACGTACGCCGCATGCTGTTGACAGCAAAAGCCTATGCTGAAGGTGCACGTGCATTCTGTTCTTATGTTGCCCTGCAACTGGATAAAGAATTCAATCACCCTGACGAACAAGTCCGTAAAGATTGCGCTGACGAAGTCGCCTTGCTGACACCAGTCATCAAAGCCTTCATCACTGACAATGCATGGACTGCAACTTCTGAATGTCTGCAAGTTTACGGTGGCCACGGCTTTATCGCTGAATGGGGCATGGAGCAATATGTACGCGATGCCCGCATCAACATGATTTATGAAGGCACGAACACGATCCAGTCGCTGGATTTGCTGGGCCGTAAAATCCTCATGGACAACGGTGCAAAACTGCGCAAGTTCGGTGCCAAGGTACAGGCTTTTGTTGAAGCCAATGGCACTAACGAAGCACTGGCGGAATTCATCACGCCATTGGCTGATCTGGGCGACAAGGTCACCAAGCTGACTATGGAAATCGGCATGAAAGCTTTCCAGAATCCGGATGAAGTCGGCGCTGCTGCGGTGCCTTACCTGCGTGTAGTCGGTCATCTGGTGTACAGCTATTTCTTTGCACAAATGGCAAAGATCGCTCTTGAAAAACAAGATTCTGGCGACAAGTTCTATGTCTCCAAACTGGCAACAGCACGTTTCTACTTTGCCCGCCTGTATCCGGAAACAGCGATGCTGATCCGTCAGGCACGTTCTGGTTCTGCCAACCTGTTGTCACTCGAAGCTGACTTGTTCTAATCAAACATTCGCGCCATCCCATGTGGATGGGCTGGCGCGAAACTCTTGAGGTTAAAAATGACCAATTTCATCGTTAAAAAAGTCGCCGTTCTGGGCGCTGGCGTGATGGGTGCGCAAATCGCTGCCCACTGCATCAATGCAAAAGTGCCTGTCGTCCTGTTCGATCTGCCAGCCAAGGAAGGCCCAAAGAACGGCATCGTCCTGCGCGCCATCGAAAACCTGAAAAAGTTGAATCCTGCGCCGCTGGGCAACAAGGATGATGCAGCACTGATCGAAGTTGCCAACTACGAAGACAACCTCGACGTGCTGGCCGGTTGCGACCTGATCATCGAAGCCATTGCAGAACGCATGGACTGGAAGCATGATCTGTACAAGAAGGTTTCACCGCACATTGCACCAAATGCGATTTTCGCATCCAACACTTCCGGCCTGTCCATCACTGCCCTGTCTGATGGCTTTGATGCAGAACTGAAAGCCCGTTTTTGCGGCGTGCACTTCTTCAACCCACCACGCTATATGCACCTGGTGGAATTGATACCTACTGTTGCGACCCGTCCAGAAATCATCGACCAGCTCGAAGGCTTTCTGACAACGACACTGGGCAAAGGCGTCGTTCGCGCCAAAGACACACCTAACTTCATCGCCAACCGCGTCGGTATCTTCGGCATGCTGGCAACGATTTATGAAGCAGAAAAATTTGGTCTGACTGTCGATGTCGTCGATGACCTGACAGGCAAAAAACTGGGCCGTGCTTCTTCCGGTACTTTCCGTACTGCTGACGTGGTTGGTCTCGATACCATGGGCCATGTCATCAAGACCATGCAAGACAATCTGTCTGATGATCCTTTCTTCGCTGTCTATAAAACACCTGAAGTGCTGGCCAAACTGGTCGCTGCAGGTGCTCTCGGTCAAAAATCCGGTGCCGGTTTCTACAAAAAAGTTGGCAAGGACATCCAGCGCCTGGACTTCGCTACAGCACAATATGTGACTGGTGGCGCCAAGGCTGACGACGTCGTCGCCCGCATGTTGAAAGAAAAAGACCCGGTCAAGAAAATGAAGACCCTGCGTGAATCGACCAATGTACAGGCACAGTTCCTGTGGGCGATTTTCCGTGATGCCTTCCATTACATCGCCGTTCACGGCGCAACGATTGCTGACAATGCACGCGACATCGACTTTGCGATGCGCTGGGGCTTTGGCTGGAATGTGGGCCCGTTCGAAACATGGCAGGCATCTGGCTGGCAAGAAGTGGCTGGCTGGGTCAAGGAAGATATCGATGCAGGCAAGGCACTGTGCAATGCACCGCTGCCAGCCTGGGTATTTGATGGCCGCACGGGTGTTCATACTGCAGAAGGCTCCTGGTCACCTGCCAGCAATACTTACGTGCCACGTTCTACATTGGCCGTATATGACCGTCAAGCTTTCCGCGCGCCGGTACTGGGCACAGGCGTGGCAACTGGCGCAACTGCTGGAACGACTTTCTTTGAAGATGAATCCGTCCGTATCTGGCATCAGAATGACGACGTACTGGTCCTGTCACTGAAAACCAAGATGCACGTGATTGGCCCAGGCGTGATCGAAGGCATGGAAAAAGCCATCGCTGAAGCCGAGAAAAACTTCAAGGGTCTGGTCATCTGGAGTGCAGACGCGGCTGACGGCGGCGCCTTCTCTGCCGGTGCTGATTTGCAAGCGATGCTGCCTTTGTTCATGTCCGGTGGTGTAAAAGCCATAGAACCAGCAATCTCCCGCCTGCAAAATGCGCATCAGGCCTTGAAATACGCGAACATCCCTGTAGTTGCTGCCGTATCTGGCCTGGCACTGGGTGGTGGTTGCGAATTGATGATGCACACAGCCAAACGCGTGGCATCCATAGAGTCTTACATCGGTCTGGTAGAAGTGGGCGTAGGCCTGGTTCCTGGTGGTGGTGGTTTGAAAGAAGCAGCAGTACGTGCAGCGGCAGATGCCAAAGGTACGGATCTGCTGCAATTCCTGAAAAACTACTTCACCAATGCAGCCACAGCCGCCGTCTCCAAATCTGCGCTGGAAGCACAGAAAATGGGCTATTTGTCTGCGGATGACGTCATCGTCTTCAATCCTTACGAATTGCTGCACGTTGCGAAAGTTGAAGCACGCGCCATGTTTGATGCCGGTTACCGCGCACCTATGCGCAAACTGGTGCCAGTCACTGGCCGTCATGGCATCGCCACGATCGCTGCACAACTGATCAATATGCGTGATGGCGGTTTCATTTCTGCACATGATTTCAAACTGGGCAAAATGATTGCTGAAGTGGTCAGCGGTGGCGACATCGATAATGGCAGCCTGGTCAGCGAACAATGGTTGCTCGACATGGAGCGCAAGGCGTTTATGGAATTGCTGAATCATCCAAAAACACAAGAGCGCATTATGGGCATGATGCAAACTGGCAAGCCAGTCCGTAACTAAAAAGGAAAAACTTAAGATCCAAGACCTCTCATCACCGAAGCACAGAAACCCCGAGACACAGAGTTGACGCAGAGAATAACCTGGCAACTCGATCTTCTCCGCCTTTCCTCTGTGTCTCTGTGCCTCTGTGGTGAGGGGTCTTTGTTGAGAATAAGTTTTAGCTGACCTTAACGAATTGAGGTAATCAAAAATGACTAAACAACTCCAAGACGCCTACATCGTCTCTGCTACCCGTACCCCGATCGGTAAATCTGGTCGTGGCATGTTCCGTAACACCCGCCCTGATGACTTGCTGGTGCGCGTACTGCAATCTGCTTTTGCACAAGTACCTAACCTTGATCCTAAACTGGCTGAAGATGCGATCATCGGTTGCTCTTTCCCTGAAGGCGCACAAGGCCTGAACCTGGCACGCATGGGTATCTTGCTGGCCGGTTTGCCTAACACTATCGGTGGCGTTACCATCAACCGTTATTGCGCATCCGGCATCACTGCCGTTGCGATGGCGGCAGACCGCATCCGCGTTGGCCAGGCTGACGTGATGATCGCTGGCGGTGTCGAATCCATGTCCATGGTCCCCATGATGGGCAGCAACCCATCGATGAACATGGCCATCCTGAAAGATGAAAACGTAGGCATGGCCTACGGCATGGGTCTGACAGCAGAAAAAGTCGCCCAGCAATGGAAAGTATCCCGCGAAGCACAAGATGCATTTGCCCTGCAATCACATCAACGTGCCATCGCTGCGCAAAACGCTGGCTACTTTGATGCAGAGACTACTTCTGTCGATATCATCGACCGCGTACCTAACCTGGCAACGGGCGAAATCGAACTGAAAACCCGTACCGTCAGCCGTGACGAAGGCGCACGTCCAGATACCTCCATCGAAGGCCTGGCAAAACTGAAGCCTGTATTCGCCGCCAAAGGCAGCGTCACTGCAGGCAACAGCTCGCAAACTTCCGACGGCGCTGGTGCCCTGATCCTGGTCAGCGAAAAAATCCTGAGAGAATTCAACCTGACACCACTGGCACGTTTCGCTTCTTTCGCAGTACGTGGCGTACCACCAGAAATCATGGGTATCGGTCCTAAAGAAGCCATCCCGGCAGCATGCCGTGCCGCTGGCATCACACAAGACCAGATCGACTGGTTTGAATTGAATGAAGCTTTCGCAGCACAATCCCTGGCCGTCGTACAAGACCTGGGTCTGGACCCATCCAAGGTCAACCCTATGGGTGGCGCGATTGCCCTGGGTCACCCACTGGGTGCAACCGGTGCGATCCGTTCTGCAACGACTATCCATGCCCTGCATCGCAACAACCTCAAATACGGCATGGTTACCATGTGCGTAGGTACAGGTATGGGCGCAGCAGGTATTTTTGAACGCATGTAAGCTGCCTGCCTGAGCAAAAACAACCGCGCAGACTGTATTTTCTGCGCGGTTTTTTTTAATGAGCTGAGTTTGAAGGAGCCATGATGGAGACGGTACAAATTATCACCGCTGACGGCGCTGCGCTGACAGCAAAAAAATTCACACCCACAAGCACAATAAAATCAGTTGTCGTCATGCCGGCAGCCATGGGCGTGAAGCAAAATTTTTACGAACCCTTTGCTGAATTCCTGGCAGAAAATGGCATTGCCGTACTGAGTTTTGATTACCGCGGCATGGGTGAATCCATCCCCGAGCAATACCGTCATTCATTACGCGGTTTTGATGCCGACATCCTGATCTGGGCAGAGCGTGATTACAATGCCGCCCTGAAAATGGCAAAAGAATGGCAGCCGGATGTACCCTTGCTCATCGTTGGCCATTCGCTAGGCGGGCAACTGCCTGGCCTGGTACCGGATAACCATCTCATTGACGGCATGCTGACTGTAGGTTGCGGCAGTGGCTACTGGCGCGATAATGCGCCGCAATTGAAACGCATGGTGTGGCTGATGTGGTATTTTCTCGTGCCTTTGTATACCCGCATCTGGGGTTACTTCCCCGGAAAAAAAATGCGCAAGGTCGGTGACTTGCCCAAGGGCGTGATTTATCAATGGTCACGCTGGTGCCGCAGCCCGGAATATTTTGTCGAAAAAGACGGTAGCCCCATGCAAACCGGTCACCATAAAATCCACAAGCCCATACTCTGCATGAGCTTTACCGACGATGAAATGATGAGCCGCCGCAGCATAGACAGCATGCATGACTATTACAGCAATGCCAGGGTAGAGCGCCGTTACATCAATCCCAAAGACGTCGATGCCAGACGCATAGGGCATTTTGGCTTTTTCCGCCCACAGTTCCGCAACACACTTTGGCAGCAAGCCTTACAATGGCTGACTACCGCACCACAATCTACTTGATCAATAAAAAAGAGACTAGCACTATGGATATCCTGACCCACAAAGAAAACGGAATTTTGACGATCAACTTCAATCGTCCAGAAAAGAAAAACGCCATCACCCAGGCCATGTACCAAACCATGGCAGATGCACTGCGCGATGCAGAAACCGACGTGGCAGTACGCGCCATCCTCATCACTGGTAAACCAGAAATTTTCACTGCCGGTAATGACCTCGAAGATTTCATGAAGAATGCCAGCAGCATCACATCGTCAGACGCTATTCCCTCTGTCTATCAATTCATGCAGGCATTGAATGAATCAGGCAAACCAGTCATCGCTGCCGTTTCCGGCGCAGCAGTCGGCATAGGCACCACGCTGCTCATGCATTGCGACCTGATTTACCTGGCCGACAATGCCAAACTCTCCATGCCCTTTACGCAACTGGGCCTGTGCCCTGAATTTGCCTCCAGCATGATATTCCAGCAAATCGTCGGCTACCAACGCGCCGCAGAAAAACTCATGCTGGGTGAATCCTTCACTGCGGCAGAAGCTTTTGAAATCGGCTTCGTCAATAAAGTCCTGCCACTGGAGGCATTATTGCCTTACGCCCAGCAACAGGCAGCCAAACTGGTCGCCTTGCCAGCAGCCTCCATACGCACCACCAAGCGTTTAATGAAAGGCAATCAACCTGCCGCTATCAGTGACAAGATGACAGAGGAGAATAAATATTTCTCGGCCATGCTGAATGCGCCAGAAGCGAAAGAGGCATTCATGGCTTTCTTCCAGAAGCGCAAACCGGATTTTAGCCAGTTTAATTAGGCTGTTTGTTATCAACATCTGTGAGTTCGTAAAGTGCCACGGAAGGTGAGATTCTTGCCGCAGAAGGTGAGATTTCTGCCTTGAAAAGTGAGATTGCATTTCGATGATCATCTCATGCTTGGATCGCATGAGATATGTTGTTTTTTTGCGGACATCGTTGATGGTTGCCCTATAATGGAATGCTGAGGGTTCCATTTTTTGAGTTAGTGCCGTTGTGCAGTATTTCCTTCTTCATTTATAAAAATGCCTGCATACAATGCAGGCATTTTTATATTCTCGTGACTCAGTATTTTAGATATTCACTAAAATTTGAACCATGTTTTTAAAAATATTCTGTACGTTGATTAGTCTAAAACTAGTGTTACTCTAGGTTTGGAATTATCATTCCTTTGAGCTTTTTTGGATTGAGGTTGCATCACATACTGGACATTGACGCAACTTGATAGTACTTCACGAATTCGCTCCAGTGTCGTATAAGGAGCTCCAGTTCCTCCATAAGCACTTCGAAAAATTTCCCAGTCATCCAAGATGGCTTGATTCAGCAGACTTGCATTAGTATTCATTTTGCACTTAATACCAAGAACGCAGTCAGACAGCACTACTGACACACCTTCCGGTAGAAATGCAATCTTTTCTGGAGTAACTAATCCCACTCGTGGCACGAGGACAGCGGGTCCATGCATTATGTGTTTGTAGTCTACTGTACGACAACCGCGTAGACTTACTAGATTTTTTGACAAATTCGAAGTGTGCACCAAAGGATAACCATCTACAGACACCCACTCATCCACCAAGTGCATCTGTAACTTCCCCCTGATGATCTCTAGTTCACGAGGCACAACCGGTACTGCTGCTGGTGATATCACTCGTCCAACATGGTGATAGTGTAGAATCGCCACAGTGGTCGACGCCGCGATACCCTTGAAAGTAGAGCTTGAATTTGATAGGATTTTCTGCACAGCGAAGTGAGTCTTAATCAAATTCCACGCGTTCCTATCTCGTTGACTAATAAAGCAGCTATCCGGCAAGATCGCCACCATATATCCCCTCGGTGCAAGAAACTGCAGCGCACGGAGAAGAAAAGTCATGGTGCTACCGGCAGTCACTTGTGAGTCAAAAAATTCAGATTTTATTCTCGCTTTTCCTTTTTCACTAAACGGAGGGTTGATGAGAATACAGTCAATCTTCTTTTGGAGTGAAGATAGTTTGGAGCGTTTCAAAGATGAGTCAGAAAGGAAATCAGCAGCACTTATGTTCCATTCTCCATATATCCGGCGCAACCTTCTAGTGAGATTGATATCAATATCGTTTGCGATGAACTGAGAGTTTGGCCAACGTTTAAAGGCTTCAGACAATAGTGCTCCATCTCCGCAGGCGAAATCCGCTACGGAGTTTGGAGAAAACTGCGATGGCAGTCCCATAATCATTTGCCGGGCTATTCCCGGCGGCGTGTAGTGAGCGTCCAGCATATTAGTTCATTGCTACTTCCCCCGGTAAACGGGGCATTATTTTTTGATTTGCTAATTTCATTATTGCTGATACGTGATACACGTGCAATCTCTCTGTTCCATCGGTTCGACCATGCTTGCGAATCGGATGATCGTAAATCAATTCCGTTGCGCAAAAATCAGCAAGATGGAACAAAACAGCTCCCAAAGCATGAGGCTTGGTTCCAACCAAGGCAATTTTTATTGCTCTGTTAGGAAACTCTTCATGCAAATCTCCTAAAGTATAAAAACAACTGAATGGACAGTGGGCTGGCGCATATAAGACTGACTGCCATATAGAATTTTCCGAGAGAGTGGTGCGATTACCCAGAAAGGTCTCAAATAGATACCAGGGCTTGAATCCGGGAACACCGATGATCGGAATAATATCCTCGTAGTTTGGATCGATTTTCTCAATAATGTGCTTAAGTCGGGTTCCCTCAAAACCTAGGAGGCATGCGAAAAGTGGATCTACGTGGCTCTTTGCTGAGAGCACAGCAAAGCCAGGTAACGGAGCTATTCCGGTTATACGAGCACTTAATTCAAAAATCTGTCCGTCAACAGGCGCAGTACTACGGATGTAATTATTAGGTTCGACATACACAAACAGCACTTCTTGAGGCAATTTCAACGCTACGCGTAATAAAGCAGCCCAGACTGGATGTGTAAGTCCAGTCATATCGACGTATACTTTCCTAGTTCCCTTCGCCTTCTCCCAGAATTTGGCGAAACTTATCTGCGATCGAAGATAGTAAGGTTCTTTATCACCAATCACGTTGAATTCACTTTGCGTCTCAGAAATTATCTGCAAAAAGATTACATCCGGGTTTTCGCTCTTAAGTCTCGTTACGTGCGAAGTTCGTTCTTCTACTCCTTCGCCAAAAATATAGAGGCTTCCCGCTTCCGGGTTAAATTCGGCGACGCTTGAGTAACTGTCCGTTAAGATCGGTTGGTATTCAGTCGCCTGCATAGTAAGACTCAAAAAGTTGCAATTGATCTGGCAAAGAGTCGACTTCAGAGCGATTTGTTCCGTCCAAAATCCTCTTGATGGTTTGTTTGGGCTCATCAATAAGCCCAAGTTGTGCGTTTGCTAGCTGAATTGACCCTGTCAGTTTGATCCACCTTCCACTTCCTGGCAAAGGCTGCCACCCGGTCATACTCACCTTCAAATCCCAGCTCTTTCAGATCGAGATAAAGCTGCTTTACGCTTCGTCGCTGCTTACGATTTTTACCCGCTTCGGTTTTAAGCCAGCTTGAAAGCTGCAATGCATATTTATCGATGGTGCTTGTTGTTTGTCTATCCGCATAGGCTGGCTCCGTGACTTCGGAGCGTAGATAGTGCCGGACAGTGTTGCGAGAGATGCCCAGTCGTCTGGCGATCTCGCGTAATGGAATCTGGTCACGAATGTGCCAGCGTCGAATAATACCTAGTAATGCTACGTCAATCACTCCTGCTTCCTACTCATCAAGATAAGTAGGATAGCTTGCTAAACGTGGGTCACAATAGATGCAATTTATTCAGCAAAATGGGTCAATTTTCAGTGCAAATCAACAGATAGGGGTTAGTCATGGGGTCATCAAAATTGAAGATTTAAAAAAATCGGGTAAATTTGAAAGCAAATTAATTTGCTAGTGATGAAAAATCAATGTGCTGGCCCCTGCTGCTGATAATTGTTCAGCAAGAAATGCGCATTAGTTTCTATCTCTGACGCGTTGTCATTTTTTTCTTCAGTCGGCGCAATAGCCGGAGATACCTCAGCAGAATTCGAAGCCGCCAAGTCAGATTTCTCCTGCAGGGACTTAATCTCCGCAATCACTCGCTCAATATCCGTATTCAAAGGTGGAATGTCGAGATTACAAATAATGCACCGCTCAAAATATCCCAGCGCCGCATTGAAATCATCCTGCGCCATATGTGCAAAGCCCATGGCAAACAATTTCAAGGCATTGTTATCCGGCAAAGCTAATAGTGGCTGCCAAGTCAACAGCGCGACCGCCACCCGGGCTGACGTAAACTGCAACAGGCCCATCTGAAATCGTGCCAAGTGGAAGTCAGGTGCAAGCATCAGCGCATTTGCATAGGCTGTTTCACTCTCCGCTACCTGTCCCAGCGTAATGTACTCCGCTGCCAGCAAACAATACGTCGTCGCTGATTGAGGATTCATCGCCAATGCTTGCTGAAACAGCATGATCGCCGCCGGGCCATCATTAGCTTGGCTGATACGCAAAGCCTCCTGTAAGGTCTCATCAAAGCTGGCGGCAGTAGTGGCATTCATCAATAAAGTCCTGGTAATGGTTTGGGCAATAGTGCTGCAAATACGCAAACACGGCGTCATTCTAGCCAGAAAAAAGCTCACCTACAGATTTAAATGCGCGTTTGATCGCTTAATTTCAGCCAGGTGTCATTACCTGACCTTCAAAAACCACGCCTTTCACAAAATGCTGTTGCCATCATTTATTCTGTTAATTATAAGTATCAACAATATTTTTATAATAAATTAGGATTATTTTAAAAATAATCAACGGATATGCAAATTATTTTCGATTTCACCTAAACAAATTCAGAAATGTTTGGATTATTACTTACGAAAGCGACATGCAACAGGCTTGCAATTGTCGTAAAAATAATTGGCACGAACAGAAAAGGTAAATTACATGGTAGCGATTGTCAGCGGAAATGGTACTGGTTTAGGTCAGGCTTCTTTGGCACCACTCGGAGGGCGCGGAAACCTGGGGCAATCTTCTTCGGGTAAGACCGGAGAAAAAACCTATGTCAACGTCGGTACGGGTAACCTTGTCGTCCAAGACAGCGATGCTGTGATGGAAGGCCGTGGCAGTGATGTTTCCCTGCTACGCACCTACAACAGCCAGGGCAAGCTCAATGATGACAATGGTGATGCCTGGTGGATCAATGGTTACCGTCGCATTAACAATTTGTCTGGTA